>CAZLQU010000030.1:0-11478 GCA_964561805.1 uncultured Muribaculaceae bacterium | reverse complement strand
GCAAAATAATTGCTCTTTTTTAGATACGATTTTAGATACGTTTTAGATACAAAAAATATAAAAAACGTTATTTAGATACTCTCCAAATCCTTATTTATCAATGTTTATAAGGGTTTCCATATTCGTACTGAAGAGAGTAACTTTAAAAAATGAATCTGCATTTTTACCAGTATTTACAAGGGTTTACGGGTATTGGCAATTACCGAAAAGTTGTAACCAAGGCCCCCTGAAGAACGGAACGATTAAGTGTTCCGTTCATTTTTTGTAGGAAAATCAAGGGTTTACAAAGATTGGAAGATGAACAAAAATAGGTTTAGGTGGCATTTAGGTGGCATTTAGGTGGCATGATTGCTGTTCATAAGCGATAATAAAACACTTTAGCAACTCCACTATTTATATTTAATGAAAGCCTAATAAAAAAATGAAAATTTTGATAGTTTTTGTTAACAAAAATAAAAAAAGTGTATAGTTTTATGATATAATTAATTATAGTATTACATAAAAATGTTAGAATGGTGGTAATAATGTATTATTATAATGTCAACAAACAAAATGAGATAATAATTAATAAGGAAGATGCCAAGTATAGCAAACTAAAATTAATTAATGAATTTGATAATTTTATTAACATAAGTGGATATAAATTGATTGGAAATATTGATATTAAATCATCTCCTTATGTAGTTCATATTGCTAAGGACAATAAAATTTATAAAATCATAATGTATTATAAAAATATAACTGGTGCCGGTTGGTATAATAAACCGAATATACGGCGTGTCCAAGTTACTAATGTAAGAAAAGCAGATATTAATAAATATATATCAACCTCAAACAATTCTTTCTTTGTTATACTTGGTTATTATAATTTCGATGACAACCCTATTATGGTTGCATGGAATGCATATAATTTTGTTTATCACGAAACAACAAGATCGTGCTATGTAAGTACAGAATTATTAATAGAAGGATATAAAAAAGGTTTTATTAAAACAAACTATTCAAAACAACAAATATGGATATTTACCCCAAATAATTTTGAATTCTTTCTTGATGACTATATAAAATATAATAAGGTGAATTATTAATGAAAAAAAAATTTAAATTTATTGATTTGTTTGCTGGAATAGGTGGATTTCATCAGGCTATGACACAATTGGGTGGTGAATGTGTATTTGCATCAGAAATTGATCCATATGCAATCGAAACATATCTGAAAAATTATGGAATTAATTCAAATCACAATATAAGAGATGTAAAAGCAGAAGATATTCCCGAGCACGACGTATTATGCGCTGGTTTTCCATGCCAAGCGTTTTCTAAAGCTGGATATCAAAAAGGATTTAAAGATGAAACTAAAGGCACGTTGTTTTTTGAAATAGAACGTATTCTAAGTTATCATAAGACAAAATATATCATTTTAGAAAATGTTAAGAATCTTTTAACACACGATCATGGGCGAACATGGAAAGTCATTTATAAGCATTTAAAAAAGATAGGATATAGGTTAACAGAAAAGCCAATAGTATTGAGCCCACATGAATTAGGGATACCACAATTAAGAGATAGAGTTGTAATACTGGGCATATATGATCCAGACAATAAAAAGAAAGATTTAAAAATTGAATTTAAAAATCTTAGGACAAAACAAAATAATTGTATATTTGATGTAATTGAAAAGAAAAAAGTAGCAAAAAAATATTATATTAGTGAACACGAAAAATATGTACTTAATGCCTGGGATGAATTTTATAAGGGAATTAATGAAAAAACAATTGGATTTCCAATATGGTATGATTATTTTAAAAAATCTCCAACGTCAAAAATGCCTGATTGGAAGAAAGAATTTATAAGAAAAAACAATGAATTATATAACAACAACAAGGATTTTGTTGACAAGTGGGAAAAACAATATAATTATTTATCCGCATTTACCCCAACTCAAAGAAAATTTGAATGGCAGTGTGGGAAAGAAATAAATTCATTGTGGGAAGGTGTAATACAGTTTAGACCATCAGGTATTAGAGTAAAAAACACAAATTGTTTTCCAGCTTTGGTAGCACTGGTTCAGATCCCAATTATAGGGAAATATAAGCGTAGAATCACGGTTAGAGAAGCAGCAAGATTACAGAGTTTTCCAGATGATTTTATAATTAATAGGTGCGATCAGCAGGCATATAAACAATTCGGAAATGCGGTTAACGTTGAAGTAATTAAGCAAGCATTCGAAAAACTAATCAATTATAAGGAGGATTATTAATGAATAAATTAGCAATGGATATTAGGCCTGATTCAAGCATATTAGGCACATATAAAAATCAATCATATAAAATAGAAAGCGCATTTGCAGAATTTATAGATAACTCTACACAAAGTTTTTTTACAAACAGAGATGCCTTAAAAAAGATAGGGCAAAACAAAGTTAAAGTTGACTTAGAAATATATCCGGAGTATATTAAGATACACGATAATGCTTATGGCATGGAATTGGATGATTTTTCTAGAGCCGTTAAATTAAATTCTCCACCAGAAGATAAATCTGGTAGAAGTGAGAAGGGAATGGGACTTAAAACAGCAGCAACATGTTTAGGGTCTTTTTGGTCAGTTGAAACCACTCAATTTAATTCAAAAAATAAGTATATAATTGAAATGGATGTAGATGATATTTCAATTAATGCACCAGATACAATTGATGCTGATCAATATGAATGCTATGAAAATGAGCACTTTACAACAATTTACATCAAAAACTTAAATAAAAAAATAACTCCTAATAAGGTCCAATCATTAATGAGCACTTTATCGGAAATATATGCCATAGATATTAGAAATGGTGATTTAGAACTAACCATTAATAAGCAACCTGTACTGTATGAAGCACCAGAATTGTGGATTAATCCGGATAACAATTCTGAGTATAAAACTGTTTTTAACAGAAAATTTGAAGTAGATGGTCAAGATTATTGCTTTGAAGGATGGGTTGGCATTAGAACTACCGGAAATACTGAGTTTTCAGGACTTAATATATTTAGAAAAGGTCGAGTTATCAAAATGCATTATAGACCAACTAAACTATTAGGAAAGCCAAATTCATTTTCATATCAAAGAATTACTGGTGAAATATATTTAAAAGGAGATAATTGGGAGCCATCATATACAAAAGATGAGTTGATGTGGGAAGGTGAAATAGAAGAAAAATTTATAGCTGAAATCCAAGAAGCAGCTGGTTGGTTAATTAAAAAATCATGTGAACTACGAAAAGATGAGAAAGTTGTATCAAAGGAAAAGCAAGATCAGATATCTACAAATATTAGTAAATCATTTTCTACTGTCAATAGTGAAGAAATATCAAAAATTATAACTACTAATGAGGAAAATACAGATATACCTAAAAATAATAATTCAAATGTAGATAATGATATGGAAACAACTCCGACTATAGTTTCTATTTCAAATGTTGATTATATTTTTTATGTTAATTTTGTTAATAACGACTATGACAATTGGATAGATTTGAAAACAAGAGAAAATAATGAGTTTGATTTAAAGATTAATTCGGGATTACCGTATTTTGAAAATTACAAAACCAGTAATGATAATATAGAATTAATGCAAAAAATTGTAATTACAATTTGTATATCAATAATTACATCAAAAAACAGTGGAAATAAAGATGCATATAAAATAATTCAACTTATTAATTCTATTGTTACAAGTATTAAGTAGGTGATATTGTGGAACATACAATAATTAGAGAAAATAGTGCTTTTTCTAATACAGGATATCTAACAAATATTAAAACAGATGGTAAATATAAGAAAAAATTGGAAGAACACATGCTTGAAACTTGGTCAGAAGAAAGTTTAAATAGTGTTTTTTCAAATTCAATTAAAGCATTAACAAAATTCGTAAATCCCAATAGTGAATATGAAAACATGACAAAAGTATTATGCCTGGGTAAGGTTCAAAGCGGTAAAACGGCATTTTTCATATCATCGATAGCACTAGCTTTTGATAATGGATATGATATAGCATACGTTATTGGAGGTACAAAAAACAATTTACTAACGCAAAATGACGAAAGAGTACGATCTGAATTCGCCAACAATGATGATGTAATAATTATGTATATCGATAATGCCGACAGTGCAAGAATTAAGCAACAAATCAACAACGGGTGTAAAGTTATACTTATGGTATTAAAGCATAAGTCTGCAACGAGTGAACAGAATTTAGCTAAACTTGAAAAATTAACATCATCATTAAATGATGTACCGTCCTTAATAGTTGATGATGAAGGTGATGAATACTCACCGGGCGCCAAAAATAGGGAATTAACAATTAGTCAGTCTATTTTGACTTGTGTTGGATACATTAAAAGAGGAACATATTTAAGTGTAACAGCTACGCCGCAATCGAATCTATTATTAAGTACAAGGTTAAACAACTTGTCTCCTGATTCTTGCGTTTTGGTGGAGCCAGGTATTGGATATACAGGAGCATCTGTTTTTCATGATACCTGCAAAAATCCATTGGTTAAAGCCATTGCCGATACAGATGATTTTGAATTAGGCATACCGAAATCTTTCAGTGAGGCTTTAAAGTATTTCTTAATAGGATCGGCTGTAAGGGTTCTAAGAGACGATAATAGTCAGCATAGCATGCTTGTACACCCTTCATCAAAAACAAAAATTCAATCAACAGTTTATGATAGAGTAAAATCTGAGTTGCATAATATTACTACAGTTCTATCAGATGCAAAATCATTTGGATATGATGACTTGTTGGGCGAATTTGAGAAAGTATATATTGATATGAAAGAAAATATTAAATTCTATTATCCTAGTTTTAATGATTTAATTGATCAGGTAAAAAAGAATCTCAATAGAACTGACGTTTTTCAGATTAATACAACAGAAGATAGCAATAGAGATATGGATGAAGGAATTGATAAATATTATAAATACAAGATATTTGTAGGTGGAAATATGCTTGAAAGAGGAATTACCATAAAAAATTTAGCTGTTACATATATTTACAGAACAGCGAAATTAAATCCTATTGATAGCGTATTGCAAAGAGCTAGATGGTTTGGATATAAAGAGTCTTATCTTGATCTTTGTAGGGTATACATGACAAATGAGATGAAGGAGTATTTTGTGGACATAAATACTCATGAAGAGTTTTTATGGAAGACAGTTGAAGAATTTTTAAAAATTAATAAGCCAATGCAATACATGAAACGCATATTCGTTATGAACAACGATAAGTTGATATTAACAAGAAAATCTGTTTCTAAAACAATACGTGTTGGGTCAATTTCACAAGGATATTCATATAGCAAATCAATTAACTATGACAACAAATTGGATTATCAAAATAATTATAATATAATTAATCAATATTTACTTGATTTAGAACACAGCAGTTGTGAAAAAAAGGAATATTTATATGGCGGTATTAAAGGAAAGCATAAACATAAATGCTATATTAATATTTCACTTAAAGACTTTTATGAAAAGGTTGTTTCGAAACTAATTTTTCCGCGTGATAGTAGTATAAATAGTTTTGTATTTAAAATAATTATAGATGCCATAGATAACAATTATATAGAAGATAAATTTGTATTGGTTAAAATGCGTGATGGTGAAAATGAATTTCGTAGTACAATTGCTAACGGAATGGCTATAAAAGAATTACCAGAAAGTTATCAAGTAAGTAATGGTTATCCTGGTGATAAAGCAATTTATAATGATACATTAAATGTACAAGTTCACAATGTTTATATTGATGAAAATAATAAGAATAATATAATCCCAATTTTAACCATTAATTATCCATATGATAAAATTTGGACTAATTATGTAACAGGAGAGTTTGAATGAAAGAAGATTTGAATAAATATATAACTGATATTAGTGCTGATGAACTAAGTCACACAAATGTTGTAGCATGTACAAATAATGAAGGATATAGCACTATTTTAGTAAGAAACTCAGGAAATGATATGAATTGTCTATCATTTGAAAATGACTTTTTTTGTATGAAAAATAATGTTCAACTCAGTATAGATACTAATAATATTGGTCTATTTCATATATTAATTTGTAAAAAAACTGATGAAGAAAATATAGTACATTTCAAAAGAGTTGGGAACTATTTATTTTTGAAGCCCAACAAAGCCCTTTCTTCAGATGAAATGTTAAAATTGTTTAATTCATTAGAAACCATTTTTAATTCATCAACAGTTAGAGACGTAGCTTCTGAAATTGGATTATATGGTGAATTAGCTTTATTGAACTATGTGCATGATTTAGACAGTAACATATATTTACAATGGCACAATAATTTTTTGAGCAAATATGATATGGAAATTAACGATAAAGTTAAGATTGAAATTAAGACAACCGTTAAAGATTTTCGAAAGCATACATTTAGTCATGATCAAATATATAGACCACATTTAAAAGTGTATATAGTTTCATTATTGTTGAAGCCTGTAGAAGTTGGTATGTCTTTGTATGATTTGTGCTTAGATACAATGAAATTACTGAATAACGAGCAAATAATTAATTTAGAAAAACAAATGAAGAAATTAGGTATAAATGAACATTATAATGGAATTAATTGTATATTAACTGAAGTATATGATCAAATTAAATTTTATAATGCAGAAGATTTGCCAAAAATAGATAATATTCCAGATGGTATTTCAAATGTTCATTATGATGTAGATTTATCGAACATTAAAGACATATCTATTAAAAGTATCAATGGGGGATAATATGGATTTAAAAAAAAGTATTTTGGAAAATGAAAATATTTTACTTAATAATATGGATGAACAATATAAGAATCATATCAATAATTTTATTTCAAAAATTAAGGCCTTAGATTACGATGGCGATATTGCAAGATTTCTTAGTAGCCAATACTTTTTGGATCAAAAAAAAGAACAATATACTGCTATTCATAATGCTGGTTTGAAAACTGCTTTGGATATTTTAGATAGTTATGATAAAAGCAAATTAGAAAGTATAAGTATCGATAAAATAAAAGAAAATGATTTATTAACTGCAATGAACATTTCTGCACTAGCTAATAATTTCAATATTCAAAAAGGTATGTATTATAATGAGAAAAATGATTTCATAATTATTAAAAGTCAGATAAAAGATGGTCCATATGACAACCATTGGATCATTAGAAATTCACAAATGAAATACTATTTGGAAACAGAAAAATTTACAGATGTATATTATAATTTACAGTTCTCCCACTTACCTAATAGAATATGTAGAGATATTATAATCGGTTATAATAATCATACCAAACTATTTTTGTTCTATAGATATAATAATGGTGATAGATACTTTTTTGCAGGTCAATATAAGCCGATAAAATTTGTTGAAGATAATAGGGCAATAATAATAACAAAAATTAATAATAACAGTATATAAATTTATACATAATAAAAAATGTTATTTTAGGTGGCATTTTAGGTGGCAAAAAAATAAAAGTTAGTCGAAAAGGCTAATTTTTTAATTACTCATAACCAATAATAATAACCAATAAAATCACATAAAAGAATATCAACAAACGCCCCCTGAAGAGAGCGATGATTAAATATTATTATCTTTTTAAAATTATTGTAATTTCAAATAAGAGTATGTGTAAATTTTATAATCAATCAACTGGAAATAATGGCGTAGATGCCGCTAGATCAATTATGAAAATGTTAAATAAATAAAAAATACTTGATAATAAAAAATGCAACCTTGTAGGTTGCATTTTTTACTTAAAATACTTACTGAATCCACCAAGTTTATCATCAACAAAACTTTGAACTGTATCTACTTTTTCATTAACATAGTCTATCTTTTCTTTATATGGTTTAATAATCGTCGTATTAACATAATTATATGCCATAAATAAAAGTATTAAAATAATTATACCAATAACTACTTTAGTAATAATTTCAATTCTTCTTTTAATGATTCTTTTGTTCTCTGCCTTTTCTAATTTTTCAACTCTTTCAGTTAACTCCCTTATTTTTTCTTCATAATTCATAGTTACAACTCCTTACTACAATTTTATTATATCATAAAAATATTTTTATGATATACTTTAATTGAGGTAGTACTATGGATAAAATAAAAGAGTTACAAAAAATGATTGATGAATCAAATAATATAGTTGCCTTTACTGGGGCAGGAGTATCAACTGATAGTGGCTTAAAAGATTTTCGCAGTAAAGACGGTTTATACAAGAAGCCATCACCATATCCAGCTGAATACATGTTAAGTAATGCATGTTTTTGGACTCATCCAGAAGAGTTTTATGAATATTATAAAGAAAACTTTAATTGCTTGAATGTAGAACCTAATATAACTCATAAATACTTTAAAGTGTTGGAAAATAAAAAGAAACTAAAAGCCATTGTTACTCAAAACATTGATGGCTTACATTCTAAAGCAGGCAGTAAAATAGTTTATGAAGTTCATGGTACAATCTATAAAAATCATTGTACTAAATGTCATAAAGAATACGATGCTAAATATGTTTTTGATAGTAAAGGTGTACCTTTCTGCTCTTGTGGTGGTATTGTAAAACCAGATGTTGTTTTGTATGGTGAAGCATTACCAGAAAAAGATTTTTTAGGTGGTTTAACTGCAATTAGCAATGCCGATATGTTAATTGTTTGTGGATCATCTCTAACCGTATATCCTGCTAGTGGAATGGTTGATTCATTTAATGGCAAATACCTAGTGATCATTAATAAAACTAAAACTCCATATGATCATAAAGCTAATTTAGTCATTAATGATAACTTAGCAAAAGTATTTGGTAAGTTAAAATAATGTTTAATTAATAAAAAAAACTCCATAATAAAAGTAAGGAGGATTTTTTATGACCCAAAAAGAATTATCATATGTTGAAGATGCAGTAGGACATGAAGGAAATATCATTAAAATTATTAATGAAGGAATTAACAATCTTGAAGATGAAAATCTAGTTACATTTATGAATCAAGAACTAGAAACACACACATCTATGAAAGAAAAGCTAATGACTTTACTGGAGGGAAAAGCTAATGAATGATAAGTTAATTATGGATAATTATTTATTAATTCTAAAGAGTACTGTTGAGGTATATGTTCATGGTACCCTAGAGTCATCTAATAATGATGTCCGTATGTGCTTAAAAGATAATTTAAATGAAATAATGTCATGTCAAGCAAGAACATATGATGAAATGACAAAATATGGCTGGTATCCCGTAAATAATGTTGATACCTCAGTTATTAAAGAAACTTTAAATAAAGTACAAAGCAAAAACTAAGAAACTTATTAAGTTTCTTTTTGTTTTATATGTTATAATAAATTTGAGGTAGTAAAATATGAATGAATTAACAATGTTATTAAATGAATATGCTAAAAATTATACAGGTGAAATAGAAAAAATTGAAGATGAAGATTTTATAAGGGCATTATATTACTTAGATAATCTCTTTATTAATAGTGAAATAGATGTCTTAATCTATTTATCTGCTCTAAACTTATGCAATAGTTATGCTAAACAACATAAAGATCATGATATATATAAGTTTAAAAAAGAAATAGCAACGATTATTGATGTTTTAAATGATCATCATATTCCTAATATTAAAATATGTATGACCAAAAATGAAGGGAATTTATATATCTTTAAAGTAAATAATATTACTTTTAGTTTTCATGATGAAAAGATCGTAGAAATTGATGAATATTACCTTGAAGAAATGGAATGGGATGGCATTAAAAAGCAACCATGCGCTAAAACATTGTTTGATAAAGCAAGTAATAATGCCGTTGCCGCAAGATCAATTACTACAACTGGTAAACCAATTAGTTTATTAGCAAATAAACTAGTCGAAGACTACCATAACAAAGTCTTAACTTTCGAAGAAATCGTTGAAAATATGTGAGGTGAAGTATGAACCTATCTAAATCACGTTATTGTAAAGGGATACAATGCCCTAAAATACTATGGCTAGAAAAATATAAACCAAATGAAAAAGAAGAAAAAGATCTTACTAGTATTATGGAACAAGGTAACGCTGTCCATGAAGTTGCTAAATACTTATTTGGTGAACACATTAATATTGAATATACAGATAAACTAGATGAAATGATTAATAATACTTATAGTACTATCGAATCATATGAAGATGTTGTTATTACCGAAGCTTCATTCAAATATGAAAGTAATTTCTGTAGTGTTGATATCTTGAGAAAACAAAAAAATACATTTGAAATTTATGAAGTAAAAAGTTCAACTGAATTAAAAGATGTCTATATTAATGATGCTAGTTATCAATATTATATTCTAACTAGTTTAGGTTATAATGTGACTAAATGTAGTGTTATTGTTATCAATAATGAATATGAACGCATTGGGCCTCTTGAAATAACTAAACTATTCTTAGAAACTGATATCACAGAAACAGCAATTGAACTTCAACCAATCGTCAAAGAAAATATTGCCAAAATCAATAAATATGTTGAAAATGAGAAAGAACGTGATGAAGACATTGATGAACACTGTTTTAAACCATATCCTTGTCCCTTCTTCAAATATTGTACAAGAGATTTTCCTCAGCCTAATGTCTTTAATATTACTCAAGTACCAGGTGTTACCGGACTAAAATTCTATAAACAAGGATGCCTTACATTCGAAGACTTATTACATGTTAAGATTAGAGATTCATATCGTCAAAGAATTGAATTTGAACTAAATGATTTACCAGACTATATTGACAAATACAATATCAAAGAATTTCTAAAAACACTGACATTTCCAATGTATTTTTTGGATTTTGAAACATATCAAATGCCCGTACCATTATATGATCATGTTCATCCATATGAGCAAATACCATTTCAGTATTCTCTTCATTATTATGAAAAAGAAGGGGGAGAATTAAAACATACTGAATTCCTAGGCATTGCTGGCACTGATCCCCGTAGAGCATTAGCTGAACAACTTGTTCATGATATCCCTAAAGATACGTGTACTCTTGCATATAATATGAGTTTTGAAAAAAGTGTTATCAAAAGACTTGCTAGAATCTATCCTGATTTAAGTGAACATTTAATGAATATTCATAGTAATATCAAAGATTTGGAAGACCCTTTTAGTCATCACTTTTATTACACTAAAAACATGAAAGGTTCTTCGTCAATAAAGAAAGTATTGCCATCTCTTTTTCCCGGCGATCCATCCCTTGATTATCACAACTTAGACTTAATCCATAATGGCTCTGAAGCCATGAGTAGTTTTAGAGCAATGGAAAATATGACGAAAGAAGATGTCGCATATACTCGCGAAAGACTACTAAGATATTGCGAACTTGATACTTTTGCAATGGTAAAGATCTATCAAAAATTACTGGAAGTAGTTAAATAAAAAGAAAATACTACATTTTCTTTTTTCTT
>CAZLQU010000029.1:0-11873 GCA_964561805.1 uncultured Muribaculaceae bacterium | reverse complement strand
GAAACTATTAATAATAATACAGTAACAGTAAGATTTAGAGATACTATGGAACAAGTTACTATTAATGTAGATGATATAGTTAAATTTGTTGAAGATAAAATTAGATTTTAAATTTAAAGTTTGGGGGATATATATGAGTAATGTAAAAGAAATAATTAATGATTTAGATAATTTAAGAGGAACTAGGGGTAGTAAGTATGTAAAAGATACTTTTGAAGATACAGTTTTAAAATCAAAGAATCCATACTTATCATATTATTTTATTAATACGCTTAAAGTTAACTATATTGAAAAGCATATAGAAAACATTATTAATAGTAAGGACAATAAACTAATATATGATACAATACTTTCAAGTAATGTTGATCTGCAATCTAGAGATGAATTAATAAAAACTATTATTGATAGTAAAGATGCTAATTATTGTTATTTAATTGCGTATAATGTTTATAAAGGGAGAAATTATGATATAGACTTAGAACAAGTTGTATTAGATGCAAAAAATCCTGAGTTATGTTACAAATATGCATTAAATATTGAAGGTGCAAATATAAAAGGACATGAACAAGTTATTTTAGAAAGTGGTAATGCAGAGTGGTGTTATAAGTTTGCTAAAGATATAAAAAATGCTAATGTAAAAGCACTAGAACAGGTTGTATTTAATAGTAATAATTTAGAATATATTACATTATTTGCTCTTGAGGTAAAAGGGTCTGATGTTAATGCAATTGCAACAAAGGTATTACAAAGTAAAGATCCTCGTTGGAATTATTTATTTGCATCTCAAGTGCCTAGCGCAGATATATTAAAGCACGGGAGTGTTGTTATTGAAAGTCTTAATGCCGAATATAATTTTGTATTTGCTAGGGATATTAAAGGAGCGGACATTATTAGGCACGAAAATGCAGTTATTGAAAGCAAGAATATAGAGTATATTTATCGATTTGCCCTTGATGTAAAAGAAGCAAATGTAGTAGAGTTAAGAAATGCTTTATTAGAAAATGCAAGTAAAGATGATTTAGATATTATATTTAATGATGAAGATTTTAATGAAAGATATCAAAATAGTATTATTAAGAATAAAATACTTAGTTTAAGTAAAGATAATTAGAGGTTATTATGTCTAAGCGTATTGATGATTTTTTTAAAAATAGAGAATATTTAACTAAATTATTACATAATTATAAAAATATATTAAATAGTGAAAAATTTGAATATTTAGAATCCTTAATTAATTTATATTTACCATGTATTAATAATAGTATTACTGATTTAGAAAGAAAATCTTTATCTGAATTATCTATTTATAATCAAATAATAAAATATAATATTTATTATTATACAAAAAGATTGTTAGAAAATAATAATATAGATTTGAAAAATTTTTATCATTTTTATGGTAATAAGTTTGGATTTAGATTATCTGCTGAAACTAAGCTTACAAGATCACCTAGGATTGTTAAGATATTTGATGCAGTAATTACTGATAATATGACTAGTGTTGATATATATAATAGTCTAAGTAGTGATAGAATAAGAGAAAAAGAGATTATAATACTAAATAAAAAAATAAAAAATATTTCTAATAGTTTTGAGAAAGATTCAAAACGTGTTTTGCCGTTTGGAATGGATTATGATGATAGATTTTATAATGATGATAGAGAAGAATATTTAAAAATGTATCAAAAAGCATTGAAAAAGATAAGTTCCAAAAGAGTTCTTAGTAAAAATGATTTAGAAGAAATTGATATATCTAATACTTTCTATAAATTATTTATGAATGCATATGGTATGGATGATAGTTCTTTAGAGTTAGATACTACTGATTATATATTTGGTAATAGTCATAGATATATGAATAAAGTGAAAATTAAGACTATGCCAAATATAAACTTAAAAGTTAATAATTATTATTTATAATAAAAGAAAGGCTACAAACCTTTCTTTATTTTATCTACAATACTTTTTTTCTCATCACTAGTTGAATTCTTCCATAAAATCTCTAAGAATACCCCTAAACCAGGTAGGGTAATCTCATCTGAATCTTTAATTGCACTTTCAATAGATTCAATTATTTCATCATTACTACTATCTTTAAAATTATCTTTAATGCTATGTCTAATATCTATATTCATTTTATCACCTAATAAATTATGTACATAATTTAAAATAATATACAAAAAAACATGGCTTAAACCATGTAATAATTAGAATCTGTATAAGTATTATTATTTCCAGCGTTATAACTTGGTGTATTATTCGTATTATTTACTTTTTTCTCTAAATTACTAACTCTATTTTCCAAGCTATTTAATCTTCTTTCAATACTATTAATATCACTTGTATTCATATTTGTTTGATTATAGTTGTAATATGGTAATGGTTGTGGCATCATAGGTCCTGTGAATGCTGGATTTACCATGTTGGGTATTACTGCTTGTGGATATACTGGATACATATTATCTCCACAATTTCTTTTATCTTTCATATTCCCTCCGTTCATAGTATTATATGCTAATAACTAGAAATGTTTAAAATTTTGGTTGAAACGAGTTTTAATATTTGGTATAATACGTATTGTTGAGGATTTGGTAATATTAGATTAAGAAATGTTAAGTATGCGAATATTAAGATTGCTGCATCAAGTTATATAATAAAGGATTATGAAGATTATAAAGGTAATTATAAAAGTATATTTAATAATGATAATAAATTATGTATAGAAATAGGCATGGGTAAAGGTGACTTTATTATAGGAATAGCTAGTAGTCATCCTGATATTAACTATATTGGTATTGAAAAATATGATAGTGTGATGGTAAGAGCTGTTGAGAAGTTAGAAGGGGTAGATTTAAAAAACCTAAAACTAATTAAGATGGATACAGAATATATAGAAAATGTATTTGATAAAGAAATAGATACAATATATTTAAATTTTTCTGATCCATGGCCCAAAGATAGGCATGCTAAAAGAAGATTAACAAGCCCAGTATTTTTAAATATTTATGATAATATATTTAAAAATACTAAAAAGATAATTATGAAAACAGATAATCTAAATCTATTTAATTATTCCTTGGATACATTAACACAATATGGCTATCAAATTACATATAAAACAAATGATTTAAATTCTTTGGATGAAGATAATATTATGACGGAATATGAAACTAAATTTTATAATAAAGGAATAAAAATTAATAAACTAGTTGCAATCAAAAAATAATTCAACAATTCTGTTGAATTTTCTTTTTATTTATGGTAGAATTGTCTTATAAAGATAGAGGAGGTTTTTAGTATGGCCTTTGGAAGAAAAATAAAAGAAATAATTTCAGACGAAGATAATAGTGAAGACTCTTACTACACAGCTGAAGCGGTAACAATGCCAGCTGGCTCTGGTAAGATGATTCTACTTGAGCCTCGTGCATTTTCAGAAAGTCAGCAAATAGCAGATCATTTAAAGAAAAGAAATACTGTTGTTGTTAATATGAAAAGAGTTACTTCTGAACAAGCTAAACGTATTATCGACTTTTTAAGTGGTACAGTATACGCTATTGGTGGTGACTTACAAAAAATAGGCGTAGGTATTTTCCTATGTACACCAAAGAATATTAATGTAGAGGGCTCTATCACTGATGACGATGCTAAAAGACAAGAAGATATCGAAGACTAGTGGTGGGTTATGAAAAGATTTAGTATCGTAAATAACGGTTATGATATTAATGAAGTAAATAGATTTATTGATATTGTAATTGGTAGATTAGAGAAACTTAATGCTGAAAACATGGCTTATCAAGAAAGAATAACTGAACTTGAAAAAATAAAAGAAAATAATATAGATACGACTAAATTAGAAAAAGCTTTATTATCAGTTCAAGAAATAAGTGATAGAATAAAAGACTCTGCCAAAGAAGAAGCAAGAGTAATAATTGATGAAGCCAGAAATAATGCTAATTCAATAGTTCATGAAGCATTAATAAATGCTGAAAAAACAGAACAGGAAAGAATGCTTTTAGAAAAGAATATAAAAGTATATAAAGAAAGAATCAAATCACTAACAGAAGCCCAATTAGCTTTAATAAATGACTTGGATAAGAAAGAAATATAGGAAGTGAATCATGGATAGAAAATATGATAAATGGATAGGGATATTATCTATATCGGTTGTTGCTATAGTAGCAATAGTTTTTGTAACAATGGTATCAGGCACTCATTTAGCAAAGGGTACGTATGCGGCTACTACTACATATTACAATTGTTCAGCAGGGACTTATTTTGAAGCAACGCACGAATGCCGTGGAAGAGTTTGTACCGGCAGCAAAGATTCTTGTGAAAATGGTGGTTGGACGTGTATCCCTTCTAGTCAATATGTAAATGAAGATAACAATGTTATGTGGACTTGTAGCAAATCTGCCGAAACTATAAATGGAGACTGTAGTCAATTTAGTGGTGAATATGATTATGGCACTTGTGTAAATGCATATGGTAGTGCGCGATGTACTGCTAGCTCGCATATATATAGTTCAGGCACTTTATACTGTTATAAACGAATAACTTGTAAAAATGGAGAGTATTTAGATAGTAGCGGTACGTGTACTTCTTGTAATTTAATTGGCTATACATCTAATGGCGCAACTGCAGATAGTCAAAATGATTGCTATATAGAGTGTTTGGAAGATACTCATGTAAAAACAAAAAATAAAATCTGTTGGCCTTGTGACGAAGGATATCATAGTTCTAAACATACTGTGTATGCCGGAAATACATCTTCTTGTGATAGGAGTGATACTACTCCAGATGATACCAATGAAAGTACATGTACAAATAGTGGAGGCACATGGGCTAATAATGTTTGTACCTGCGATAGTACAAAGAATCTTGTGCAAAACTCTAGTAAAACGAAATGTGCGTGTAAGAGTGCTTGCTATAGTTATAATGCATCAACAAAAGCATGCGTTTGGAATTCAAATCCAAACTGCAGCAGTTCAACACCAAGTAATCCATCAGGTTCTAATGATAATAGTGATAATACACCATCTACTACTACATATGCATGTTATGTTGTAGATCATAAATATACATGGGCTAGTAGTAAACCTAGTGGTGGTACGTTAGTTTCATCAATTACTAGTCAATCTAGTTGTAGTGGCTGTGAAAGTGGCTATGCTATGAATAGTAGTAATAAATGTGTATCTAGTTCTGGAGGAGGCTCTGGGTCAGGCGGTGGTTCTGGATCTGGTGGAAGTTCTAGTTCAGACACTAATCCACAAACTGGTGTTACTTCAGTAGTACTTGTATGGTTAATTGGATTAGTTGCTATTGGATATTCAGTATGGTATTTTAAGAGAAGTACTAATTAATAAAAGAAATGATTAAATGTTTTACATTTAATCATTTTTTATGTATAATTATTTTGGTGATATTATGAGATATTTGATGAGTTTTAGTTATGATGGGACTAATTTTAATGGTTATCAAAAACAGGTAAAAGAAAGAACTATACAGGGAGTAATTGAGGGTGTGCTTACTTCTATTAATGGTGGAAAAACTGTTAGTTTATGTGCATCAGGGAGAACTGATGCAGGAGTGCATGCGTTATGTCAAAAAGCTCATTTTGATATGGATAAGAAAATAGAATGTTCTAAGTTAATGAAAGGAATTAATTCCTTGTTACCTGATGATATATATGTTAAGGATATAAGTATCGTAAGTGATAATTTCCATGCTAGATATAATGTAATAGGGAAAGAATATATTTATAAAATTAATATGGGAGAATATAATCCAATTGAAAGGAATTATATATATCAATATAATAATAAATTAGATATTAATGAGATGGAAAGAGGACTTAAGTTTTTTGAGGGGGAGCATAATTTTAAATCATTTACAAAAACCAATGATGAGATTAGTGATTATGTAAGAATAATTAGTAATACGAAAATTGAAAGAGATAGTAAGGATATTAATAAAATTACAATTACTTTTGTTGGGGACGGGTTTATGAGGTATATGGTTAGAAATATGGTTGGATTATTAATTGAAATTGGTGAAGGTAAAAGGAAAGCGGAAGATGTTATTGATATATTAGAACATGAGGATAGAAAAGAAGCTGGAAAGACTGCTCCAGCATGTGGTTTATACTTAAGAAATGTCTTTTATTAATTTGACTTATAGGTAAATTAATAGTAGAATATTAGTTGGAGGGAAGTATGAAAAAGACAGATATTATTTTAATAGGTGTTTTTCTAGTTATAATTTTGGTTGGAATATGTTCTACAAAAGGAACTGAAAAATTACCTGATATTGAATTCCCACTTACACTTAGTGGGGAAGTTGGTTTGCATGAAATAACTTATAGTGAATACGAAGATATGGTAAAAAAGGGAGATGCTTTTGTTGTAGTTATCGAGAGAACAGGCTGCGGATATTGTCAACAATATATGCCAATTATGGAAGAGGTTGCCAAGGAACAAAAAATAGCGGTAACATATATTAATACGGATAATTTAACAGAAGAAGAGTTTAATAAATTATCAACTACGAATAAATATTTAAAGAAGAATGAATGGGGTACACCAACAACATTATTTATGTTAGGAGATAGAATTGTCGATTCAATTGGTGGATATGTTGAAAAAGAATCAATTGAAGCCTTCTTTAAAGATAGAGTAGTTGTTGGAGGATAAAAATGGGAAGTTATGAAAAAGTAAAAAGTTTTTTGAAAAAGTATCCATTTACGATTGCGTGGAGAATAAAACAACATTGTAAGATTATTGATAAGCATTTAAATCCGGGTGAAAAAATACTATATATGTTTGCAGGGCAAAAGAATGATAGTATGTCAGAGATATTTAATACTTATGTTGTGGCTTTAACAGACAAAAGAATTATGGTTGCTAGAAGGAGAGTAGTTTTTGGATATTTCTTCTTAACAGTTACACCTGATATGTATAATGACTTAACGGTTCGTAAGGGACTTATCTTTGGGGGAGTAACGTTAGATACGATTAAAGAAGTAATTACAATTACAAACATTGATCCAAAGGCACTTCCAGAAATAGAGACCAATATTACGGAAATAATGGTTGAACAGAAAAAGAAATATGCAATTGATAAAAAGAAATTAAACCAAGAATAAATCTTGGTTTTTTTATGGCAAAAATTATCTTTTGGAATATCTTATATTGGGAGTGATAAAATGTATGATATTTATGTAGTTATGTCTGGCGATACGTTAGATGGTATCGCTAGTAAATATAATGTTCCTGTAGATATTATTAAAGAGTTTAATGGTTACATGATTGATTTAATTCCGGGAACAAAATTATTAATACCCAAAATGAATAGTAAATATTTTAATTACTATATAATTAGAAAAGGCGATACGTTATCTAAGATAGCTAATGATAATAAGATTAGTGTAACATTATTAGCATCACTTAATGGTTTAAATGTTGATGATTATATATATCCTAATCAAATTTTATTAGTACCACAAGCGGGAACAAATATGTATTTTACAAAAATTGGTGATACACTTGACGAAGTTAGTAAAATATTTAAGGTAAATACAAATGAACTTTTGGAGGAAAACGAAAATATTTATTTACAACCAGAACAATTAATTTTATATAAGCATAAATAGTTGAGAAATATTAAAAAAAATGGTATTATTATAATAGGTGATAGATATGGTACTAAAGAAACCTTATGCCTTTTTGATTAAATATTTTAGATTAATTCATTTAGTTATTACAGTTTTATTTGGAATTGTTGCTCTTCAAAATAGAGATATTTATAAATTTTTAAAAAATGTAATAGAAAATAGTGCTAATAGATACAATGCTGATATGTATATCAGATATGGTGTTTTTGTTATTATATTAATAGCACTTATATTATGCTTTTTAGTACAATGGCTACTTAAATATAAGGATAAACCACGTAGGTTATATAAATTTACGATAGCTATATATGTGGCAATTGCAGTATTTTTGGTAGCATTATTCTCTTATATGAGTACTTTTAGTAATGTTTTGATGGAACAAAAAACGATTAGACTATATCGTGATATTTTAACGATAGCTTTGTTATTCCAGTATTATACAGTTTTTTCGATGTTAATTAGAGGACTTGGTTTTGATCTTAAGAAATTTGATTTTAATCGTGATTTACATGAACTTAATTTAAGTGAAGCCGATAGTGAAGAAGTTGAAGTTAATGCTAATATAGATACAACTAATGCTCTTAGAATGGCAAGAAAAGGACGAAGAGAATTTGGATACTTTTATAGGGAATTTAAAGGATATATTATTACAATATTAGTAGTTGTCTTTGGTATTCTTGGATATAAAGCTTATAAATATATAAACTTTAAATATAAGATTTATGGGGAGAATGAATATTTTGGAAATAGATACTACTTATCTATTAAAAATAGTTATCATGCAAGTATTAAAGACACTGAATATGTTATAGTTAATTTTAATATTTATAAGAGTGGGGTAAAAGAACAATTCAATGTTGGTGACTTGGTTTTTGTAGATGGTAATAAGGAATATAGCGCGGATAAAAATATTTGTCATAAGTTTAAATCTTTAGGTAATTGCTATAAAAAGCAATATATTACTGATAAAGAGGGCGAGTATATTTTAGTTTATGAAGTTGGTAAATTAAGTAATAAGACACCATATGTAGTTTATATAGATTATTATGGTACAAAGTATAAAGTTAGGTTAACACTAAAAGAGTATTAGAAGGTGATATGATGGAAAAACAAACAGTAGTAATAACTGGTAGTGCTAGAGGACTAGGATATGAGATGGCTAAGTGCTTTAGAAAGAAAAACTACAATGTCGTTATTAGCGATGTAGTTGAGAAAGATGTCAAAGAAGCTAGAGCAAAACTACTTAGTGAAACTGGTACTGGCAGTGTTATGGGTATGGTTTGTGATATTACTAAAAGTAGTGATCTTGATGAATTAATTAAAGCTGTGAAAAAAGAATATAGGATAATAGATTATTGGATTAATAATGCTGGTGTTAATCAACCGGATAAGCTAATTTGGGAATTAACGGATGAAGAAGTTAATCGAATGATCGATATTGATTTGAAAGGGACGATTCTAGCAACAAAACACATAATGAAAGTCATGGAAAAACAAGATTATGGAAGGATATATACAGTCGAAGGACATGGCTCTAATAATGCAATTATTCCGGGTTTATCAATCTATGGAACTGCTAAAAGAGGAGTTACATATTTTATTAAGGCATTAGCTAAGGAATGTGAAAAAAGCAAACTAGATATCATTGTAGGGGCACTTTCTCCAGGTATAATGATTACTGATTTTATTGTCAATGCTTTTCGTGATAAAAAGATTAAATTAAGTGAAAAGAATAAACGGGTATATAATATTCTCGGTGATTATCCTGATGTGGTAGCAAAATATTTAGTAAATAAAATGATCAATAATAATAACAATGGAGTAAGAATATCGTGGCTTACTGGTAGAAAAGCAATGTGGAGATTTATAAGAAGTATATTTTATAAAAGGGACTTTTTTAAAGGTGAGTAAAGATGAAAAAGAAAATTAAAATTGATTTTAGTAAAATTAAAGCAAAATTAAGAGATTTTTGGGAAGTTAAGAGAAATAGAATTGTTACATTTATAATTTTAGGAATTATCTTAATTGTTATTTTAGTTTTTATATTTACTGATAGAAAAGATAAATTTGCACTTAATGATATATATAATGTTTATCCATCTGAAGTAAGGGAATTATATGCCAATCTTGTTGATGTTTCATGTTCAGGGGATATGCATTTAGATATTGGCTTGGATGCTAAAGCCACAAATGTTATCAATATGAGTAATAATAATCTTATGGATTATGTATTTAGTAATCTAGATAAAAGCGGTAAGCTTAAAGATAAATTCGATATTGCTCTTATTAATGATGCTGAAAAAAGATTATTTTATGATGATGTTAAGCTTTTTGATGATATAAAAACTTATAATTATGGTAATTATGAATATAGTATAAATGGAAGAACAATTACAAGAAAAGTTAGAAAATGTACAAGTGAAGATACATATGTTTTACATTTATATGGATATTCATCTAATAAGGAACAATTATCAATGGATGTAAATGTTAGTTATTTAAAAGATGGAGTTTTATATGATTATCATGACAATAAGTTAGGTGATTATGATGGTGATGTAACAAAGCTATCTAATTTAACTGCTAATACGACATATTATCGTTTTACATATCGTAAGAGAAATGGAACATATAAATTAGAGAGTGTTGAACACAAAAGTAGAACTTAGGTTCTATTTTTTTGTTTGTTGACTTTGATATTATTCATAGATATAATTAAATAAAGGAGTGGTATTATGTACGTGAAAGTAATAATTGAATATGGCGCTAAAGCAGTAGATCGTGAATTTACATACATAGTACCAACTAATTTAAGGGATAAAATTAAGGTAGGACATAGAGTATTAGTTCCTTTTAATAATAAAAATATCGAAGGCTTTGTTTTAGGTATTACTAATCATTATAGTGATAATTATGAATTGAAAGAGATAACTAATATTTGTGATTCTGAACCTGTATTAAATACTGAAATGCTTTGGTTAGGTAATGAAATACAAAAAAATATTTTATGTAGCAAGATAGCAATTTATCAAGCAATGCTCCCTAAAGCATTAAAAGCTAGTCAGAATACGAATATTAACATTAAAATGAATCGTTATATACGACTTAATGTTAGTTTTGAAGATGCTAATAAATATATTGAAGGGTGCAGATATCCAGAGCAAATTAAGGTGTTGGAAAAGTTGATTACTGATGAAAGAGTACTTATTACTAATCTATCTAGTAGTATCAATACTTTAATTAAAAAGGGAATTATCAAGTTTGAATATGAGGAAGCTAATCGTTATGTTAGTCATACGACGGGTAAATACCATAAAGTTAAATTGAATAAAGAACAAGAATTTGTTGTTAGTAAAGTTAATTTAAATAAGGATAATACATACTTATTATATGGAGTAACTGGTTCTGGTAAAACAGAAGTATATATGGAATTAATTGACAAGGTAATTAAATGTGGAAAAACGGCAATTATGTTAGTTCCAGAAATTAGTTTAACACCACAGATAGTAGATAGATTTATTACAAGATTTGGTCAAGATGTAGCCATATTACATAGTGGATTATCTGATGTAGAGAGATATGATGAGTACCGAAAAATAATGAATGGGAAAGTAAAAATAGTAGTGGGAGCTAGAAGTGCTATTTTTGCCCCTCTTAACAATATTGGAATCATTGTTATCGATGAAGAACATTCAAGCACGTATAAGCAAGATAATAATCCAAGATATCATGCAAGAGACGTGGCTATTTTAAGGGGTAAATATCATAAGTGTCCTGTCCTTTTGGGTAGTGCAACACCTTCTTTGGAATCATTTGCCAGAGCTAAAAAGGGAGTGTATACATTACTTACTTTAAAAAATAGGGCTGGTGGTGGTCATTTACCAGAAGTTAGTATTGTTGATATGAAAAAAGAAGTTAAAAAAGGGAACTTTATTTTATCAGAAGAATTAAGTAAAAAGATTAGTGAAAAACTTAGTAAGAATGAGCAAGTAATTTTACTGTTAAATAGAAGGGGATATTCTTCGATTCTTACGTGTAGAGATTGTGGAAATGTACTAAAATGCCCTAACTGTGATATTTCTTTAACGTACCATAAAACAAGTAATACTAATAGATGTCATTATTGTAATTATAGTATTAAGAATATTCATAAATGTCCGGTATGTGGGTCTGATAATATGAAAGATTATGGTCTTGGTACTGA
>CAZLQU010000028.1:0-11909 GCA_964561805.1 uncultured Muribaculaceae bacterium | reverse complement strand
AAGGTGCTATTCATATCCATGACTTGGATTTCTGGGCTATGGGAACAACAACTTGTACGCAAATTGATTTAAATAAATTATTTAAAAATGGCTTTTCAACAGGTCATGGTTATTTGCGAACTCCAAATTCAATTGCTTCATATTCTGCTTTGGCAGCTATTGCTATCCAAGCAAACCAAAATGAACAACATGGTGGACAAAGTATACCAGCCTTTGATTATTATATGGCCCCAGGAGTTTTAAAGACATTTAAAAAAGAATTTAAACAAGAATTACATGAATTACTTGAAGTTGAAGGATTCAGTGATTTCATCAATTTTGATAAAGTTATTGAAATAATTGATAAATTAGATAGTATCGAATTTGATTTAAGTATCTTTGATGATCTTGCCAAAAGTGAAAGAGTAAAAGAATTATTTAAATATGCTTATCAAAATGCAATAAAGAAAACAGATAGAGCAACATTCCAAGCAATGGAAGCTTTTATCCACAACTTAAATACTATGCATTCAAGAGCTGGTGCCCAAGTACCATTCTCTAGTGTTAACTTTGGAACTGATACTTCACCAGAAGGAAGAATGGTTATAAAGAATTATTTACTTGCTACAGAAGAAGGACTTGGCCATGGTGAAACACCAATCTTCCCAATTTCTATCTTCAAAGTAAAAGAGGGAATCAACTATAATAAAGAAGATCCTAGCTATGATTTATTTAGATTAGCATGTAGAGTATCTGCTAAAAGATTATTCCCTAACTTCTCATTCCTAGATTCTAGTTTCAATAAACCATTCTTAGTACCAGGTGATTATACAACTGAAGTAGGTTATATGGGATGCCGTACTAGAGTACTTGCCAACGTATGTGGCCCATCAGTAACTCCAGGACGTGGAAACTTAAGTTTTACCTCAGTTAATCTACCAAGAATTGGTATTAAACATGGTATCGCCCTTGGAGAAAGAAAGAAAGCAGATATGGAAGGCTTTTATCAAGAATTAGATGAAGTAATGGATTTGGTTAAAAACCAATTGCTTCAAAGATTTGAGTGTCAATGCTCTAACACTAAAGCAAACTTTAAATTCTTACTTGGTTCTCATGTTTGGCTAAACAGTGAAAAACTTGAAGGTAATACAAAGATTAGAACTGTTTTAAAACATGGTACCTTATCAATTGGTTTTATTGGTTTAGCAGAAACCCTAAAAGCCTTAATAGGTGAACATCATGGTGAATCTGATAAAGCACAAAAATTAGGTTTAGAAATTATTAAACATATGCGTCAAAAATGTGATGAATATACCAAAGAATATAATCTAAACTTTACTTGCTTAGCAACCCCAGCTGAAGGATTATCTGGTAGATTCGTAGCTATTGATAGATCAATTTATGGTAAATTAAAAGGTATTACGGATAGAGATTATTATACCAACTCATTCCATGTACCAGTTTATTATAAAACAAGTGTTAAACACAAAATGGAAATTGAAGGAAAATATCATACTTTAACTAATGCTGGACATATCTCATATGTTGAATTAGATGGCGATACTGTTAACAATGTTGATGCCTTTGAGAAAGTTGTTAGAATCATGCATGATAATGACATTGGGTATGGAGCCATCAACCATCCAGTAGACCGTGATCCAGTATGTGGATATGTTGGCGTTATTAAAGATGTTTGTCCAAGATGTGGTCGTCACGAAGGCGAAGGAGTTCCTATGGAACAAGTAAATTGTTACGACTGCAGTTGTGGAAGATAAATAGAAAAAAAGGAGATGTAAATAATGGAAAAAGATGTAAAAAGAACAAAAATGGTCGGTGAAGGCGTAAAATTTGATCGCATCAGAAGAATCACTGGTTATTTAGTTGGAACTCTTGATAGATTCAACAATGCTAAAAAACAAGAAGTAAATGATAGAGTAACTCATGGAACAAACTAAAGATTATATTCGTTTAGCAGCCGATCTTCAAAGCGACAGTATCGTTGATGGACCTGGTCTTAGAACTGTTATTTGGACACAAGGATGTGCTCATCACTGTCCTGAATGTCAAAATCCTCAAACATGGGATTTTGAGGGTGGTGGGTTAGTACTTGTTAGTGAAGTCTTAAAAGCCATTGATGAACTTGAAGAACAGACAGGCATAACATTTAGTGGTGGTGATCCCATGTATCAACCTGATGCTTGTACTGAAATAGCTAAATATTGTAAAAAATTAGGCTATAATATTTGGGTATATACCGGTTTTACGTATGAAGAACTATTAAAACTATCTGAAAAGAAACCGATCTACAAAGAATTCTTAAAGTATATCGATGTCTTAGTGGATGGCCCTTTCCTAATTAAAGAAAGAGATTTAAGTTTACTTTTCAGAGGTTCCCGTAACCAACGTTTAATCGATATTCCCAAAACGAGAAAAGCTAAAAAAATCGTCTTATTTGACGAAAGTGAATATAATGAAGAAAAAGTGTTTGCAAGAGAACCAATGTTTATATAAAGATGTCAAATGACATCTTTTTTAATGTATGATATAATTAACTTAGGAAGTGAGTATATGAACGATTTATTTATTATTGACAACTATGTTGATGAACGAGAATTTAGAAATTATATTAATGAATTATTAAAGAAAAAAGGCTATCAACGAATAAGACTAGACGATACTAGAATATCAGATCGTGATAAAATAAACGATAATGACATTTTTGCTAAAAAAGGTGAAATTTACTATACAATTCAAGTGTTTTTAAATGAAAATATTACTCAAAAACACATTAATGAAACATTAAAAGATATGGAAAAAGAGCATGTATCTGCCGGTATCATTGTAACTAACAACTGTGTTAGTATAGAAAATAAAGATTATGCCAATCAAAAACTAATTCAAATTTGGGATCGCACAGAACTTGAAAAAGATATTAATTAAGCCTATAGGCTTTTTTCTTTAAAAGTGCTATAATTACTAAGGAGTGATAATATGAGCTTAACCCCAATCTATATACTTTCACAAGTATTTATCATTTTAAACTATGTTTTTTTAGTCATAACATATCAACTAAAAAGTAAAAAGAAAATACTTTTAGTTAATATTGCTGCTCAAGTATCTGCCGGCTTATCATTTCTTTGCCTACATGCTTATACCGGTTTAGCAATGATAATAATTTCCATTTTTAGAAATATTGTCTTTATTATTAATGATGATAAAAACGGCAGCCCTAAAGAAGTAACTGTTAATGAGATATTAATGTTACTAGTAGTATATGCTTTGACAATTGTATCTTCAGTTATCACTTTCAATGGTTTTCTTAGCTTAATGTCCGTTTTTGCGACAATGTTAGCAACATATTCAATGTGGCAAAAAAGTACTAAAACATTTAAAATATTAGGTATTCCCGTTAGTTTGCTATGGATTACATATAATATCTATATTAAATCACTATTTGGTATTATTCTAGAGTGTATTCTAATGACTTCAGCTATTATCGGTTTTATTAGAGAAAGGAAAGATTAATATGAATTATACATTACATAAAGTAACCATAAAAGAAAAAGATATTTTGTATCGCTTATTGGAGTATTCATTATATGATGGCAGTATGTACATAAATAATGATATTGATGAAGAAGCAAAATTCATTTATCCATGGTTTGATAACTATTTTACTGATGATGATCGCGACGCTTTTATCATTAAGGATAATAATAAAATTCTAGGAATGGTAATGGTTAATGAAAACTTAAAGTTTTTAAACGATGGCAAATGCATCGCTGAATTTTTAATTCTTCCTAAATATCGTAGAAATCATATTGGTAAAGAGATTGCTTTTAAAGTATTTAGTATGTTTAAAGGCAATTGGGAAGTTCAACCAATGGAAAACAATAAAATAGCTTATACTTTTTGGAAAAATATTATTTCTGAATATACCAATAATGATTATCAAGTAAAAAATGATGGTATCGAAGATGTCTTTATCTTTAAAAGTAAATAAAATTAGAAAAACTATTCATAATAAGAAGTAGAAAGTATTAATTTTCTATTTCTTTTTTCATATAGTTTATTGAGGAGGTTATATGCAAATTAATTATAAAAGATTAATTAGTTTTATTTTAATACCTGTTTTACTAGGTGCCTTAGTGGGACTTTTAACATCCGTTAATAGTGATATTGACAGTATTATCCCCAAATGGATTTTTCCAGTTGTGTGGACCATTCTTTATATCTTAATGGGAATATCATCATATTTAATTTATGAAAAGATTGATAAAATACCAGACATTTATGTTATCCAACTAATCCTTAATCTATTATGGAGTTTCGTATTTTTTAAATTTAGATGGTTTACATTTGCTTTTATCTGGATACTCGTTTTGTTTATTACTGTCTTAAGAATGATTAAGGAGTTTCGTAGTATTGATAAAAAAGCAGGTAACTTACAAATTCCATATGCGATTTGGTTAGTAGTGGCTGCCATCCTTAATCTAATGAAAATTCTTTAATTTTATGATATACTTGTCATGTGATAATATGAAAAAAATAATCTTTGTGATAAGTATATTTTTTATTGGCTTAAATTTAGTTTATGCCACTGATACCGTTAAGTATGCTGCATGCATTGATGGTGATACTTTTAAAATATATCTAAATGATGAATTAGCAACCGTAAGACTTTTAGCAGTTGATACCCCGGAGACCAAAAAAGAAGATAAAATGGCGGAATACTATGCCAATGAAGCTAGTGACTATACTTGTAAAAAAATAAAAAAAGCTAAAAAAATCGTTTTAGAGTATGACGACAATAGTAAGAAATTTGATAAATATGACAGAATCCTAGCTTGGGTTTTTATCGATGGCGAATTACTCCAAAGAGATTTAGTTTCAAATGGTTATGCTAAAGTGGCATATCTATATGATGATTATAAATATACTAATATATTACTTGAAAAACAAGAAGCAGCATCAGCTAAAAATATTGGCATTTGGAACGATAAAGCAAGAAAAAATTATGAAGCTAATTTAGCTAGTGACAGCATTAATATAGAAAAATATGAAAATTATGAAGTCTTTATCATTACAATTATTTTTCTGATAATGGCAATCGTTTTAAAATATCTAAGAAAATAACTATTAATAATAATTAAAATATGTTAAAATTATTACAAGGATGGAGGAAAAAATGAAAAAGAAATTATTACTTATAACGTTGTTTATATTCTTATTATGTAGTTGCTCAAATAAAAAATTACCAAAACCAGAATTATCTGAAGGACTTCGTGGCGAATTAGGAATTGACAAAAACATTAACGAGGAGACTATTGATAAATACCTTGGTAGAAAAGATAGCGTATACTACGACATGCGTATGTTAGTGGATACCGCTCACTATGAAAATATCGGTGGTGATTCTTATCTATCAGGATTTGTAAAAGGATTTGAAGTATTGCCATATCCATTTTTAGCTGAAGTAAATGGCTTACCAAAAGAAGTAGGTGAACCATATACCGGTAAAACTCTATATAGTTTAAAAGATGGTAAATATGTTGCTAATTATCGTGAATCAGAAGCTATTCTAGAGTATTTCTTCCCCAAAGATAAATATATTTTCTTAATGTGTGGTGGTGGCGGCTATGCCGGTATGACAAAGAAATTATTAGTTTCCCTTGGCTGGGATGAAAATAAGATTTATGATGTTGGTGGCTATTGGTATTATAAAGGTAGTAATAATGTTACTATTAAAAATGAAACTTATGGTGAAGTATCATATGATTTTTGGAAATTAAATTACCACAACATTGATTTTGATAGCTTACATGAGGTTTAAAATGAAAAGAGGATTTCTAATAATCTTATTAATAAGTTTAATGTTTGGTTGTACCAAAGAAAAGATTTCCTTAGAGACTAAATATTATGATAATCCTTCTTTCGAAGAAATTAGTAATTCTGACCTTAAGACCTTAGAGAAAGATAAAGAGACATTTTTAATTATGGTTTATACGACAGGTTGCTTTTCATGTATGGATTTTGAAAAAGTATTAACTGAATTTACAAAAATTAATAATATTCAAGTTTTAAGAATTAATATTACTGATATTGAAAATACTAAATTGGCTAAAAAAATCAAATATACTCCCACTTTAGTAATATATCATAATGGTAAAGTATATAAATACTTAGATGCTAATTCTAATGAAGATGTTGATTATTATAAAAGCCCTGATAATTTAAAAACTTGGTTAGATAAATATATTTTATTAACAAGTAAATAATTGTATAAAATTTCTCCTTTCATATCAATATAGATGTGAAAGGAGTTTTTATGTCTAAATACAAAGTTGATATTGTCGGTGTTAACACTAGCAATCTTAAAGTATTAACTAATGAAGAAAACATTGAACTATTTAAAAAGATGCATAGTGGTGATCCTTTCGCTCGTAATGATCTCATTAATGGTAATCTAAAACTTGTTTTGTCAATCTTAAAGAAATTTAATAATAAAGTAGACAACCTAGACGATTTATTTCAAGTCGGTTGCCTAGGCTTAGTTAAAGCTATTGATAATTTTGACACATCATACAATGTAACCTTATCAACATATGCCTGCCCACTAATTATTGGTGAAATGAAAAGATATATTAGAGATAATATCTCATTACGAGTATCTAGGAGCGTTAAGGATTTAGCGTATAAGATTATGAAATTAAAAGAGGATTTAACAACTGAAAAAGGAAAAGTTCCAACAGATAAAGAAATTGCCGATAGCCTAAATGTTACTGAATATGATGTTGCCAATGCCCTAAATTCATTAAAAGAACCCGTAAGTATGTATGAACCAATCTATAATGATGGTGGAGACACCATATACTTATGTGATCAATTATCATATCCTAAAGAAGAATATGATAAAGAAATAAAATTAGCCTTAGAAAAAGCTATGGAAAAATTAAAAGTAAGAGAATTACAAATATTAAGAGATCGTTTTTTAGTTGGTAAAACCCAAATGGAAATTGCTAGTGAATTAGGTATTAGCCAAGCCCAAATATCAAGAATTGAAAAAAATGCTCTTTCCAATATCAAAAAATTAATTAAGTAGAATATATTTTATTAGGTGGTATAGTGAGATTATCAGATTTACAGCATAAGGAAATAGTAAATATTGTTGATGGTAAAAGAGTAGGCATTATCATCGATGTCATCGTTGATGAAAAGGGGAGTATTACTAATTTAGTTTTAGAAGATCGTAGAGGAAGAAAATTTTCTCGCGAAGAATATAACGTAATGTGGAACCAAATAGTAAAAATAGGGGATGATATCATTTTAATTGATACTAGAAATAAATAGCTAGTTTTGTCGAAAGTGTAGATTTCATAAAGAGAACATGCTATTATCTAATAAAAGTAAAGGAGAAAATAATGCCAGATTACGTTTTATTAGATGATATGATTGATGATATCATTGATGATGTCTCATACATAAAATTGAATTCACATTTATTTAATGAAGAGGATGATTGATTTATCATTCTTTTTATTTTATAATTAAAGTGTGATAATATGGAACAAAAAATAGATAATCATAAATATGAAAAAGAATTATATAAAAAGGGAATAACCATAATTGCTGGTGTTGATGAAGTTGGAAGAGGCCCATTAATTGGCCAAGTTGTGGCTGCTGCTGTTATCTTACCTCAAAATTATAAATTGGAAGGATTAACAGATTCTAAGAAATTATCAGAGAAAAAAAGAGAATCATTTTATGAAATAATCAAAAAAGATGCCCTAGCTATAGGAATTGGTATCGTCAGTGAAAAAATAATTGATAAAGTAAATATCTATGAAGCAACAAAAATAGCGATGAAAGAAGCTATCAACAATCTAAAAATAAAACCAGAACATATCTTAATTGATGCGATGCCTCTAGATTTAGATATTCCCACAACATCAATTATTAAAGGTGACTTACTAAGTATCACCATCTCGGCTGCTTCAGTTATAGCTAAAGTAACTAGAGATCATATGTTATATGAAATTGACAAAGAGTATCCAATGTATGACTTAAAAAATAATAAAGGATATGGCACTAAAAAACATATGAAAGCAATAAAAGAATATGGAATTACTAAATATCACAGATTAAGTTATAAACCAGTAAGTGATTATAAAAATAAAATAAATAATTATTGCTAAATAAGAATAAAGTGATATAATTATATTATAGAGAAAGTATGAAGGAGTTAATATGAAAAAAAATAAAAAGAAAGATAATACTAATATAGTAACTACGAATATTATTATCGTAGCAGCATTATTAGTCGTAGGAATTATCACCATTGTTGCTTACCGAGGCACATATGCTGCAGGTACTTATAATGTTATATTCCACTATGCCAGATCATCTGATGGCATCATTAAAACATGTAGAACAAAATCATCTGGTAAAATCGATAGTGACTGCGGTAGTTTTGCTGATGGCGTTTGTCAAAGTTGGTCAACAGATGCATGGGATGGGTATAGCAAACCAAGTACGCAAGGAAATAAAAAAACAACAGCAACTGTTATCGCAGATACTTACACAAGTAATATAACTTATTATTGCGTAGCGTGGACTTCTACAGAACGTTATCCGGCATGTCTCACTTGTAGTACAGATAGCAGCGTATATCAATGGGGCCTATATCATGTATATTGGTTTAATAATAATCAAAATTTTAGTTATGTTGCCGATCCACAATCAAATGGTACAGGTGATTCATGTAGTGGTAGCTGGACTATAGATCGTTCTTCAAGCGAAGACGCATGCTCGCAATGCTTTGAATGTAAGGCCGACAGCAATGTATATAAGTGGTCAACAGATGCATGGGGAGATGCTGATTGCCCAGGAGGATACAAAAAAACCAATAAATCAAAAGCAAATTGTAAGTCAATTCCGCCTGAAACAAGTTCTACTACAACGACCACAACAACTACAACGACCACAACAACTACAACGACCACGACTAAGCCATCAAGTTCAACCACAACTACGACAAAAACTACAACAACTAAAGCTCCTGAAAAAGCTTGCTATGAATGTAAAACTGATTCAAAAATAATGAAGTGGAAGACAAATGATACAGGTGACAGTAGTTGTCCAGGTGGATATAAGAAAACTAATAAAACACAAGCTCAGTGTAATTATGTTCCAGAGAATCCTCCAACAGGTGATAGAGCATTATTATTTACATGGATTGCAGCTATTGTTGCTATAACATGTTCAGTATGGTATTTAAAGAAGAGTGTTTAACACTCTTTTTTTAATAAAACTATTGAAAAAATATAAATTATAATATATAATGTTGTTATAAAGTAGGGAGTGATATAATGAATACTAAAATTGATAAAATGCTTATTGCAATAACCTGCATTGTTGTATTAGCAACAATAACAGTTTTTGCAGGATTATTTAAAAGCACATATTCTATAAGTGACAAATATGTTGTCTTTAGAGGTGTTGGTGCTCATGACAATGAAATAATTAAATCATGTAAAATTGGAACAGATGGTAAATTAGCAAGTAGTTGTATATCAATAGTAACCGATGTATGTAGCAAATGGACATCCGGTAATATGAGTGGTTCCGAAGTAAATTTGAACGGAACGTTCAATGAAACAACTAATGTATATTGTAAAAGTGGATCATCTGATGCTAGTGGTTATGCATGGGGATGCTATAAGTGCCCAACAGATGCAACGATTATAAAATGGTTAGTTTATGCTGGATCAAATAGTATGCCATCAAGTATGCTACAAGATTCTAATTGCTCAACGACTTTAGAAAAAGTTGCAAGTATTACTGATGATAAAGAGTGTGTACCACCAGAGTCAGCATGTTATGAATGTAAAGCTGATAGTCATAAAATGAAATGGTCTACGAATGGTGATGGTGACAATAAATGTCCAGGTGGATATAGTAAGACAACAAAAACACAAGCACAATGTGTTGATGAAACCGAAGCATGTTATGAATGTAAAGCCGATAGTAGTATCCTAGAGTGGCGATATAATGCTACTGGCGATAGTAAATGTTCAGGTGGATATAGGAAAACAACTAAGACAAAAGCAGAGTGTAAAGTTGAAGTTCCAAATCCACCAACTGGTACAAATGGTATATTCTTTACATGGATTGCAGCAATAATTGCTATAACATGTTCAGTATGGTATCTTAAAAAAGGCGCTTAATTAAAAGCGTCTTTTTTTTATAATTTTTTTCTTGTTTTTTTTCCTTTTTTGTCATATAATTATGATTTGTGTGAAAGAAGGAGGGGACATCATGAATGATAAAATGAGAAATATTGCAATTATTGCCCATGTCGATCATGGTAAAACAACCCTTGTAGATCAGCTATTAAAAAAGTCAGGAACTTTTAGAGAAAATGAACAAGTTGCTGATAGAGTAATGGACTCAAATGATATTGAAAGAGAAAGAGGAATTACTATTTTAGCTAAGACTACAGCTATTAACTATAAAGATTATCGTATCAATATCCTAGATACTCCAGGACACGCTGATTTTGGCGGTGAAGTAGAAAGAATTATGAATATGGTTGATGGTGTCTTATTACTTGTTGATGCCTACGAAGGAACAATGCCCCAAACAAGATTCGTTTTAAAGAAAGCTTTGGAGGCTAATGTCAAACCAATTGTTATTATTAATAAAGTTGATAAACCTACGGCTAGACTTCAAGCGGTAGTCGATGAAGTAATAGACTTATTCATTGAACTTGGTGCTAACGATAACCAATTAGATTTTAAGGTAGCATATGTTTCCGCTTTAAATGGTACAGCTTCACTAAGTCCAGATTTAAATACTCAAACCGAAGATTATTCATGTATCTATGATTTAATTATTAATGAGGTGCCAGCTCCAGATGTTTCAGTTGATGCACCACTTCAATTTCAACCAGCCTTACTTGACTATAATGATTATGTAGGAAGAATTGGTATTGGCCGTATTAAAGCGGGAACAATTAAAGAAAATGAAATGGTATCTTGTGTTAGACTAGATGGCTCGATTAAACAATTCAGAATTGGTAAATTATTTGGCTTTTTAGGTTTAAAAAGAATTGAAATTAAAGAAGCTCATGCTGGTGAAATTGTTGCCATTGCTGGTATGCCAGATATCTTTGTTGGAGAAACAGTCTGTGATATTGGCAAAGAAAAAGCATTACCATTACTTAGAATCGATGAACCAACTTTAAAAATGACATTTATGACTAGTGATAGTCCGTTCGTTGGTAAAGATGGAGAACATGTCACCGCTAGAAAAATAGGGGATAGACTATTCCGTGAAACTCAAAGAGATGTTAGCTTACGTGTCGAAGAATCAGGACAAGATTCTTGGATAGTCTCAGGTAGAGGAGAACTTCATTTGTCAATCTTAATTGAAAATTTAAGAAGAGAAGGTTTTGAATTACAGGTATCTAAACCAGAAGTTATCATTAAAGAAATTGATGGTGTAACTTGTGAACCATATGAAGAAGTTCAAATTGAAGTTCCAGAAGAATCTGTTGGTAATGTCATCGAAGCATTAGGTTTACGTGGTGCTAAAATGGAAAATATGACTAATGTTAATAACTTAGTAAGACTACAATATACAATACCATCAAGAGGCCTAATTGGATTTTCTACTGATTTTATGACAATGACTAAAGGTTATGGTATTATTAATCATACTTTCAAAGAATATTTACCGGTAGAGAGTATTAATGTTGGTGAAAGAAAACTTGGTGTTTTAGTATCTGTAGATTATGGTAAAGCAACGGCTTATGCTATTGGTAATCTTGAAGATAGAGGAACAATGTTTATTGAACCAGGTACTGAAGTATATGAAGGTATGATTGTTGGTGAATGCAATCGTGAAAATGATTTAGCTGTCAATGTTGT
>CAZLQU010000027.1:0-12497 GCA_964561805.1 uncultured Muribaculaceae bacterium | reverse complement strand
ATGTATAAAATAAAGAATGGTGAAAAAGAAGGCTGGGTATATCGAAAATATTTAGTTGATACCGAAGAAGAAGCAAAGGCTAACTACAATGAAAATGGTGTTTATGATACTCATAAAGACCGTCGATATGGTTATGAATTGTATGGAGGCAAAGCAAGCACCCTTGATTATTATCCATATGAAAGAGTAGAATTTGAGGATAATCCCATTTTAAAAGTTGCCAAAGCAATGTATCTAAATGCTGGAACAATTTCTGGTATTGATAGTTATTTAGAGATTGCTAAATCATCTGGTGTAAATGCTATGGTAGTTGATATTAAAGATGGAGCACTAGCTTATCCTGTAGAAATAGCTAAAGATTATTCAAAAACCGCTTACGACACAGCTATTAATGATTTTAGTGATTATCAAAATGCTATAAAAAAAATAAAGGATGCAGGTATTTATGCAATAGGTAGAATAGTGGTCTTTAATGATGAACATTATGGCAAAGATCATAAAGAAGATTGTATTACTTCGAATGTATCATGGCAAACATGGCCATCAGCCTATAGTAGAGGTGCATGGGAATACAATGTTGAATTAGCCAAAGCAGCAGTTAAGGATATGGGCTTTAATGAAATTCAATTTGATTATGTTAGATTTCCAGAATCAGCATACAATATGTCGACAAGTAGTAGTACTAATTTTAGAAATACTTATGATGAAGAAAAAGCAGAAGCAATACAGAATTTCCTTTTCTATGCATTAGATCAAATTCATAAAGAAGGGGCATATTTATCAGTTGATGTTTTTGGCGAATGCTCAAGTGAATATGTAACATCATATGGTCAATATTGGCCAGCCATTTCTAATATAGTTGATGCTATCAGTTCGATGCCATACACGGATCACTTTGGCAGAAATGTTGACACTTGGAGTAACCCGTATAGAACAGTTTATAATTGGGCTACTGGAGCGGCAGCAAGACAAAAAGAAATTCCCACCCCAGCCATTGCTAGAACGTGGATAACCGCATATGATACCCCATATTGGAATCCGACAGTTGTCTATAATGCTTCAAAAATTAGTGATCAAGCTCAAGCACTAGTTGATGCAGGATTAGAAGGTGGATTTATTACATGGCATTCAGGATCAAACATTTATAAATATCGTCAAATTGCATCAGCTTTTTCAAAAGATTATACAAAGTAAGAACGAGGTAAAATTATGAAAATAGAAATAGAAAATCATAAATATGAATTAATTAAAAATTATAAAGAAGCTTTTAATCAGGAAGAATTTACAGAAAGATATACAGATTATTTTTACGATTATGATTACATTGTTGGTGATATTGCTTATGGTAAATTGAGATTAAAAGGTTTTTGTGATGAAAAAAATAAAAAGGTAAATAAAATAAATAATTATAAAAACGTTAATCAATACTTAAAAAATAATTGTGCAAATGATTGCAAGCATTTTATATTAAAAAAAATAGTGTAAAAAATATTAAAATATATTGTTAACAAATTAGATATATGATAAAATTAGATTAAGATAGGAGGAAATATATGGATACGAAGAAATTAATAGGAACGATAATTGGTGTTGTTGCTTTTGCTGCATTGATTGCTGGAGCTACATATGCTTGGTTATCAGTAAATGCAACGGTCAACAATACGGTATTTAATAATGCAACATCCAAAAACTTTACGTTCACATATTCTGGTAGCAATACAATAGGTGGATTTAAGCAACTAACTGTAGCTAATAGTACTAAAGATAATATAACTAGTGCAGCAGATGCTACAACTGCTGGTGATGGATGGGCTGCTGTAACTGCATCAAAAGGAGCAAATACTCCTAAAGCAGGTATATTTAGACTAAAACTTAATATTACAACAAATACGATTACTACAAATAGTGTTGTTTATGCTGTATGTAAAGGACCTTGCCCAGATACAGCCCTAGTAACAGCAATAAGTGGTACAACAGCAACGTGTAGTAACAATTCGGCTGTCGTTGCCTGTGGTGTAGTCCCTGCACTTTCAAATACTGCCATCAATCTTTATGATGATACATCAACATTCAATGTTAATGGCGCTGTTTCTTCAACAACTTATAATATTTATTTTTGGTTAAATAGTGCAACTATCGCTAATGAAGATTTAAGTAAAAGTTTCATTGGATCAATCAGTGCCCAAGCATCTCAAAATGCTGCCGGCTTAAGTTAATAATAAGGAGGAAATATGGAAAATAATAATAAAACCAATAACACAAAAAGTATTATTATAGCTGTAATTGCCGTTGTTATGATTGCGGCCGTTGCTGCTGGTGGTACATATGCATGGTGGAGTTGGTCAAGTAATAGTGCAAACGCTAGTGAAAATACTGAAATTAATTTTAGTATCTCAACGCCAACATTTAAAATAACTGGAACTAATGTAAATGGAAAAACATTAGCACCAACACCAGTTTGCTATACAGCAACAACAACAGATGAGGGATATGGTTATACATTAACGGGTAGTGCAACTGCTGTTGCAACGAATAATACAACAACTACTATGGCAACAACTTTTGTATTAAGCGCAAAACTAACTCCAGTTTCTGGTAGAACATTTACCAATGCACAAAAAAGCCATCTTCACTGGGCTATAGCTGAAGTTTCAGCGAACAACACACCGTTTGCTGCAAGCTATTGTAATGGCTCTTCAAATACAGCTACATTTGCTACAGGTACCTTCGAAAACGTTAGTACAAGTGCAACAAATCTAAGCACAACAATTACATATGATGTACCAGCCAATACCGCAAACCATACAAAGTACTATCAATTATATGTATGGCTTGATAGTGGATATAACTTTACAAATACTGGATCTGGTGCCGTTACCGATCCTATGCAAGATGCTACAGTGTTATTAACATTTAGCACTACAAGTAAACTTGAACAAAAGACATCGTAATGATGTCTTTTTTATATAAAGAAATTTGGATAATTATCAGTATTTTTTTTACTTTGTTGAATTTGCTCACCATTATTATTAATTATATGCATTATTTCCTTATTATCGGTTTCTTTACCAAATGCGCGCGCTATTTTTATCATACTTTTAACATTACTAATCATGGGTTTTGCCTGCTTAACAAGTGGAATAGTCTGATTTACGACATTTAATGTTTTGCTTGTACCAGTTAACAATTTTCCCCAATCATAAGAACGAAATCCAGCAATCATTCTACCTAAAAAACCGCCACTTCGCGATAATCCATAACCATTTCTCAACATTGTCTGATTTATTGCCATATTAGGCATAAAATATCTTCCAGGATTCATAAATATATTCCTTTCTAAAATAATATATGTAAATATTTAAAAAAGGTTTAAAAAATCTAACATTTATGATACAATATTATTATAAATATATGAATAATAAGGTGGTGGCAGTGTGAACAATAATCAATCAAACAATTTACAAAATAATAATGCATATAATCAATCTGCTATAAATGCTGCATATGGCACTCCAGTAACTAATACACAACAACCAATAAATAAACCACAAACTAATATCAAAGCGAATCAAAATAAAGCAAAAGATAATGTAAAAATGCATAGATATAAATATAAGGTAAAACAAGCAGATGGCAAGATTGTTGAAAGTTACTTTGATGCTGAAAACAAAACAGATGTTGAAGCCTTTTTACTTAACAAAGGCTATCAAATAGTTTCAATCGATGAGGACAAATTATCCAGTATAGGTCTGTTTTCACCAACAATTAACACAAAAATGTCTGCAAAAGATTTAAATTTTTTTCTAATGCAATTATCTACATATATAAAATCTGGAATTCCATTACTTGATTCAATGGAAATATTAAGTAGGCAAGCTAAAAGTAATAATATTAAAATGCTATATCGTCGTATAGTATTTGAACTAAGTAGAGGAGTAACATTTAGTGATTGCCTTGAGAAGCAAGGAAAAGTGTTTCCTAAAATGCTTATCAATATGTTAAAAACATCTGAAATGACCGGAGATTTAACAGGTGTTCTTGATGATATGGCTGCATATTATAAAAGACAAGATAGTAATCGTAAACAAATAATTAATGCTATGACGTATCCTTCTGTTTTGATGATTTTTGCAATAGCTGTATTAACATTCGTTATTACATATGTAGTACCACAATTTACATCTATGTATGAATCAACTGGATCAAAACTACCACAAATAACGCTAAACATTATCAATATTAGTAATTTTGTAACTAATAATTGGTATTTCATATTATTAGGTATTATAGCCATAATATCGATAATAGCATTACTATATAAATCATCACAAAAATTTAAATATGCTATGCAATATTTTGTGATGCATATACCTGTAGTTAAAGATATTATAAAGTATAATCAATTAGTAACATTTACAAGCACTTTTTCTGCACTAATAAAACACGACGTTTTTATTACTGATAGTATGGATATTTTGAGTAAAATAACTGAAAACGAAATATACAAAGATATTATTAATAATGCTATTATTAATCTTAGCAAAGGGAATGGTGTGTCTGTAGCCTTCAAAGATCATTGGGCATTTCCAGAAACTGCTTATGAGATGTTAGTAACTGGTGAAAAAACTGGTAAGCTTGGTGAAATGATGGAACATGTTGCTATATTTTATCAAGAAGAACAAACAAATATTGTTACTAGATTAAAAAGTTTAATTGAACCCATAATGATTGTTTTATTAGCATTACTTGTCGGTGTAATTCTATTAGCGGTAGTTGTTCCAATGTTTGATATATATAAAACAATAATATAAGGAGATACTATGGAGAAGTTATATTTAATTATCTTTTTCATACTTGGAAGTGTTATGGGATCTTTTTACCATGTTTTGGCAACTAGATTATCTAAAAATCAATCGATAATTACGCCAGCTTCTCATTGTGAAAAATGTAACCATAAGCTTAGGTGGTATGAATTAATACCTATTGTGTCATATATAATGCAAGGCGGTAAATGTTTAGAGTGTAAGTCAAAATTAAGCATAAGCTATTTATTAATTGAAGTATGTACAGGTATTCTTTTTGCCGTTTGCTTCCATGTATTTGGCTTAAAACTTGAATTATTAAGCGCCTTAATATTTGTTTCAAGTTTAATAATCATAATTATTAGTGATATTGAATATATGATTATTTTAGATGAAGTATTAATATTTGCCGTTTTCAGTATAATAATAATTGATATGATAGATGTTGGCCTTTATGAAACGGCCACAAGAGTTTTAGCAGGCATTGGAGCATTTGTAACTATGCTTGTTATTAAAAAAATTGGTGATGTTGCCTTTAAACAAGAATCACTTGGTGGTGGCGATATTAAACTGATGTTCATGGTAGGCTTAGTAATTGGCTATCCAATGGCTGTATGTAATATTTTCTTTGCAACTTTTATTGCTTTTCCAATAGCTTTATATCTACTAGTAAAAAAGAAAGATAATATTATACCGTTTGGACCATTTTTAAGTATGTCAGCTATAATTTTATACGTTTGGGGACTAACATTTACAGATATTATTAACTATATATTAACATAGAAAGGAAAGATAATTTATGAGTAAAAAATCTGTTTTTGTAATTTTATTTATGATGCTTGTTTCAGTTGGTATTGTTTCACTATATTCAACATTTGCTTACGATGAAGAAGCCACTAAATTAGATGATTCTACTGCTGATTACAACTTTATTTATTCAATGAGGCAATCATCAGAGAATCAAATTGTTGTTGCTCCGCATGAAACTAAATTTGTTGATGTAACATTAAAAAATAATTACGATACAGTCGTAAAATATGGTACTTATTATCATTTAATATCACCAAGCAAATTACCAGATAATGTTACAATAAATTTAGCTGCTGAATCGCCAGATCTACTTGAAGATATCATTAGAACAAAAGAATCAAAAACAATAACAATCAAAATTACAAACAATTCTGAAGAAAATATTGACTTAATTGTTGGCGCATTAGTTGGATTTGAAAATGGCAATATTGAAGAATTAATAAAAGAAGGGGACTATTTAATTAAGTAAGGGAGAAGAAATGAAAAAAATAGCAATTAATGGATTTGGTAGAATTGGAAGATTAGTATTTAGAATAATCGAAGAAATGGATGACTTAGAAGTTGTCGCTGTAAACGACTTATCTACTCCAGAAGAATTAGCATATTTATTAAAATATGATACTAATCATGGAAGATATAATAAGAAAATAACATTTGATAACGAATCGATTTATGTTAATAATAAGAGAATATATGTATATAAGGAAATGGAACCAAATAATTTACCTTGGGGAAAGCTTGGCATTGATGTTGTTTTAGAGTGCACAGGTAAATTTACAAGTTACGATGCTGCAATGAAACATATTGAAGCTGGAGCCAAAAAAGTACTTATTTCTGCACCTGGAAAAGGAGAAATGAAGACAGTAGTTTACAATGTTAATCATAATATTTTGACACCCGGTGATATAATTGTTTCAGCTGCTTCCTGTACAACAAATTGTTTAGCACCAGTATTAAAAGTATTAGATGATAACTTTGGAATTGTTAAAGGAAATATGACCACAATTCATGCATATACTAACGACCAAGTAACGTTAGATGTTGCACATAAAAAGGGTATATATGAACGAAGAGGAAGAGCATGTGCAATGAATATGGTACCAACCTCAACTGGAGCAGCAAGTGCTATTGGCAAAGTATTACCTAATTTAGAAGGAAAATTGTTAGGCACCGCTATAAGAGTTCCTGTATCAGATGGTTCACTTATCGATTTAGTAGTTGAATTAAATAAAAAAGTTACAAAAGAAGAAATAAACAGTGCCTTCAAGCAACATAGTAATGAAACACTTCATTATACTGAAGATCCAATTGTTTCATCAGATATCATATCATCAGATTGTGGCGCCACAGTCGATGCCAATCTAACAAGTGTTGTTGAAGTAGATGGCAAACAACTAATTCACATTGTTGCTTGGTATGATAATGAAATGGGTTATTCATATCAAATGGTAAGAACCTTAACAAAAATGTAAAAGAGTAGACACTCTTTTTCATTTTATGATAATAAACATTGAAATAACAAAAAAAATATGGTATGATTATGATAGGAAAGTATGGAGAAAGGTGATATTATGAAATTTAAAAGTACAATAATTGTTTTAAGTATCACCATAATTGCATTTATTGGAGTAATTTTTAGTTCAAGTTATGCCTGGTATGCATATAAAAATGCAGAAAGTTCTGCAAGCGGCAAGACCATTGCGGAAAAACCAACAGTTATCTTTGCTCAAACAGAGTATGTTTATTCAAAAACAATTATGCCAATAAAAGACGAAGATAGATACAATTATGCTAATAAGAATGGTTTTACAATAACAGTTGGAGAAAATCTTAAAAATTACGATGCAGCAGTTGAAATATCGTTAAAAGACATTGTTATGGCCAATGAATTAAAAACAGCAAACTATAAATATGAATTATTACAAGATGGTATTTTAGTAAGTAGTGGTGACTTTAGTAATTTAGGTAATGCGACGGCGCTAAAGATTATGCCAATGACTAAACTTATAACAACATCTTTTCCAACAACATACTCATATGAACTATACATTTGGTTAAGTGAAGATGAGACTAACCAAAATGAATTGATGAATAAAGGATTTAGTGCAAAAATTAACGTTAATAGTGCAATTAAAAAATAGAAAGAGGATATAAATGAGAAAAGAAGTAACATATACAATTATTATTACCGTATTAGCAATTGCAGTTGCCATCATTGGTAGTACATATGCGTATTATTCTTTGGTAGCAACAGGCAGTAATAAAAATGTTTCAACTAGTTCAAAAAAATATGAAATTGTTTATCGCGGAGGAACAAATATTGATTCATCCAATTGTACAATGAATGTTGTTGCTTCAAAAGAAGGCGGTTGCAGTACAACCGTTGAATTTGGCCTTGGTAGTGGAGTCGATGTTGCCGTTAAAGGGAACTTATTTATCAATGTCGATTCAATCAGCGATGAACTAAAAATTGCTGGATTTAAGTGGGAAGTATATAAAGTAACAGGAAATACTGAAACACGATTATCATATGGAGACTTTTCTTCAATACCAGCAAGTAATCAAATTCAGATTTTAAGTAATGAAACATTATCTACAACTGTTGGACAGTATAAAATATATTTTTGGATAGATGGAAATCTAACAGGAAATAGTGTTGCTAATGGCTCATTTAGAGGATATATTGTTGCAAGTACCGAAACATTAACCGGTATTGTTAATAATAGTTAATAGTAATCATATAATTAAATGTCACAAGTGATAGGAAAAACACAAGAGTTTGTGTTTTTTTCTCTTTTTTGATATACTTTTAGTAGAGGTAAGAATATGAAATGGATAATAAGAATAATATTAACAATATTTTTAATACTAATTGTTATTAACTCATATATAGTAATAATTACTCATAAAAAAATAGTCAAAATAAATCAAATAAAGGATAAAGATTATGACTGTATTATTGTCTTGGGTGCCGGCATAAAAAATCGACAACCAAGCCCTATGCTTGAAGATAGGTTGTCAACAGCTATAGAACTATATAATAAAGGAGTGGCACCAAAAATAATTGTTAGTGGTGACCATGAATATACAGATTATGATGAAGTAAATGTTATGAAGAATTATCTAAAAGATAATGGTATTCCTTCATCTGATATTTTTATGGATCATGCTGGCATTTCTACATACGACAGTATTTATCGCGCTAGAAAAATATTCAAAGTAAATAAAGCAATAATAGTAACTCAAAAGTATCACTTAAATAGAGCATTATATATTGCCAAAAATATTAATATGAAAGCTTCAGGGGTATCAGCCACAAAAAGAAGATACCTTGGTCAAACAAAAAGAAATATAAGAGAATTTGCTGCTAGAATTAAAGATTTCTTTAAATGCATATTTAATGATGAATCAACATATCTTGGTGAAGTTATTCCTATAAATGGTAATGGTGACAAAACAAATGATTAAAAACATGACAAAAATCATGTTTTTTATTATTTGTATAAAAAGTTAACCATTTATTTAAAATTATGTTATAATATAATGCAGTTTGGGAGTGGTAGTGTGAAAACAGATGATTTTGATTATGAATTACCAGAAGAATTAATTGCACAAACGCCATTAGCCAAGAGAGATGATTCTAGGTTAATGGTTTTAAATCGTAAAACGGGAAAGATAAAACATGACTATTTTTATAATATTATCAATTATTTAAATGAAGGTGATGTCCTTGTATTGAATGATACCAAAGTAATGCCTGCTAGAATAATTGGTGAAAAAACAGATACTGGCGCTATCATTGAATTCTTATTATTAAAAAACATAGCGAAAGATAATTGGGAAGTATTAGTAAAACCAGCGAAAAGAGTAAAAATTGGTACAACAATATCATTTGGTAAAGGCATATTAAAAGCTACATGTACAGGCATAGGTGATGAAGGTATAAGAGAAGTCTCTTTTACATATGATGGCATATTCTATGAAATATTAGACAAACTAGGAAGTATGCCATTACCACCATACATTAAAGAAAAACTAAGTGATAAAAATAGATATCAAACTATATATGCAAAAAATATTGGTTCGGCCGCAGCACCAACTGCTGGATTACATTTTACTAAAGAATTATTGCAAAGAATTAAAGATAAAGGAATAATTATTTGCTATATAACATTACATGTTGGTCTTGGTACATTTAGACCTGTTAATGTCGAAGATGTGACAACACATAAGATGCATAGCGAGTTCTATCAAATGTCACCTCTAGTAGCTAAAGAATTGAATAAAGCAAAAAAAGAGGGAAGAAAGATTGTTGCTGTTGGAACAACAACAACTAGAACACTAGAAACAATAATGACTAAATATGATCAATTTAGAGAAACATCAGGATGGACAGATATTTTTATTTATCCTGGATATCAATTTAAGGCCATTGATGCCCAAATAACCAATTTTCATCTTCCCAAATCGACTTTAATTATGTTGGTATCAGCATTTGCTACAAAAGAAATTATTTTAAATGCCTATGAAGAAGCCGTTAAGAATAAATATCGCTTTTTCTCATTTGGTGATGCAATGCTAATTGAATAAAAAGTGTCAAATTTGTGTCAAATTAACTAAAAGTTAACAAAAATAAAAGTAATTTGCAATTTTTTTTGGAATATCATTATTGGAGGGGAAAAAATGAATATCACAAACGAAATGATAAATGAAATTAGAAATAAAGTTGATATTGTAGAAGTTATTTCTAAATATGTTCCCCTGACTCAAAAAGGAAAGAACTATTATGGTGTGTGTCCGTTTAATGATGATCATTCACAAAGTATGAGCGTTTCAAAAGAGAAACAAATTTTTACATGCTTTTCTTGTGGAGCTACGGGCAATGTTTTTACTTTTGTCAAAGATTATGAAAAAATTGATTTCTATGATGCTGTAAGACTATTAGGTAATCAAGTTGGCTATAATCTTGGTACTGCTAAAATCGTCAAAAACAAGAATTCGGAAGCATATGAAATATATGATTTGGCATGTAAGTTTTATCAAAACAATCTAAACAGTGTTCTTGGCAAAAATGCATTAAAATATCTTGCAAAAAGACAGATTGATAAAGAAACTATCAAAAAATTTAAAATAGGCTTATCCGTATCTAAATCATCTTTGACTGATTACTTGTTGGGCAAAGGGAAAAAATTAAATCAATTAATTGACTTGGGTATAAGTAATGAAAATGGTACTGATATATTTATTAATCGTATAATGTTTCCACTATTTGATTTAGAAGGAAACATTGTCGCATTTTCAGGGCGCATTTATAATACAAATGATTCAAGTAAGTATGTGAATACTAAAGAAACAGCAATATTTAAAAAGGGAACAATTCTCTATAATTATCATAATGCAAAAGACATACTTAAAAAGAATGAGTCAATTATTGTAATGGAAGGATTTATGGATGTCATTAGGGCCAGTACCGTAGGAATCATTAATTGTATTGCCACGATGGGAACAGCTTTAACAAAACAAAATGCTACATTGCTAAAAAAAGCAGCAAATAATATTATATTGTGTTTTGATGGAGATAGTGCTGGTGAAGAAGCAACAACTAAAGCAATTAATATTTTTAAAGAACTTGATGTTGTACCAAAAATAGTTAGATTAGAAGAAGAACTTGATCCAGATGAATATATTTTAAAATATGGAGTAGACAAGTTTAAAAATAAAATTAATAATCCAGAGAGTTCAATTGAATTTCTCATAGAATTGCATAAGAATAGTAAAAACTTAACTGATATTGAAGATATTACAAAATTTATTAATGAATCGTTAACAGATTTACTAATAATTGATGATGAGGTATTAATAGAACTAACAATTAAAAAATTATCAACCGAATATAATATAAGTTATGATGTTTTGAAAGACAAGTATAAAAAATTAAAAGGTGTTAAAACTGCAAAAAATGAAGAAAAAAGAATCAACCAAACAAAAAAAATATCACAACAAGAAGTAGCTTCTCGTCATTTGTTATTCTATATGCTAAAAGATGAGAAAATAATTGATAAAGTAGAAAAAGAAATATCTTTCTTTCCAAATAGTGAAATTAGGGATTTAGCTAATCAAATTATTTACTATTATCATAAATTTGGCACTATAAAATTAGCAGATTTTATTAGTTATATCGCTAGTAGTGAAGAAGAATTAAAACTATTTAATGAAATTATTAATATGCAAGTAAGTGATAAGTATCAAGAAATTGAAATCGATGATTATATAAAAGTAGTTAATGATTACCCAATTAGAAGAAAAGAAAAAGAATTGCGTGAAAAATTAAAAGAGGAAAAAGATCCAATTAAACAGGCTAAAATACTAAGCGAGATTTTATCATTAAAGGGAGTGAAACAATGATTGAAGAAATAAAAACATATGAAGAGAGAAAAAAAGAACTAATTGCACAAGGTGAGGAAGCAGGATATATAACATATGAACAATTAGCAACAGCTCTAAAAGGACTAGATTTAGATAGTGATTCACTAGATGATTTGTATAATAGTTTGATGGAAGCAAACATACAAGTAGTGACAGATGAAGAATTATCAGGTGAAGATGATGGTGAAGATGATGGTGGAATTGAAAATATTTTAGATGATAGTGATTTAGCAAAAGAATTAACAATCAACGATCCAGTAAGAATGTATCTAAAAGAAATTGGTAAAATAAGTTTGTTAACTCTTGATGAAGAAATGGAATTATCAGCTAGAATTGTAGCAGGGGATGAGGAAGCAAAAAATAAATTAGCTGAATCAAATTTGAGACTTGTCGTTTCAATCGCTAAAAGATATGTTGGACGTGGAAGGTTATACTTAGATCTTATTAAAGAAGGTAATA
>CAZLQU010000026.1:0-12529 GCA_964561805.1 uncultured Muribaculaceae bacterium | reverse complement strand
AGATTATTTTTGCATCATATTTAAAAGATTTATCTTAAATATATCCTTATCAGCATGTGTTTTTGATACCATGACACCTTTATATGTCGTAAGTTCTTCTTGATGGCCTTCTATCAAAATATCATCAGGAGTGGTAATATCATCTAACATTACAATATTTTGCTTATGATATGCTGTATATTTTAAGATAATATCACCATGTACCTTACTAAACATTGCATCTGTAGGTAATTTTAATTCATATGTTGTTGTTCCTTCTTTTTCATTACGAGACGAAATGACACCAATAAAATTACCCTCTTTTAAACTAGGATAAAAATCAAATAATAATTTTTTATAAGCAAGCATATTATATTTTTTTATTGCACGTTCTTTTTTGTGATATTCATTTTCATTTAAATATTCAATTAAATAATTATTATTCATCATATCACTCCTCTCATATTTTTCTTTATGGCTTACTATAATAGCATCTTTTCGCTTATTTGTCAAGGGATTATTTACTATTAAGCAAACAGCCGTTTAAATAAAGAAAAATAATAAAAATATTTTTCTTTTTTGAAATAATATGATATAATGATTATGATAGGTGGCATATGTAGTAAACCTATTGAAAAAAGCACAAATTTATTATATAATAAATAAAGAATAAGAAAGAATGGAAAGAGTGATACTATGCAAAATACGATCGATTTTGCTAATATGCCAGTCGTAGACGTTGTTAATAAAATTATAGTTGATTCTGCTAGAGCTGGTGCTAGTGATATTCACTTTGACCACTCTGATAATTTTTTAAAAGTAAGAATAAGAATTGACGGTGTCTTAAACGATTACATTGATATTCCAAATAACGTTAAAAATAACGTTATTACAAGAATTAAAATCTTATCAGGTATGAATATTACAGAAACCCGTCTGCCACAAGATGGTGCTATCAAAACCACACTTGAAGGTCTAGATTTAGATATGCGTGTATCTTCCTTACCTACCAAAAAAGGTGAAAAGATCGTTATTCGTATTCTTGATTATTCTAGAAGCTTACAAGGTATTGAATATTTATTCTTTTCTGAAGAAAACTATAAAAAAGTATTAAAAATGCTTGAAGAACCTAATGGTATTATCTTAGTAACAGGTGCTACTGGTAGTGGTAAGTCTACTACCGTATATGCTTTCTTACAAAAACTAAATGTTAAAGGTACTAACTTAATAACTGTTGAAGATCCCGTTGAAATGGATATTGAAGGTATCAATCAAGTTCAAGTCAATAGTGAAATAGGCCTTGACTTTGCCACAGTACTTCGTAGTATATTAAGACAGGACCCCAATGTTATTATGATTGGTGAGATAAGAGACTCAGAAACTGCTCAAATTGCCGTAAGAGCATCAATTACTGGTCACTTAGTATTATCTACCCTTCACACTAATAACTCACTAACAACTATTGAAAGACTTTTAGATATGGAAGTTGAACGTTACTTATTGGCATCTGCATTGTCAGGGATTGTCAGCCAAAAGTTAGCCAGAAAATTATGTGATCAATGTAAAAAAACAAGAGAAACAACTCCATATGAAAAAGAAATGTTTAAGAGATTTTTAAACTTAGATGTACCGCAAATATATACACCAGTTGGTTGTCCGCAATGTTCAGGTGGCTATCATGGACGTATCGCGATCCAAGAAGTATTATTAATTTCCCCTGATATAAGAGACGCTATAAATGCGAGAATGCCAAAAGCAGAACTTCGTAACTTGGTATATAATTCTGATGTTATTACCTTACTTCAAGATGGTTTATATAAAGTATTAGCGGGCTTTACATCTATTGAAGAAATTATTAAATTAACTGAAGCCGATGATGAAGTTAATGCTGAAACTAAGTATAAAGTTAATGTTAATAATAAAAGCACTACAAATTAGTGCTTTTTTTAGGCTATTTTATGTAACCAATATCATCTTTCACCATAAACTATAATAGATAAAAAAGGAGGTATACTATGTACTATTATGGTGGATATTCTGGTGGTCAAGGATGTGGATGCAACAATCAAGCATATACTTATCCAATGTATGGCTACGGATATACTGGAGGATATGGTAATGGAGCAGCAATTGTGCTAGTATTATTCATTTTATTAGTAATTGTATTAGGTTCAAGATCATTTATTAATAACTAAGGGGAACAGCTTCCCTTTTTTCTTTACAAAAACAAACATATGTGTTAAAATATTCGTGGAAGAAGGGATAGTATGATTAAAACTTCTGATATCTTAGATGAAAAAGATAAACATCTAAGAGCACCAAATAAAGATGTAATATTTCCGCTAAGTAAAGAAAGAAAAAAACTAATTAAAGATATGTTAGAGCATCTTTATTATTCACAAATAGAAAAATATGCTGAAAAATATAACTTACGTCCTGGTATGGGACTTGCTGCTCCTCAAATGGGTATTAATGAAAAATTTTTCGTTGTTTGTCACGAAGAATCTGAAGGTAATTTTAACGATTATGTTATAATAAATCCCAAAATGATATCACATTCAGAAGAATTAATATATGCATCTGAAGGTGAAGGATGTCTAAGTGTCAACAGAGATGTTCCTGGAATCGTTCCGAGATATGCCAGAGCAACATTCACTGGATATGATGTTGATGGTAATCCAATAAAAATTAGAGTACGAGAAGAATTAGCCATCGCCTTTCAACATGAATATGATCACTTACATGGAATAATGTTTTATGATCATATAGATTCAAAGGATCCATTCAAAAATAAAGACTATATGCGTGAGATATAGTCTTTTTTATTTAATATTTTATGCCGAAGCATCACAACCATACTTTTTACTTGTATTGCTCGTTTCTATTTCCAATGAGCTGTTAATGTATGATTGGCGTTCGTTGTAACTAGTGTTGGGCTATTAATATCCGAAAGTTTATAAATAACCGGTTTATAATGTGCATTATATGCTTTTATCATGAGTGAAATATTTGTCGTAGCCGACAGTGAAAAGGCTGTTTCATAGTACGTCCGTCGGTCAATAGCATTACGCACACTTAAAATAACATTATCACTAGGATCAAATATATTTATTCCGGCATATTGAATGTCAGTTGTAACTGGTTCATAAAATATTAAGGCCAGTTTATATTTTCCTGCCGGTAGTGAGAATTGCCAATCAGAATTACTATAATTCCAATATCGATCATCTGAATCACTACTTGTATCTGTACAATATCCTGAACTAGCAGAACAGGTAATTCCAACATCTTTAGCAGGTTGTCTTAAGGTACTATCAGTAAATGTCCATTTCTGTTCTTCTACATCTGTAATCTTATAAATAACGGGTGTATAATGGGCATCATACGCCTTTATCATAAGCGAGATGCTCTTAGTGGATGATAGTGAAAACATTGTTTCGTAGTAACTTATATTAACAATCGAATCACGCACTCTCAAAATATAATTGTTACTACTATCATACATATTTATTCCAGCATATTGAGTACCCAAGGTAATAGGTGTATGAAATGTTACAGCAAGTCTATATTTTCCAGCCGGTAATGAGAATTGCCAGTTAGATTCACTATACCCCCACTCTCTATCATCTGTAGTGTTAGATGAATCGGTACAATATCCTGTGCTAGAAGAACATGTAATACCAGCACTTGTAGCAGCTTGGGTTAATGTACTATTGGTAAATGTCCATTGTTGTTGTAACATTTCCCAACCCATAAATGTCTTGCCACTAAGAGTTGGCGTTGGTACACTACCATATGCTGCATTGTAATCAACATATTTACTTGTTGGTGATACACTTCCACTACCAGGATTAAATGTAACTTTAATTCTATATACAGCATACAGCGTAAATACATTTCCTGAATTAGGTACATTACTTTTTGCCCAGGATCCACCAGCCGTATAAGAAGCGGTCGTTGCAGTTGAAGATGTTGACCATCCTAAGAAAGTGTAACCTGTTTTTGTTGGAGTTGTCGTGGACAATGTTATATTACCACTAGCAGCATATGTATATGTTTGATTAGCTGGCGCTCCGCTTCCACCATTTGCATTATAAGTTATAACAAATTGATTTGTCCAATTAACACCTAAATATACAACACAATTGCCCGCTTTAAGAGTGGCGTCAGTACAAATATTAGTATTAATATAGTTTTTTGTTAAAGTAGTACTATTTTGTGTTATTACTAAATTACTGGTTATACAACCACTTAAACATTTATATTCAGAACCAGCTACTGTTGAATAACCAGTTCTAGTTATATTTGGTGATGTTGAATTTGCATTATAATTAGCAAGATCGAATGTATATGATGTTGTTGTATTTATATATTTAATTTTTGTTTGAAAAGTAGTTGCTGTTGCCCCATTTGTTGACCTCATTAAATATCCATCACTATGTAGGGACCAAGTGTATGTATTAGAACCACTTGTTGTTGTGGTTGCAACAGTTCCACCATTTGGTTTGTATCTAAAGTACATACTACTACGATAGAACCACATTGTATATTCACTATTTGCACTAAGTGTTGGAGCGGTTGTGCTTACCGTGGCCGAACCGGAACTTGGTGCTGCCCCCGTACTTATCTTGTAGAACACACCATAATCAGGTCTTGTATAAATTGAAGATAATGTTAGCGATGTGCCACTTTTAGCAATATATGTCGCTGTACTAGTTTGTGAGTAATTAGCGGTGTTAAATGTACTGTTACTTCCACTAGCCGTTTCAAGCATATTATTTACTTTATAACTATAGTATACTTGTGACGGTTTATTGGAAGTATTACCAATAGCATCTTTACATATCAAGTAATATGTTCCAGCGGCTGATACTGTTTGATCGGTTTTAGTCCAAGTTGTGGTACTTGTTACCGTTGTAAAGGCACTATCAGCCGGACTTGAACTTGTTCCAAAGTACCATTTTGTCACTCCAACGTTATCGGTACATTTTAAGGATAATGTTTGCGTTCCAGATTTTAAAGTATTACCAGCTGATACGATTGTTGCTTCAGGAGCCGCTGAATCACTCCAATTAGCAACTAGTGTTACTGTGGCATCAGCAGTAGCGGTTAAATTCTTAAAGTATTGATTTGTTACGGCTGTAGTACCATTCCATCCAGTTGTGAAGGTTGTGTTATTATCACTTCTCAAAGCATGCGTTGTATTAATGCTATCTGACGTCCATCCTGTGAAAGTATATCCACTTCTAGTTGGATTACTTATATTGACAACTGAGCCAAAAGTGGCTGTTGTCGGATGGCTGCTTCCGTGACTACCGCTATTTAATGTATATCCAATATTATATGATATTGGAGTCCATTTAGCATATAAATCACGGTCACCCGTTGTATTTACACTTGTTGAACTTGTAACTTGCGTACTTAAGGCAGTTGAATTATACCAACCAGCAAAAGTATATCCACTTCTAGTAGGTGTAGTTAAGGTACCATAAGTACTATCATAGGTAATAACTTTACCCCAATCTTTAGCAATATCAGTAGCTACTCTAGCAGATGATAATACACCAACATTATAAATTTTACCATTAAAATAATCACGCGGACAAGTACTTGCATATGGGTTACATCCTAATGCAAATGCTGTGCTACTAGCAGGAGCTCCTATAGAACCAGTACTTGCCGTTGTTTTTACTAAGGTACCATTAATATATAATTTTAAGTTGCTTCCATCATATGTACCGGCAATGTGATATTTTTTCCCAATTGTCAAAGCATTAGGACCAGTTGCATAAACCCATGCACTAGTTGAACTATTATATATTTGAAAAGCAGGTTTACCAGTGGAATCAATATATATGCCAAAACCACCAGTTTCTACATTTCCGGCAATGTATCCATAATTTCCACTTGCCGGATAACCATCAACCATTATCAATGCTGAAACTGTAGCTGCCGTCCACGCACCCCATTTTTGAGTAGTCATAACATAACTGTTTGTACCATTAAATTTTATGTAGTCTGCTCCCCAAGTAGTATTACTTGGTGTTGCATATAACTTAGCATATTCGTAGAATCCTCGGAATGTTGTTGCAGAAGTGCTATGACTATTTATATTGTTGTAAAAGGCATCGTATTGTGTCTGACTAGTTCCATAAAAACCACCAGTACCATTATAAAAAACATTATATGTATCAGGAGTCCAATTAACCTTAAGTACTAAGTTACAATCGGCCGTCTCAGCATTACAAATAGTTGCAGGATCGATTGTTGTTGCATTGTGTGTAAATGTCATATTTGATGTAAGGCATCCACTTTCACATATCCATTCAGCGCCTGAAACTGCAGAATAACCTGTTTTGCTTATATTTAAATAACTAGAATAATTGTAATTAACCAAATCAAAGCTACTATATCCATAATAAACAGAATTTAAATAGTTTTGTTGTGCTCCAGTGCTCGTATTGGTTCTTCTGATGTATCCATTATCATCCAAATCCCATGTATAAGTAGTTCCACTATTGGTCGTTTCTGAAGTAACTGTTCCACCATTCGGTTTATATCTAAAGATGATAACATTTTTTTGGAACCACATAGTATATACCGTATTATTTGCACTAAGTGTTGGCGCATCAGAAGATATTGTCGCAGAAGTTGTACTAGGTGCACCGGTACTGAATCCTTTAAATCTTGCTGCTCTCGAATATGAAGGTACTGTATAAATTGATGCTAAGGGCATTGAAGTATCTTTTAAGGCAATATAATCACCTGTACTTGCTTGTACGTAGTTATTAGTATCATATGATGTATATGTACCAACGTTAGAACTCGTAACATTTTGAAGCATATTGGTTACTGTGTATTTATAATATATTTTTGTTGGTTTATTTGAAGTATTACCAGCAGCATCTTTACATATCAAATAATATGTTCCAGCAGCTGATACTGTTTGATCTGTTTTTGTCCATGTTGTAGTACTAGTCACCGTTGTAAAGGCACTATCAGCAGGGCTTGAACTTGTCCCAAAATAATATTTGGTTACTCCAACATTGTCGGTACATTGCAACGATAATGTTTGTGTTCCTGATTTTAAAGTATTACCGGCTGATACAATTGATGCGACAGGCGCTTCACTATCATTCCAATGAGCATTTAATGTTTTGGCACTACTATATTTAATGTTAGTAAAGGTGCTTGTTATTTTACCTGTATTATCTATTAATTGAGTATCGCCATCGTAGTAACCTACAAAATCATAACCGGTTCTTACTGGTATAGTAATCGGATTAGCACTCGTTGTCATTTTATTAGTGTAACTACTATCTAGATATACTCCATCGGCATATCGCATATATAGTGTACTTGTACCATTAGTTGTGGCATTCGCATTGTCTAAGGTAATATTAAATGAATTATATGAAATCGTAAAGTTTCTAGTTGTCTCTCCACCATAATTACCTATACCTGTTATTGTAACTGTTGCGGTACCAACATTTGTATTATTTGAGTACGCTACTGTGTAATCTATATTTAATGTTAAGGTAACGCCATTTTTAACAACGGTTACACTAGGTGTTTTAGCACTACCATCATAAGTTGTACTGTTGTATTCTAATGTTACTACAGCATCACTAACTCCAATAATATTTTCAATAATGACATCGCCAGATGAAGTACTAGCGTTTCCTAATCCAACGCCATCTTTTACCTTGTTCGCATCAATTGAAATATGAGTAGTTCCATCATTATTGGTACCGGTAACCGTTATTGTATATTTATATCCATTAGTAACACTTTCTTTAGTAACATTAGTTACTGTTATTTTATTGTTGGCTGGTGTGAAGTCAGACGTTGTTAAATTGTGAACTTGAACTCCTGACTGGGTATCAGTACATGTTAGTGTTACAGATGAAGTTTCACCATTGGCAATTTTAACTGGTGTAAAGGCGCCCCAATTACAGCTTGGTGCAGTTGTATCAATAACTGATACTTCAACTTCCGTATGAGTTATTCTACCATTCTCATCTTTAAACCAAATATAATATGTTCCGGTATTATTAACGGTGGTATTTAAGTTATAAACTTTCGCTTGATCAGTTGCTGGTGTGATTGTTGCCCAACTATTTGGTTCATCATTAGTTGTCGTTACCGCATAATGGGTTACTTTATATTTAGAGTCGACAACAGTTGCACTAATTTGTTGATAATTAGCATCACTACGCGTAACCTCATATCTATCTTCTGCTCCATCAACTTGATTAACTTCCGTCCATACATTTGTATCTAATGTTTCACCGGACAAGTTGCTACTTGGGTTTTGACTTGCATCTAACCAAATCCAGATTGTATAGAAGGTTTCTGTCGTTGTGATATTGATATCAGGTACTAATGTTAGAGTATCACCATTATTAGTACCAATAAAGTTACCTTTAGCAAGGACTGTTCCCGGATTAGATGAATTACCATCCGTAACAACCCATTTTAATGCCGTGCTTTGTTTCATATTGGAACCAATTTGATTAACATCCATATGAATAGTTGCGAGTAAATTAGCATTTGTTGTTTTATAAATTGAAATAGTCGAATGAATACTGTTGGTTTGATAACTATTACTTACGTTAAGTTCACCAGTAAATGCTGATTCACCTTCATTATAGACAATATAATTTTTTAAATTACTTGCAACGTTAAAGATAACATTTTTATTAACATTACCTGACCACGACCAAAAGGCATAGCTTCCGCCCGCTATGATTAAACCCACGACAAAAACAACAATTGTAATGATTGTAATTTTTTTCTTTCCCATTTTGGTCACCATTTAAATAGAACTATTCAATTCTATTCTTATATTAAGTATATCAAAATACCCCTTTTTTTTCAATAAAAAACACAAATAAATTATTCATGTTTTTTATTGCTTATATAATCACTAACTTCTTGAATTGTTTCATCAAAATTATCAAGATTAACATTAAACCAATGAATATTAAATTGATGGTTAAAGAAAGTATATTGCCTTTTTGCATATCTTCTAGAATCCCTTTTAATTAACTCAATTGCTTCATCATATGATATTTTATTATCAAAATATTGATATAATTCCTTATAACCAATAGCACTTAACAATGGCTTAGTTTTAATACCCCTGTCATAAAATGCTTTTACTTCATCAAGTAAACCATTTTCAATCATTTTATCGACACGACTATTAATTCTTTCATATAATTTGTTTCTATCGCCCATTGTTAAACCAATGAATATGGCATCATATAAAAGTTTATTACCATTCTTATTATTACTGATAGATTTACCTGTTTCTAAGTAATAATTTAAGGCTCTCACTACCCTACGACGGTTATCTTTATCAATTTTAATATCTTTATCTAATTTAACTAATTCTTGATATAATTCCTCGGTAGTTTTATCTTCATACTGATTATTAATTTCTTTATTTTCACTTAAAGTATAATCATATAATGCACTTTTGATATATAATCCTGTACCACCAACAATAATTGTGTTTTTACCTTTTTTAGTAATCTCAGCAATTAGTTTACGGCAATCTTTTTGATAATCAAAGATTGAATAATCTTCATTAACTTCCTTAATATCAAATAAATGATGAGGTATATTTTCTTTTTCCTCTTCAGTTACTTTGGCTGAGCCAATATCTAAGCCTTTATATACTTGTACTGCATCACCATTAATAATCTCAGCATTATATCTTTTAGCAAGTTCTATCGATAATTTAGTTTTTCCTACTCCGGTAGGACCAGTTATTACAATAATCATTTTACCACCCTCTAAATAGTTCTTTCGTTAGTGCCGTCCTATCTTCAATTTGATTAATTAACTGTCTATCAAAATGACGCACTTTTACTTTCTTGCTCTCTTTTTCTACTAGCATATTATCAAGATTAAGATATTCTTTTTCTTGATTTTTAATTAATTCGTCAAACATATTAAGTAAATATGTATCATCCGTAACAACTTGTACATAAGGTTTTCTAATACTGTTACCATACGTATTATCGTCTAATTTATGTATCATCGTATCACCTAGTGATTTAACAAATAATCTAAGTGCAAGAGCATAAAATAAATCATATTCCTGATGTTCAAAATCAATATGCACATCATCAACTAAGTGATCTGAAATATTATCAAATAATAGATAGCTAATTAACCCACCATTACCAAATCTTATTATCAATAAATAACGATTATCATTATGTACATAGGAATTAAATGCATAGTCTTCATATGCATCATATAATTCACATAATTTTTCTGTAAGCAAGCATAAATGTTTATCCATTACATACTCCTATGGAACATCTTCTCAAGTTCATAAATACTAAAATGAATAATTGCTGGACGTCCATGTGGACAATTATAAGGATTCTTGCATTTTCTTAGATCATTAATAAGTGCTTCCATTGAAGGTTTATCAATATAAGTATTAGCTTTAATACTCATCTTACAAGCTACCATTTTAGCCAAACTATCACGGAATTTCGTAATTGAAAAGTCTTTTCCTTTATTTAAAATCATTTCAATTATTCCCATCATAATTTCTACTTCTTTCCCTTCAGTAAACCATGTGGGATGACTTGTAATTCTAATTGATGAAGTGCCAAACTCTTCATATGTAATATGTAAATTATCTAAAATATCACTGTTTTCTTTAAGTAATAATATCTCATTTTGAGGTAATTCAATTACAATTGGTACAAGTGGGCTTATAACGTCAGTTTTAGGATTACTAAGTTCATAGCTAACTCTCTCATAATTACATCTTTCTTTGGCAGCGTGTTGATCAATTAAATATATACCTTCATCGTTTTCACAAACAATATAAGTGCCAAGAAGTAAAGCCACCGGATATAATTCTGGTAACTTTTTATCTGGAGTAATTGTTACAACTTCATCTTTAGTATCATCTTGATTATACTCAACAGTTTCTTCCTTCACATTAAAATTAATTAAATCACTTAGTTTATCCTTATAATCATTATTTACAGGTTCACGTTCGATATCTAAAGATATATTTTCATACTTTGGTAATTCTTCATCACTAATACTGATATTAGGAATTAACATTTTATCTTTTAAAGCATTATCGATAGTTTCTTTGATTAGATGATTTAATTCTTCAAAATTACTAAATCTAATATCTAGTTTTGACGGATGAATATTAACATCAAGTAAACTTGGATCAGTTTCAATTAAAATAACACAAATAGGATATCTTGAATCTTCTTTATAGTTACTGTATGCTTCGTTGATTGTTTTATATAAAATACTATTTCTAACTACTCTACCATTGACAATAGTTGTCATGTGGTTTTTATTTGATCTGGTTACTTCTGGAAGTGATATATATCCTTTTATCTTATAATCATCGTTTTCACCGCTAATCTCTACCATCTTTTTAGCAATAGTGGTATTATAAATATTACTAATAACTTTTAAAAGATTACCACTGCCATTAGTACTTAATATTTCTTTATCGTCATTTAATAATTTAAATCTAATATTTGTGTAAGATAATGCAATTTTATTAACGTAATCGATAACATTAGCTAGTTCTGCATAACTGCTTGATAAATGTTTTAATCTAGCCGGTGTATTATAAAATAGATTAGTTATTTTAAAACTAGTACCACCGCTTGTAGCAATCTCTTCTTCCGCCAAGATTTTACTACCTTTAATGTGTAGATAAGTACCGATATCACTACCTTTGGGGCATGTTTTTACTTCAACTTCAGAAACGGCCGCAATTGATGGTAACGCTTCACCTCTAAATCCTAAGGTATTTATATTAAATAAATCGTCATCATCATATATTTTACTAGTAGCATGTCTTTGAAAGGCAAGTTTAGCATCTTCCTTATTCATGCCTATCCCATTATCAGTAATTTTAATTTCTCTTAAACCGGATTCTTTTAATTCAATTACGATATTATCGGCTTCGGCATCAATCGCATTTTCAATTAATTCTTTGACGATTGAAACTATTCTTTCTACTACTTCACCAGCCGCGATTTTATTAGCTAAATGTTCATCCATTACTCTAATTTTAGTCATTTATACCACACATCTTTCTTAATAATTTTACCATATTTTTTACTTATTATCAATTTAAAAGGACTTATTTTTTAAGTCCCTCTTTATTATGATTAATAATAATATTTGTCTTCATTATAAATACCAAAACAGCCACAAATAATATTGCATACATAATAATACCAATCGTATTATCATATAGCATATAAGTAAGCATTGCTAAAGCAAATAAAATATCAATTCCATATATAACTAGTACTGTATTACGATGTGATAAATGAAGATTCAAAAGTTGATGATGCAAATGCTCTTTATCGGGTTCATCAATTGGTTTTTTATTAATGATTCTTCTTAAAATTGCAAAAGCTGTATCCATAATTGGAATTGCAAGTAAACAAATCGGAGCCAGCAATGTTGTTAAAGTTACATTCTTAAATCCAAGCAAAGCAATAACGGCAATAATATAGCCTAAAAACATACT
>CAZLQU010000025.1:0-13602 GCA_964561805.1 uncultured Muribaculaceae bacterium | reverse complement strand
GCATAATGAAAGAACGCTACGATCAGATGGCCAGGGATGAACTGGCGGAGGAGGATATTGGACCAACAGGTTCACAACTTGGTAAAAAGGAAACAATTGCTGATACAGCAAGAGTACTTGCAAGTATGTACGATGGTATTGAGTATCGTGGGTGGGGGCAAGATATTGTTGAATCATTAGCAAAATATTCTAAAGTCCCTGTTTGGAATGGACTTACTAATGAATTTCATCCAACTCAGATGCTAGCCGACGTGATGACTATTCGTGAAGAATTTGGAAGTTTAAAAGGAAAGACATTATGCTTTTGCGGAGATGCAAGGAATAATGTAGGTAACTCTTTAATGGTCGTATGTTCTAAGATGGGAATGAACTTTAAGTGCGCTGCTCCAAAAGAATTATTCCCAGATGAAAAATTGGTAGCTGAGTGCGAAAAAATATGCAAAGAAACTGGTGGAACAATTACCTTAGAAACAGATATTATGAAGGCTACTAAGGGAGCAGATGCTATTTATACTGATGTGTGGGTATCAATGGGTGAACCAATGGAACTATGGCAAAGTAGAATAGATTTACTTAAAGATTATCAAGTAAATAAGAAAGTAATGGAAAATGCAGGGCCAAAAGCAATTTTCTTGCATTGTTTACCATCATTTCATAATATCGATACTTCAATTGGTAAAGATATTTATGATAAATTTGAATTAACTGAGATGGAAGTTACGGATGAAGTGTTTGAATCTTCTCAGTCTAGGGTTTTTGAGGAAGCTGAAAATAGATTACACACTATTAAAGCAGTTATGTTAGAAACTCTAAAGAAATAATGTTCTAAACAATCTTTGATTGTTTTAGATAAACTGGTATTTTAGAATAAGGAGGAAAGAAAAAAGAATGGAAAAATCTGAAAAAGAAGCCAGAAAAAAAGTTTCTCAAGCAAAAAATCAAAAAAGACATCTTACCTTATCTGCTTTTACAATTATTTTGATTTTAACAATTGTGTTAGCGATAATTACTCACTTTTTACCTACAGCACAATTTAATGGAGAAACATTAATTGATGGTAGTGGTGTTGTTGGCGCTACACTATCACAAACATTATTAGCACCAATATTAGGATTTGTAGATGCCATTGACATTTGCTTATTCGTACTTGTTTTAGGAGCATTCTTAAAAGTTGTTACCAAAACAGGAGCACTTGAAACAGGAATTGAAGTTTTAATTAAAAAACTTAAAGGTAAAGAACTTATCTTAATTCCAATTTTAATGTTTGTTTTCTCAATTGGTGGTACAACTTATGGTATGCTTGAAGAGACCGTTGGTTTTTATGCTATTTTAAGCGTAGCAATGGTTGCAGCTGGTATGGATACCATCGTTGCTTCAGCAATCGTTTTACTTGGTGCCGGTTCTGGAGTTCTTGGTTCAACAATCAACCCATTTGCTGTTGGTGCTGCTGTTGATGCACTACCTGCAGGAATGGCTGTTAACCAAGGAATTATTATTGGACTTGGAGTTTGCTTATGGTTAACAACATATTTAATTTCAATGTTATTTGTTGTTTCATACGCAAAGAAAGTTATTGCTAAGAAGGGATCTACTTTCTTATCACTTCAAGAACAAAAAGCAATGGAAGAAACTTATGGTGCTAAAGAAGATAAGAAGAAAGAAGTTAAACTTAGTAGCGGTCAAAAAGTTACTTTATGGTTATTCTTACTTACATTCGTAGTAATGATTGTAGGATTCATTCCATGGGGAAGTTTTGGAGTAACTTTATTTGAAAAAGGTAAATTCTTTGCAGCTATTACTGGACTACCTTTAGGTGAATGGTACTTCCAAGAATCAACATTATGGTTCTTGATTATGACAATCGTTATTGGTGTTGTCAATGGTATGAGTGAACATGAATTTGTTGACACATTTATCGATGGTGCTGATGATATGGTTGGCGTTATCCTAGTTATTGCTATTGCTAGAGGTGCTTCAGTATTAATGAAACAAACATATTTAGATAATTACATTATCTTTAATGCTGCAAGAGGATTAAGCAATGTACCAAAAGCTGTTTTTGCACCACTTAACTATATTTTACATACTGGACTTTCTATTTTAGTTCCATCATCTAGTGGACTTGCTTCATTGTCTACACCAATTATGGGACCACTTGCAGCAAACGTTGGATATTCTGTTGAAGTAACAATTATGGAAATGGTCGCAGCAAATGGACTTGTTAACTTATTTACTCCAACATGTGGAGCTATTATGGGTGGCTTAGAGCTTGCTAAAGTTAACTATACAACTTGGTTAAAGTGGGTAGGAAAAGTCATCGTATGTATTGCTCTTGTTAATATTTTAATTCTTACATTAGCAATGATATTGTTATAAAAATAAGCACATAATTGTGCTTTTTTTATGTATCTATGTTAAAATGATAATAGAGGGATGTTATGAAGAAGTTATGGTTATTATTATTTAGTCTTTTCCTTTTAACAGGCTGTGGGAGAGAAAAAGAAAAATTAATTTTAGTAACAGAAGCGGGTTTTGCTCCATATGAATATTATTCAAATGGTGAAATAGTTGGGGTTGATATCGATATAGCAAAAGAAATTGCTAAATCACTAAATAAAGAACTAGTCATTAAGGATGTTGCTTTTGATTCAATTATCAGTGAAGTAAAGACGGGAAAGAGTGATTTAGGAGCTGCCGGAATTAGTTATACTGAAGAAAGGCAAAGAGAAGTTAATTTTACAATTGATTATGCTCAGAGTAAGCAAGTAATTATCATCGATAGAAATTCTAATATTACATCTATTGATGACTTAAAATATAAGAAAGTGGCAGTACAATTAGGAAGCGTTGCTGACGATTATTTAAGTAATAATTATATTAATATTGAAATAATTAGAGAAAAGAAGTTTTTAGCCGCTATTCAGGACTTAAAAGATGGAAAAGTAGATGCCGTTGTTATGGATGAATTACCAGCTACTAAACTGGTAAATAGTGAAATGCTTATTTTAGAGGAGCCACTTCTAATTGATAGTTATGGAATGGTTGTAAGCAAAGATAATACTGAATTATTAGATGAATGTAATAAGGTTATTATTAGATTAAAAGAAACTGGAAAAATAGATGAATATTTATTACATCATTTGGGAGTAAATGAAACTAAAGATGAAAAAAGAACTTTAAAAGAACGCTTTTATGATTCTGTTATTTATGATGGTAGATATAAGTTTATTTTGGAAGGTTTAAGAAATACTTTAATTATTGCTTTAGGGGCTGTACTTATTGGAATTGTTCTTGGTATGGTGGCAGCTATTTCAAATAATATATATTTAAATACTGGTAGATTTAAGATTTTAAACATGATATCTAAAGCATATGTAACTGCTATTAGAGGGACACCATCAACGTTGCAATTAATGATTATCTATTATGTAATATTTAAGCAGACCAGTATCAATATAGTACTAGTGGGAATCATTGCTTTTGGTATTAATAGTGGTGCTTATGTAGCAGAAATAATAAGAGCTGGTATTAATTCAATCGACAAAGGGCAATGGGAAGCGGGATATGCTTTGGGTTTGAGTTATCCACAAGTAATTAGAAAAATAATTTTACCACAATCTATTAAAAATATTTTGCCTGCTTTAGGTAATGAATTTATTACTTTAGTTAAAGAAACTTCAATTGGAGCTTATATTGGTATCGTGGAATTAACTAAGGCTTCTGATATTATCGCATCAAGAACTTATGATTATTTCTTTCCACTTATTTTAATAGCAATTATTTATTTAATTATTACCTTACTTTTAAGTAAGTTTATAAGTAAGATGGAAGTGAGGTTAAATAATGCTAGAAATTAAGAATTTAAAAAAGAATTATGGTGATAAAAAGGTTTTAAAGGGAATTAATTTAACCGTTAATAAAGGTGATATTATAGGGATCATTGGCCCTTCTGGTTGTGGTAAATCAACTTTACTTAGATGCATTAATTTGCTAGAAAAAACAACTGAAGGGGAAATAATTTTCGAAGGTAAAAGTGTTAAAGATAATAAACATATTTTAGATATACGTAGAAAAATAGGAATGGTCTTTCAGCAATTTAATTTGTTTAATCATATGAGTGTTTTAGATAATATTATCTTAGCACCAACAATAAATAAATTGATGTCTAGGGATGAAGCAATAAAAAAAGCTACTGGTTTACTTAAAAAAGTTGATTTACTTGATATTAAAGATAGTTATCCTAATCAGATATCCGGTGGTCAAAAACAAAGGGTAGCAATTATAAGGACACTTATGATGAATCCAGAAATTATCTTGTTTGATGAACCTACTAGTGCACTTGACCCCGAAATGATTGGTGAAGTAACTAATTTAATGAAAAAATTAGCGGATGATGGAATGACAATGTTAATAGTTTCACATGAGTTAAATTTCATTAAAAACTTTGCCACTAGAGTAATCTATTTGGATGATGGCAAGATAGTGGAAGAAGGTACTAGTAAAGAAATATTTAGTAAACCCAAGGATAAAAGATTACAAAACTTCTTATTAAAGATAAATAATAAATAAAAAAGGCTTGTTTTTCCTTATTTTATATGATATAATTTAGACGTATCAAGACGAAGAGTGGCATAAACCACTCTTTACTTATGAATTCTAAGGAGGTAATATGGAAGAAAAAGTAAAAAAACTATTAGAAAGTGAAATTAACAAGCTAGGTATAGCAATCGATAGTGTCGTCTATGAGAAAGAAGGCAGCAATTACTTTTTAAGAATTGTAATTGATAGGGATGAACCAATCGATATTGATACTTGTGTCGAAGTAACTAATGTTATTAATCCTCTTTTGGATAAGGCTGATTTTATTAATGAAAGTTATATCCTAGATGTTAGTACTAAAGAGAAAGGTGTAAAAGATGAATAATAAGCAAGCAAAAGAATTCATTAAAGCATTAGATGCTCTTGTCGAAGAAAAAGGAATCGACAAGCAAATCGTTATCGATGCGATGGAAGCAGCGATGGCTAATGCTTACAAAAAGAATACGGGAATTCCTAATGTTAAAGCTACAGTTGACCCAGAAAGTGGTCAAATTAAATTATTTACTTATAAGACTGTAGTAACAGATGATCCTGTAGTGAATGAAGAAGGGGAAGAAGTAGTACCAGTATTTGATGAAAATACTCAAATTATGCTAGATGATGCAAAGAAAATTGTAAAAGGTATTAAAGCGGGAGAAACTATTGATACAGAAGTAGAAATTATTCCTGAAGAGTTTGGTAGAGTAGCCGTTCTTTCAGCTAAGCAAATTATCGTACAAAAAGTTAAGGAAGCAGAAAAAGAATTAGTTAACCAAGAATTCGGTGATAAACAAGACGAAATCTTAATTGGTACTTTATCAAGAGAAGACTCTAAAAACTACTATGTAGATTTGGGTAGAGCACATGGAGTATTACCTAAGGATGAAATAATTCCTGGTGAAAAACTAGAAATGGGTTCATCTATTAAGGTATATGTATCAAAAGTGGAAATGGGTACTAAAGGAATATTTATTCTTTTATCAAGAAGTCATTATGGATTTGTCAAGAGACTTCTTGAAAATGAAATCCCTGAATTATCTGATGGAACAGTTATTTTATATTCTGTAGCTCGTGATGCTGGTAATCGTAGCAAGATTGCCGTATACTCTGAATATGATAAGGTAGATCCAGTCGGAGCTATCATCGGTGAAAAAGGAGCAAGAATAAATAGGGTATTAAGCCAATTAAATGGTGAAAAGATCGATGTTATCCTATATGATAAGGATCCTGCTAAGTTTATTCAAAATGCCTTAAATCCAGCTAAAGATGTTGAAGTTAGAATCATTGATGAAAAGAATAGGGAAGCTCTTGCAATTGTCAACGATGAAAATTCTTCTTTAGCAATCGGTAAGAAAGGACAAAATGTTAAATTAGCATCTAGACTTACAAAATATAAAATTACCATTAAAAAGGCAGATGAATTAGGTGAAGAATAAGAAAATACCAATGCGAAGTTGTGTCGTAACCAAAGAAAAGCTACCAAAAAGTGAGCTTCTTAGAATTGTGAGGACTCCTGAAGGAAAGGTTATGGCAGACGAGAGTGGAAAATTAAATGGTAAAGGAGCATATATTAAAAAGGATAGTGCTGTTTTAGAAAAAGCTAAGAAAAATAAAGTATTGGATAGAGTACTTGAAACAGAAATATCAGATCTAATATATGAAGAAATAAGCAAAATAATAAATAAATAGATTGGGAGGCGATAAGTATGATGAGTGTATCTGAATACGCAATTGATGTAGATAAAAGTATTGACTACATTTTTGAATTATGTAAGAAATTAGATATTAATGCTAACCATGAAGATGATATGTTAAGTGATGACGATATTATCTTATTAGACAATGAAATTGCTAATATGAGTGATAGTGAAGAGGAAAAAGAAGAAGAAATATTTGATGAAGAAACTTTTGATGATTCTTATCAAGAAGAATTAGATGAAGTAAAAGAACAAATCACTATTAACAAAAGACAACATAATAAAAAGAAAAAAGAAGATAAAAAGGAAGAAAAAAGAAATACTGATTTTGCTAAACAAAAGAAAGAAATGTACAAGCATAAAGAAAAACTTCAATCTAATGTAAAAGCAGCAGATGATACAATAGTTCTTTATACTGAAGGAATGAACGTTTCTGACTTTGCTAATGTTTTAGGACTAAATGTAGCTGAAGTTATTAAAAAATTAATGAGCTTAGGTAAGATAATGAATCTAAATGCAGCAATTGATTTTGAAACAGCTGAAATCGTAGCCCTTGAATATGGTAAAACGTTAAAGAAAGATACAACAAGAGATGAAACTAATTTTGAAGAATTAGAAATTATTGATGACGAAAAAGATTTAATTCCTCGTCCACCAGTAATTACGATTATGGGTCATGTTGATCATGGTAAAACAACTTTACTTGATACGATTAGAAAGACCAATGTTGCAGATGGTGAAGCCGGTGGAATTACTCAACACATTGGCGCTTATCAAATAGTTTATAATGATAGACCAATAACATTTATTGATACACCAGGGCATGCGGCATTTACAGAAATGAGAGCAAGAGGAGCTAGTGTTACCGATATTGTTATTATTATCGTAGCCGCTGATGACGGTGTTATGCCACAAACTAAAGAAGCAATTGATCATGCTAAAGCAGCTAACGTACCAATTGTCGTAGCGGTTAATAAAATTGATAAACCAAATGCAAATCCTGAAAGAGTAATGACTGAAATGAGTCAAAATGGAATTACACCAGACTCTTGGGGTGGAGATACTTTATTTGTAAATATTTCAGCAAAAACGGGTGAAGGTATTCCAGAACTACTTGATAACTTATTATTAATTGCTGATATGCAAGAACTTAAAGCAAATCCAAATAGATATGCAAGCGGTACAGTTATCGAATCAAAGATGGATAAATCACTTGGGGTTGTAAGTACAGTTTTAATTCAAAATGGTACTTTAAGACTGGGAGATGCTGTAGTTGTTGGTAATTATGAAGGTAAAATAAGAACATTAAAGAATGATCGTGGTGAAAACTTAGTTGAAGCTACACCTTCAATGCCAGTATCAATCACTGGTATTAGTGAAAGCCCATCTGCAGGAGACAAATTTATGGCTTTTGAAAACGAAAAGAAAGCAAAAGCAATATCTGATCAAAGAATTGCAGCGGCTAGAAAGAAAAGTTTGAATACCCAAACTTCAGTCTCACTAGATGATTTGTTTGGTAGAATTGAAGCGGGGGCAAAAGAAATTAATGTTATTCTTAAAGCCGATGTTAAAGGTAGCGAAGAAGCAGTCAAAAATTCACTTCTAAAACTGGATGTCGAAGGAATTAAAGTAAATGTCATAAGAAGTAGTATTGGAACAGTTACTGAAAGTGATATTGTCTTGGCAGCTGCCTCAAATGCATTAATTATTGGTTTCAATATTAGACCAAACAATAAAATAATGGATTATGCTAAAGAAAAAGGCGTAGATATTAGACTATATAATATTATTTATAAAGTAGTCGAAGAAATGGAAGCAGCAATGAAAGGTAAGCTAGAACCGGAATATGAGGAAAAAGTATTAGGTTCTGCTGAAGTTAGAAAATTATTTAAATTCTCTAAAGTAGGTACAATTGCTGGATCCTATATTACAGATGGTATTGTAAAAAGAGATGCTAAGGCAAGAGTTATTCGTGATGGAGTAATTATCTATGACGGTAACATCAATTCCATTGCTCGTGAAAAAGATCAAGTAAAAGAAGTTAAACAAGGGTTAGAGTGTGGTATTACAATTGAGAACTTTAATGATATCAAAGAAGGAGATATCATAGAAGCATATGAAATAGTGGAGGTAAAAAGATAATGATTAGAAAGAACATTGACAGTGTCGTACGTGATATGTACGAAAAGAAAGGCGAAAAAAGCGAAGTATTAGCAGCAATTAGGCAAAGAGCATACGATTTATTTTCTCATGGTAAAAGTGCTGAGGAAGTAATCTCTGGAACACTTGCTTTCGCTAAAAACGTTTTAGAAAAAGGCAAAGTAACTAAAGAAGATGTTGAAAAAGAAATTGCTAAAGTTCTATCAATCAATTTAGACAACAGTAATAAAACTGGTCTATCTAGATAGGAGGCACATCTATGAGCGTTAAAATCGATAGATTAAATAATGCTTTTGTAGAGAAAATAAGTGAAATTATTCATGATGAAGTAAAAGATAAAGACGTGAAAATGGTAACGATAACGGATGCCAGAGTAACGAACGATTTATCTTATGCAAAAATCTATATCACAACTATGAATAATGATCGTAAAAAGGTACTAGATGCCCTAAATAAAGCTAGTGGATTCATAAGAAGTAAACTTTGTGAAAAAATTGATATTAGGAAAATGCCAGAAATAAATTTCGTCTATGACGAATCAATAGAGTATGGTAAGAAGATTGAAGACATCATCGAAAGGATTAATAATCATGAATAAGATGTTAGATTTAATCCAAGAAAGTAAAACAATTCTTGTACTAACGCATGAAAGCCCTGATGGTGATGCAATCGGTTCAGCGATGGCTACTTATCAAATGCTAAAAGAAATGAACAAAGCTGTTGATATAGTCATCCCTGAAATACCAGAAACATTCATGTTTATGGATGATATTCACGAAGTAAAAGAAAAAAGCGACAAAGAATATGACTTAGCCATTGTTTTAGATTGTGCTAATGCAGCAAGAATTGGGCAAATCAATAACGAATACAAAAAATGTAAAAAGAGTATTGTCATTGATCACCATATGTCTAATGATGGATATGGGACAATTAGTCATGTAGAACCAAATACACCAGCTTGTTGCCAAGTATTATATTATATGTTTAAAGAGTGGAACATTAAAATAACCAGAGAAATGGGGGAAGCCTTACTTTCTGGTATGTTAACTGATACATCTGGATTTAGAAATAATGACACTAATAAAGAAACATTTATAATGGCTGCAGAGTTAGCTGATATGAATATTGATATCCATAAGATTTATTATTTAGTATTATCCAAAAAGAGTATGGCACAATATTTACTTATGAAAATGACTCTTGATAGATTAGAACTATTTGATGACTCTAAAATTGCTTTTTCTTACATTTCTCAAGAAGATATGGCTAACGTAGGAGCCAAGATGGGAGACCATGAAGGACTAGTCGATTTAGGCAGAAATGTTGGTGGCGTGGAGGTATCAGTATTCATGCGTGAAGATAATGGTAACTACCGTATCTCTTTACGTTCTAATGGCAATGTAGATGTCAATAAAGTTGCCCAAAAGTTTGGTGGAGGTGGCCATAAAATGGCTGCTGGCATTAAAACTACCGGTAATTTTAAAGAGACAAAAGATGATATAATTAATGCTATTAAAGAGGAACTAACTCATTAATGGACGGCTTCTTAATTATAAATAAACCTTTAGGATACACAAGCAGAGATGTCGTTAACAAAATTTCTCATGAATTTAACACAAGAAAAGTAGGACATACAGGAACTTTGGATCCTAATGCTAGTGGTGTCTTAGTTATAGCTATTAATAAAGCTTTAAAAACAATAGAGTTAATGGACGATGATGACAAAGAATACGTGGCCGAAGTTATCCTTGGAATAGAAACCGACACTCTTGATTTAGATAAAAATGCTACCATTTTAAAAGAAAAAAACGTAGATCTTCAGAATGAAAAAATAATAAATGCTATCAATTCTTTTAAAGGTAAATACATGCAAACGGTTCCAAAATATTCAGCTGTTAAAGTTAATGGTAGAAAACTATATGAATATGCTAGAGGCAATATACCCGTTGATTTACCAAAAAAAGAAGTTAACATTAAAAATATCAGCGTATCAGACATCAAAAAAGAGGATAATAAAATGGCATTTAAACTAAAATGTACTGTTAGTAAAGGAACATATATAAGAAGTTTAATTAGAGATATCGGAGATAAACTAAATACTCCAGCAGTTATGAAATCACTGATAAGAACTAAAATAGGTAATTTCAGTATTACTGATAGTTATACTTTAGATGATATTAAAAATGGTAATTATCAAGTAATTAATATCTTAGCTGCTTTTCCAGGCATACCAAAAATAAGTGTAGACAAAGAAACAGCAAAAAAGGTAGCAAATGGAATGATATTTGATGATTTATTTAAAGAAAAAATGGCATTTATAATATACGATAATAATTTATTAGCATTATATAAAAACATAGATAATAAAAATAGACCATACAAAGTATTTGTGTAGGTCTTTTTTATTGAAAAAAAAGCAATTATTTGTTATAATCTATTTAGTATAGGAGATTAGCCATGGAAAAAGAAAATAAGAAAATATTATATATTATTGTTTCCTTAGCACTAGTAATAATTAGTGGTACTTTTGCATGGTTATCTTGGGGAACACAAAAAACATCACTAGTTTTAACCGTAGGTGATATAAGAGGATTAACAGTAACTTTAAAACCATATCAAATAAATAGTTCTTTATCACCAGTAAGCACTTATACTGATGGTATAGCTATTGATATAACGGCAGCCAATGCCAAAACAGAAGACGATAAATTTAAATTATTTTATAAAATAGATACCATCGATACTGCTTTAATCGATTCCAGTTTTAAATATACGATAACAAAATGCACAGCTAATTGTGATACACCATCAAATTATACAATACCATCAGGATCTGGTGGTAACTTTGCAAGTGCATCATCAAATAGTAATTTAAATATATATCAAGAAACAGTACCAGCAAACACTACATATAAATATAAAGTATACCTATGGATAGATAATTCAGGTGGTAACCAATCTAATATGCAAAACAAAACATTCCAAGGAGAACTTAGAGCAAGTATATCAGAAACAGTCTATTCAATGATGAAAAATAATGCCGTAATCGATAATACCAAGAGTAAATATGTTACTGCAACAACTGGTATTAACTGGAATACCATATCATCAGATACGAATGGTAAAGGTATATACTTAAGAGCTGGTACTGAGAATGATCAATACCCCATTTATTATTATCGTGGTAATGTAACTGATAATAATGTCTTATTTGCAGGATTCTGTTGGAAAATAGTAAGAACAACATCAACTGGCGGCACTAAACTAATCTATAATGGTACATTACAAGCAAACTTTAATTTAACACCACTTCCTGATAGTAGTTTCACGGTAACCAATGATGCAACATATCCATTTACGTATGACTCTACTAATATGACATGGACAAGTACAATGCACGATCATAGCCAATCAGCGGAAATTACTTTTGTGCCTACTTCTTCTGGCAATTATGTTGTTGAATATACCGTATCATCTGAAGCTAATTGGGATAAAGCTATTATCTATAAAAATGGAACGGAATTAAAGAACGTTAGTGGTGAAGTTACTGGTAAAATAATATTAGATGGATTAACAACATCTGATACGATTAAAGTGAAATATCAAAAGGATAGTAGTACTTCAAGGAATAACGATAATGTTGTCTTTACAATTAATTCAAAAGGAGCCTCTAGTGGAACAACTTGTGAAAATAGTGGCATAGATAGCCAACTAGCCTCTACCAGTGCATTTAATTCAAATTTAAAATCACCAGCATCTGATGTAGGCTATATGTATGGCACAGGATATCCGTATTCAGCTGCTACTGGCACTGGATGGTACTATGCTCCGGATGTTACATATAGTAACGGAACATATACTTTAGTTTCAAAGGGTAGTTATAATGTTGAGACCAAAAGTGATATAAGTGGAACAAATTTAAATTATCAACATTATACTTGTGGAAGCACGACAGAAACTGCTTGTGCAAGTGTTAGATATGTTTATTATGTATCATCATCTACAGCATATTATATAACATTAACTAATGGCAAGAAAGTTGAAGATGCCCTAGATGAAATGCTAACAAGTTCATCTAATACCACTGATTCAAAAATAAAAACAACAATAGATACTTGGTATGCTAACAATATGACAAGTTATACTAGCAAACTTGAAGATACGCCATATTGTAATGATAGAACAATATATCAGTTAAATGGCTGGAGTCCTACAGGTAGTACAACTAGTTACTTATATTTAGCACCATATGGGAGAGCGTATAGTACTTATGCCCCATCACTAACATGTAATACGAATGATGCCTTCACTGTAAGTGCAAGTAATGGTAATGGTAAATTAACATACCCAGTAGGGTTACTAACAAGTGATGAAATCATGCTTGCAGGAGGAAAAACAGGCTCAAGTAATTCAACTTATTACCTATATACCAATCAAAGTTGGTGGTCCGGGTCCCCTGGCTATTTCCTCGACGACCGTGTCACTGAGTTTAGTGTCGATTCGTCAGGTTCCCTCGTTAAATACTATGTCCTTAACGCCTATGGGGTCCGTCCCACAGTTTCATTAAAACCTGGGACCAAGTTTAGTGGAGGTACTGGTATTGGTACTAATCCATATGTGGTAGAGTAATACTAGTAAGATATTCTTGCTAGTTTTTCTTTGTTTTATGGTATAATAATGGTGTATGAGGCGATATTATGAAACTTACAAGTAGTGTTATAAAAAAAATATCAAATATTAAAAATGAACCTGAATGGATGAGAGAATTTAGGCTTAAGTCTTTCCTATATTTTAAAGAGTGTAAAGAACCTAATTTTGGTCCCAAATTAAAGATAGATTATGATAGTATTACTTATTATAAAAAAAGAAGTGATGAACTTACTAATGATTGGGAAAAGATTAGTTGTGCTATTCGTAATGAATTTAAAGACTTAGGAGTAATTGATGCAGAACGTAAATATTTAGATGGAATGGGTGCACAATATGATAGTGAAGTAATATATCATAATATGATTAAAGAGCTAGAAAGTAAAAATGTCATATTTATGGATACGGATAGTGCTTTAAAAAAATATCCTGAATTATTTAAGAAATATTTTAATACTTTAGTTAGATATGATGAGAATAAATTTACGGCTTTAAATGGGGCAGTATGGAGTGGTGGCAC
>CAZLQU010000024.1:0-13676 GCA_964561805.1 uncultured Muribaculaceae bacterium | reverse complement strand
AAAGTGTAGCATTGTACCCATTGGACCATCGCCATCAACATTAGCATTTTCTCTATTAGCATCTTCTTCAGCCGCACTCTTAAAACCAAGTGATTCGATGGCTTTAACAAATTTATGCTGTTGTTTAACAACAAAAGCTTCACGTGAAGCAGCTCTTCTTTCACGGTATCCTTTATATGATTCGTAAACTTCATCATATTTTAATTTCTTTAAAACATCTTCGATAATATCTTGGATATCTTCAACGCCGATGGTTTTACGATCTTTATATTCCTTTTCAATATAATCAAGAACTTTTTCCTTTACTTTATTAACATTTTTTTCATCATAATCTTCGTAGACACTATCAAAGCCTTTCTTTATAGCTATAGCAACTTTGGTAGCATTAAAGCCAACTCTTTGACCACTACGTTTAACAACTGTTATATCGTTAAAAAAATCTCTATCCATTTATTTATACATCTCTCTTTCCTATGTTAGTATTTTTCTAACCTAAATCTATCTTACTTTAAAACATATAAAAAGTAAATGTTTTTTTTAGATGTTTTTTAAAAAATATTAAAAATTTGCTTCTTTTGTTTCTTAAAAAGTTGGTAAAAAAAACACAAGTCCTTATTTTATAAGGAAATGCGTTAATCTGTTCGCTTTACACACTTGAAATATTATGTGTAAAGAAACAAAAAAATGTGGATTTTTCCCACATTTATAAGTCTTTAAGATACTCTTTTAGTTGTGCTTCGTTCTTTTTTGGTTCCTTTAAGTTAATAATTTTAGTTTCCGGGTATAGTTTATTTATTTTTTCTATAGCTTTTTTGGTATTGCCACTACCACTATAAAGAATAAATGTAATCTTTTTACCAACTAAATCGATTTCATCCAAGACAGTATTGATTGGGCATGATAAGTGATTATTCCAAATGGGACTACCAATAACTACTTCATCATAAGTGCGAATGTCAGGATCAAAATCAATAAGTTTGTCTTTGTGATTAATACCTGCAAGAAAGCCACCAGTAATTATACTTAATACCAAATTATTAGGTAATGGTTTAGCCGTTTTAATTTTTCTTATATCATATTTCTTTTCTTTTAGATAAGCGGCTACTTCATCACCGTTGCCAGAGAAACTATAATAAATAAAAATCTTTTTCATTATATCACCAATTTAATTATAGCAGAAAAAAGATCAATTAACTAGTAATTGATCTAATTTATTATTTAATTTCAATCTTTTTATTTTCTGGTAATTTTGGTTTTTCTTCTTTTTTAGGGACTTCAACCTTTAGAGTACCATTTTTAAATTCAGCTTTGATATCTTCTTCAGTAATTTCGTTTCCAACATAGAAACTTCTTGCACATTCGCCATAGAATCTTTCTCTACGAACGAATTTTTCATCATCGTGGTTTTCTTCATTTTCAACTTTTGCTGATACGACAAGATATCCGTTGTTTAATTCAAGGTTAATATTGTCTTTTTCATATCCAGGCAAGTCCATCATAATTTCATACTTGTCTTTTTTCTCTTTGATATCTGTCTTCATTAAATTGTGTTCTTTTTTAGGAAAGAAATCCTCATCAAAGAAATTGTCAAATAAATCAAAACTACTTCTTCTAGGTACTAACATCATATATATCATCTCCCTTTCAAATATAATTTTAATACCTTAGTAAGTACTTTTTCCTTACTACGACTTAATAATAGCACTAATTTTAGCAATTGTCAAGTTAGATTGCTAATTTTCTTTTAAAAAATATGAGTATTACTACTCATACTTATAAAATCCTTCATTTGTAGACTTCCCAAGTTTACCTTCATCGATATATTTGTTTAACATTTCTAACATTTTCTTATAATTATATGGAAGCATCATTTTCTTAAGTAATGGGCTTATAATACTTGGAACCTTTTGATATTGTTCTACGATATTTTTGGCAGTCATTAAGCCAACTACATCAATAATTTCAAATGGTCCTTTTGGAGCGCCTGTTCCATATTTCCAGGCTTTATCAATTGATTCATGATCAGATATTCCGTTAGCAAGTAAATCCATTGCACTTAGTAAGAATGGTACTAGCATTGAATTAAGTAAGTATCCAGCCTTTTCTTCTCTTACGGGAAGAGCAATCATATTAATTGCCTTAGCAAATTCCATTACTTCGTCAAAATATTTTGGGTCGGTTACACTATGAGCCATTACTTCAGCCGTATTATTTTTCCAAATAGTATTGGCGAAATGAAGTGCTAGGAATTTAGTAACTCTACCAGTATTAGGTGCTAATTTTGATGGTAATAAAGTACTTGAATTAGTTACTACTACTGTCTTTTCAGGAAGCAATGGAGCTATTTGATTATATAGAGCGTTCTTAATATCAATATTTTCAGTAACTGATTCAATAACTAAATCAGCATCTTCCAAGGCTTCTTTTTGATCATGAACCAGTTTGATATTTTCATAGGCTTTATTTGCTCTTTCAATACACTTTTTAGGATTAAAATCATCTGGATCAGCGATTCCTCTAGCCCAATCTTCGCCTTTTTTCATTTTATTAATGGTATCAACATAGGTATCTCTTAATTTATCTAATTTTGCTCTAGCACTTCTTTTAGAATCTTCGACGCGTACTAGAATGGTAACATCAAAACCACAGTAAGCACTTTGAAATGCTATTTGGCTTCCTAAGATACCTCCCCCAATAACTACTACTTTTTGATAATTCATCGTATCACACCTACCTTAATATTATTATAACATAGAGTTTGAATTTTTAAACAAAATTAATAATAATTAGTGTAAAGTAAAAGAATAAGGATTACTTATTCTTTTTATTAATTGTTAGTATGTCTAAATAGATGATGCACAAGATAATAATCATAATAAACCAAAAGATGTCAGTTTTATTAGTATTTATTCTTAGATTGCCGTTTAAGAATACGCTAGCAAACTTTGATAATTTATGACTGTAAATGCCTAGGTAATCATCTTTTGTTACATAATAGTTATCATTTTCAAGATTATTATCACCTTTAGTTATCAAAAGATCATCTTTAATATCAATGACTCTATGAGCAGTTTTAATCATAGTATTAGGATAATAATAAATAACTATATCATTCTCTTTAACCTCATTTATCGGTTTTTTATTATAGATGATTGTATCATTTACTTCTAAGGTTGGAGACATGCTGGCACTTAGAATTGAGGTCATGCCTTTATGTTTATCATCTTCATATTTGGGAGCAATTATATAACTATATGTAATTATTAGTAATAATAAGATTAAAAGAAAATTAATAATAACTAATGAAAGATATTTCCAAAGTTTGATTATCTTATTTTTAGATTTAATAATTTCAACAATAGTCTCATTTTCATTTTTAACAGCTTCGCCATTTAGTAATTCTAAAACAGAAGTATTTAAAGCTTCTGATAAAGGGATTAAGAGAGAAATATCGGGAGTTCCTCTTCCCGTTTCCCAACGTGAAATAGCTTTTTCCGTCACTCCCAAGATATTTGCTAACTCTGTTTGGGTTAATTCTTTTTGTTTTCGTTTTTCTTTAATAAAAGAACCAATTTTATCAGTATTCATATTTCCTCCTTCTAGTTTAATTATATAAATGATATAGTTAGATAGCAACCTACGTATCGTAGGATAATAAAAATGGATTAATCTGTAATAATTAAATCCATTTTTACATCATTAGAATCTGCGGGGATATTATTAGTTAGCTGTTCTATAAAGCAAATACCTATCTTTTTCATTTTCGTATTCATCAGGTATCTATCATAATATCCTTTGCCAAAACCTAATCTATTATTATTTTTATCAAAGCAAACTCCAGGAACGATGATTAAATCAATATTCTCTTTAGGGATGACTTGATTACTTATTGGCTCAAAGACGCCGAAATTGCTTTTTATTAGTATGGTTTGTTTGTCGACTTTATAAAAGTTTAGATTATTGTCTTCCACTCTTGGAAGGGATACAGTTTTACCAATGGTTAGTGTATAATCAATTAGTTTGTTTGTATCTACTTCAGAAATTAAGTTTTTATATAATGCAACGGTATTAGCACTTTGATATTCACTTGTATTAATTATTTTATTAAAGATAATATCTGATTTAATATCTTTATTAGAAATATCATTTCTTATTTTAAGATATTTTGTTCTTAACTCTTGCTTATTCATTTTTACCTCACATACAGCTAGTATTATCAGGATTATAACTAACGCCTAAAGAAGTGACATAAGTCTCTATTTTAGCTTCACTTACTTGATACCAATTAGCATCAAGCCAATACCATAAGAATTCTTTTTTATTGCTCATATAGCAACCTTCATAAATGGTTGCTTTAACATTAGCTATGGCTAATGGAATACGATTAACGGCATAATTATTTTTAAAGTTATATACTTCACCATTTAATTTGGAATATATTCTTTCAGTATCGTAATCTCTAGCATAAAATCTAGTATGATTTTCAGTTAAATCAAAAATATTATTCCACTTGCTGGCAACATTTAATTCGTTAGCTAATTCACTACTTGTTAGTTCGCCGGCAACAAGTATTTCATAACCAGAAAAGTAATTATTACCAATTGAATTATGATGGTTACTGTAAATAATTTTTGATACAGCGCCGTAATAGCCCATTTCATAAGCAACTTTATGAAGACTAACTGAGCCACTTGGCCCCATTTTATCACCATATACATCACTGGTTCTTGTCATATAAACATTTAAGCCATGGGCTTCATAACGACATTTTTCGTACATTGAAACGGTTAGGTTCATTTCTTTTTCAGTGACATATTCATTGACAGCACCAGAGTCCCAACCACCATGCCCTGGATTAATTAAAATATCATATTGATAACTATGACCAGTAACATTAATCGATACCTCATCGTTATCATATTTAAAGGTTACTAATTTAGAACCTACTTTAGCTCTTAATAATCTTTCAATCATAGCCATTTTATTAAGTAATGGTTCTTCATTAATATATAATTTATAGTCACCATTTGATATTTCATCAGGGTCTATAGAAACACTATAACTATTGCCATCCATTGTTAATGGGTATTCCTTAGTACTCTCTTCATTTACTAAACGTAGTTTATTCTCTTCCAAGGGTTCTTTTAGGTAACCATCTAATTTAATTGCTGATGATGTAAACTTATTTTTCTTGATGGTATTTTCATATTCAGTTACGACTACCTTAGGAGTTTCAACCTTTACTTCTTTAGGAGGAGTTGCTACGATGACATTAGGTTTTTTTACTTTTACTTCCCTAGTCTTTTCTTCGGCTTTATTACCACTTGAGTCAGTAACATTATAGGTTATTTTATATGTTCCTACCTTAGTAGTATCAACTTCACTTTTAACCTCAACCAAGTCATGTAAATCTTTATCATAATTATCTTTTACTTCATAGCCGGGGTCATTATATTTTTCGTTAAGTAAAATTGTTGTATTCTTGCCTTTTAAAATAATTTCTGGTTTTGTGGTATCAATAACTTTAATTTGTTTTATTTCTTCATAAGTTTTCTTTTTATATTCAAGATAATATCTAATATTATATGTTCCTAGTTTAGTTAAATCTAAATTACTAGTATCAATTTTTAATAGTTTAGTCATATCTTCGCCATTAATAGTAACAGACATTTCATCAGGAACAAATTCTTCGGTATTAACTTCAATTTCTTTAGTAATCTTTCCTTTATCAACGCATGAAAACTTAATATCTATCTTATTATATTTGCTATAAACAAGGTAGCCAAAAATACCTAATACAATTAGGATATCCAAAACAGCAATAATAATTATTAATAATTTTTGCCTTTTCATCTTCTTTACTACCTCTATTTAATTATAAAAGAAAAAATTGCAAAATGCAATTTTTAGATAGTTTTTTTTCTAGTTTTAGTTTGTTTCTTTTCTGCATAATTGACAATATCAGCAAAATTAATCATTTGTTCATCAGGAGTTATTCTTTGGCAATAGAAAAATCCTCCCTGTCCAACCATAAAGCCTATTTTAAAGGCACTATTGATATATCTTACTGATAATTCATTTGCGTTATCATTTGGAGTAAAAACAAGTCTTTTCTCACTGGCATATTCGTCAATAATATCATATAGAATATCTAGTTTCTTGGCATTGTTTCTATCTTTTTCATCCACTCTTTCATCTTGAAGCCATTCATCATTTGTACAAAAATCACCATACATATCAGTGAATGTTTTTAACCAATTAATATAATAGTAGTTCATGCTGATTTCATCAATTGCATTACTATGATTAATAATTTCTTCAAGAATACTCTTGCTTCTTTCTTTTTTACACATTTCGCGACGTTTTTCTGTAATTTTTTGATCTTCATCCGTCAAACTATAATCAATTTGTTCTTTTGCCTTTCTAATATTAGTAACTGCACTTTGAATGTTTTCAAAGTTATTGGAAATTGTTATTAAAACTTTTTTTAGTTCACGGATATCTTTAACATAAACATCACCATCATCGATTCTAGCAAAAATAATATATTTACCATCCTTATCTTCATAATAGCAAAGCTTATCATCGACGTTTTTTATACTTTTAGCAATGTCCTTATTAAGGAATTTAATATTATTATTTTGCTTTTCACATATTTCTTCGATACTTGTTATTTCGCCAACGCATATTTTAAAAGCGGTATATCCATAGTTTTCTCTTCCTAAGTGGCCTTCAAAAATGCTTATTTGAATAGTCTCTTCAGGAATATCAAAATCATAGTCCGTAATTGGAAATGATATAATGTAATCAATTATTTCACCATTTTGATTTATTGTATTTATACCAGTTAATGTAACCTTATCATTAAATCCAAACATAAAAACCCTCCGTATATATATTATATCATATAAATATATTTTTTATTTTAACCAATTTTTAATATTATCCAGCGATTCATCTGCAGTAAATCTTTTGCCATCAACAAAATTGATATTAGGATAAGTATTTCTTAAATCTTTAAGGCATCCACCATATGATGAACTACCACTAGTGACAAAGATATAGACTTTCTTATTTGTAAGATCATTTTCTTCTAGAAAGGTATTGATGATTGTCGGAGCAGTATACCACCATACTGGAAAACCAATAATGACTCTGTCATATTCCTCTATATTGTTAATTCTATTTTTAATTTGGGGTCTTGATGATTTATCATTCATTTCAATAGTTGTCCTACTTTCTTTATTCGTCCAGTCTAAATCCTCATCCGTATATTTATTCACTGGTTCAATTTCAAATATATCAGCACTTATGGCTTCGCTAATTTTTTTTGCAACATTTTTAGTAACTCCACTAGCTGAAAAATAACTAATTAAAGTTTTATTCATAATATCCTCCTTAGTAAAATTATATCATATAAAAAGGAGTTTTTACTCCTAATTATTTCTATCAAAATAGAATAAATCTTCAAATTTCATATCTAGGGCAATACATAGGATATATGCCAATTTAGCAGATGGTTCATACTTTTCGGTTTCTAGAGAACTAATTGAATTTCTTGAGACGCCAACCATATCTGCCAACTCTTGCTGTGACAATCTTTTTTCAATTCTAACTTCTTTTAATTTATTTTTTAATACTAACTCTGTTTTCATATTATATTACCTTAAAATATTGAAGTATAAGAATGATTGTCATTAGTCCCCAAAGAACGGCGCAAAATGTATGAAGTTTTCTTCTTTTTTCTAATTTAATAGCTTTATAGCCATACAAAATAGTACAATAAATTGATATTAATGAATACAAGGTATAGTTTTGTCCTTTACCAGTAATTATTTCATAGCAGTAATAGATACATATTAGAATTAACATACATATAACCGCTATTTTACATCCTTTATTCTCTACCTCTATTTCATAGATATCTTTATTCTTATTTTCTTTTCTACTCATAGCTAAAATTTCTTCTTTTTTCATATTTCCTCCTTGACAAGTTAACTTGTCATTTATAATATATCATATGCAAAGTATACTTGTCAATACTTTTTATAAAAAAACATCCAAAGGATGTTTAATTATTAAAATACTGTTGGTACTAAAAAGTATACCAAGAATAAGACAAAGACAATGGCCGTTACCCAAGTAATTTCTAGTTTAGGTTTTTCTTTAGTTATCTTTTTAGCGTATCTAATTTTATCAATTAAATAAATGATTAAGTCTAAGATAACAAATGAAATAATACCTACCCCAATACCATTAGTAATTGAATAAGATAGTACCATAGCAATCATTGTTAAGAAAGCAGGAACAGCATTTTTAATATTCTTAAAATCAACATTAGTAACGTTTGCCATCATTATTACACCAACATAGATTAAAGCACTTGCTGCAGCTGCTGATGGGATAAATGCAAATAATGGTAATAAGAAGATTGCTAGGATAAATAGAATTGCTGTTGTTAGTGCTGTTAAACCAGTTTTGCCACCTACGCTAACACCAGTTCCACTTTCAACAAATGTTGTTACGGTACTTGTACCAAGTAAGGCACCGGTAATCGTAGCGATACTGTCAGCATACATCATTTTACCATAATTGATTGGCTTGCCATCTTCATCTAATAAATTGGCATTTGTACAGCAACCAACAACCGTACCCATGGTATCAAACATATCAATCATTGAGAATGATACGACTAACATAACGGCTGTCATAATGCTACCCTCTGGCATTTTAAAGCCATTTTGGAATAGCGATAAGAAGACACCATTTTTAGAGAAAAATGCGCCAATATTTTCCCAGAATTTCCAACTGATACCGGGAACCTTTCCAGTTAGGACACTAACATCGGCAACACCTAGTGGAATAGCTAAGATAGTTGCTGCTAAAATACCAATGATAACTGAGCCTTTAACATTGTAGTGAGCTAAGATAGTAATTACTACTAAGCCAAACAAAGCTACAGCAGCCATACACGCTTCACCACCTAATGCCCATGCTTTAGGATTGTTAAAACTAATCAACTGAACTAATGTAAATTGATTGTCAACGATGATATGGGCATTTTGAAGTCCGATAAAAGCAATAAATAAACCAATACCTACAGAGATACTTGTTCTAACTGCTTTAGGCATGCCATCAAAAATTTTTTCTCTTAGGGAAATAAATTCTCCATCTTTGTTTTTTCCACATGGGATAAATGATAGAAGTAGGAAAATAATACCGCTAATAAAAACTAGGGCCATTGCATTTCCATAAGAGAATCCAAATCCTAGGGCACCGCCAACGATCGTACCAACGGTCGCATTAAGTCCCATACCAGGAGCTTGGGCTAATGGCATTTTGGCTAGTAATGCCATAAGTAATGTTCCAATAAAAGCACCTAGAGCGGTAGCAATAAAGACACTCGCAAAGCGTGGGTCTGCAGTACCACCCCAAAGTATATTATTGGGATTTACGATAAGTATGTAAGCCATAGCAAGAAATGTTGTTAAACCAGCAAAAATTTCTGTTTTGTGATTACTTTTTCTTTTACTAATTTCAAAGAAAGAATCAAGTTTACTGGTTTTCCTTTTTTTGTCTTTCATAGACACCTTTACCTTCCTGAAAAATAAAAAAATCTTACACTTCACTGGTAAGACTATATTATGCAAAAAAGTACTGGGGAGTCATAGTCTATTCATTACGGTGAACAGGTAGAGACGCTTGAACCATATCTTCAAGCATATATGACTAATTTATTTTTCAATTATATTATCCCACAAAAGAAGAAAAAAAGCAATATCTATATTACTTTGTTCTCTTTCTTGTTTTTGCTTTCCATTCTTGATACTCTTCAGGCATACATACGGCGCAAGGACGATAGCCGGCTAAAATGGCTGTTTCTTCATCTAGAAAGAATACTCTATTATCTACGTAATAACCCTTTTCTATCCACCTATTAGCAGATGGGCAATCAAGTCTTCCGTAAATTTTTAGTTTTTTGTTACTCCCTAGTTTGCCGGGAATAGGACTTTCATAAATGTTACCGTTGGCATCAAGTAATTTATATATTTTATCCATAACCCTCCTTTTACCAAATAAATGGAATTAAGCGATATTTTACTTTCTTTATATATTCAGGATAACCTTTTAATTCTCTTTTTAGGACTTCTTCTTCATTATTTATTCTTTTTACAATAATAAAGGGATATATTAAAAAGATAAAAAAGGAAATAAGGGAATTCAAGATTAAAGGAATCATTAAGAATAAGACAATGGTAATTAAATACATGGGATGTCTCACAACGCCATACACACCAGTGTCAATTACTTTTTGATTATCAGTTACTTCAATAGTTCTTGATAAATAGGTATTCTCTCTAAAAACTTCAGCATATAAAATATATGAAATAATAAAGATAACTGAAGCGATAATTACCACCATATTAGGCATGATTATCCACCTAAATCTAAAATTAAAGCCGGCAATAGTAAATTCTAAGATAAACATGATACCACTGAGTAAGACAACTCCTTTTTGCGTTGTTTCTTTTTCTTTAGCATTCAATCTACTTTTTAATAATTTAGGATTTTTAATCATCATAATAAGGCCCGCAATAAACATAGGAATAAATAAAAGTCCAATGAATAGCCAGGCATTTAAATAATTAACTGAAGCTGCTGGAATGAATAAAAGAATTCCTACGATTATTAAACCTAATAAAAACTTAGTAATAGCTTCCATTAATAATTTCATATTATCACCATCCAAAAAAGATAAATCAATTTGATTTATCTTAATTACTTTCTTTTTCTTTTAATCTTTTATCTACTTTATTTTTTACAAATTCATAGATACAAGCAAATAATGGTACTGCAATTAGCATGCCACCGAATCCGAATAAACCGCCGAATAAGATAATAGCAAATAATACCCAGAAGCTTTTCATACCGATCTTATTACCAATCATCTTAGGTCCTAAGATATTACCATCAAATTGTTGAATAATTAAAATCAAGATACCAAATTCAATTGCTTTAGCAGGATTAATCATAAGTAACAAGAATAGTGATGGGATGGCACCAATAAATGGTCCAAAGAATGGAATAATATTGGTTACACATACCAAGACTGATATAAGTAAAGTGTATGGAATATTAAAGATACTTAGTAAGATAAAGGTAATTACACCAATGATTAGGGAATCTAATGCTTTTGCTACGAAGAAACCAGCAAATAATCTATAAATATCTTTAGCAACTGATATGATATCGTTATAGACTTTAGGACTACAATATGCTTTTAGTACCCTATCAAGGCCACTAATAAATGTTTCTTTGTCATAGATTAAATAAATTGAAATAATGATACTGACAACAGCATTAATAATTCCTTTTATTACACTAGTTATACCTAATGCTAGATTGTTGATAATTACATCTAAGTTAGGAACAACACTCTTTTTAATAAAGGCATTAAGATCAGTACTATATTCATCTATGAAATGTGGGCTTACGCCATATTTATCGCATAATCTTCTCAACCAAGCAAAAACTTTATCAATATATGATGGTAAGTTATTAATCATAATATTAATGCTATCAAATAAACTTGGAACTAGGAATTTAAATATTAGATATATTAAAACGCCAACAACTAGGTATGTAATTAGGATACCTAATACTCTACCTAATTTGTTTTGTTTACTTATTTTTTCTTTTTTGTTAAATGCTTCTTCAATTTTTTTAACAAATGGATTTAGTAAACAAGCAAAAATGATACCGACAATGACCGGTGATAAGATTCCTAATAGTTTACTAAAAAATAAACCAATATGTTTCATCTTAGAAAACAAAAAATAGACAATAATGCTACATGTAATAGCTAAGAATACTGATAAGAAAATTTTAAAATAATTATAGTTGCTATCATTTTTATCATAGAACTTCATAATACCACCTCTACTGGTTTTATTATAACACTTTATTAAAAATATTACTACTAGTTATAGTTATTTACATAAGAAAAAAAGTAGATAACTACTTTTATTCGATATTAACTCCTTTATTAAACTCTTTTTTGCAAATAAAGCGCATAAAGAGGATAATAATTATATATATGATTATTGCTAAAATCATCAATAACTTAAATGATTTAACATCTAAAACGATATTACTTTTAAATAAATCCATAATGGTTGGATTAAATAAGCCAACAATATAGGTTAATAATAATACTAGACTTTGAGCAAGTAAATATGCAACAAATCCATATAAGACAGAAAATATTATTTTATTATTATTTTCTTTATGGCCCCATATGATACCCAAAAATCCACATTGAATAGCATTAAATACTTCTAAAAAGATAACTGCGATCATACCGATAACAAAGATACTAGGTTTAAAATCCAAACCGGTGGTAATCGTGCTAATTAAATCTTTTATCATTAGCCATCTATCTTTGGTATAGTATGTAATTAGTAAACTGATGATGATAATGGCAAAACCAGCAAAGAAGAAAACTAATGTCTGAAGGAGTTTTGAATCATAAATTTCATCTTTAGTGACTGGTAATGTATGAGTTAGATAAGCTTCATCTTTATAAATTGATGTTCTAAATCTTACACAACTACGCATCATAGAATTAATAAGAATATTAAATACCATGGCAAATAGGCAACCAACACTTATTTGACTGATTATTTTAACAATAACTGATTCATTTAGTGAGAAAAGGATTCTTGTTGTTATGGCAAAGAAGAGAGCTAAGATATAAAATACACTCATATTTTTTAGCATATATTTTAAATCATATTTTAATAATTTTATTAGCATTTGAACATCCTCCTAAAGATTTCATCAATTGATGATTTTTCTTTATTACGAAGTTTATCAGCATCGCCTGACAAAATAATTTTACCTTTATCGATAAAGACTACTTCATCCAAAATTCTTTCTATATCAGATATTAAATGAGTAGAGATGATAACGGTCGCATTTTCGTTAAAGTTAGATAGAATGGTATCTAAAATGTAATCTCTAGTAGCTGGGTCAACACCACCTAATGGTTCATCTAAGATATACAAATCAGCATTTCTTGACATAACCAATACTAGGCTTACTTTTTCTTGCATACCTTTACTCATTTTAGATAATTTTTGATTAATATCTAAATCTAGATCTTTTAATAACTTTTTAGCTTTTTTAGCATCAAAATTATCATAAAAATCTTCAAAGAAACTTATTACTTCAGATACTTTCATTTGTTTATTTAGGTAAGTTCTTTCTGGTAAGTAAGAAACTATTTTCTTAGTTTCTACCCCTATTTTATTACCATTAATTAGGATTTCACCAGTGGTTGGTGTAAGTAAATCATTCATTAATTTAATTAAAGTAGTTTTACCAGCACCATTTTTACCTAATAAACCAACAATTTTACCATTTGGTATGTTTAAATTAATATCTTTTAATACCGTTTTTTTGCCATATGCTTTACTTAGATTTTTTATTTCTATAAATGCCATATTAATCATCTATCCCTTCTAAATATTTGATGGAATCAGCTTTTGCTAAGCCAATTCTTTTCATACCATTAAAATAACTTTTAGCTAAAGTAACAGCATATTCATCTTTTAATTTTTCAATTAATTTAATGTCTTTGGTAACATACTTACCATTCGTTCTTTCAGTATAAA
>CAZLQU010000023.1:0-14763 GCA_964561805.1 uncultured Muribaculaceae bacterium | reverse complement strand
GATGAAGAGTTAAATGATATAGAATATGAATACAAAGAGACATAGTCTCTTTTTTTGTTAACTATATGTATGAATCCTGGTAATATTTGATATAACACTGGTAATAATTTAATAATGAAAAGTAAAATACATATATTTCGTGGAATATCACTAATGAGAGGATGATAAAATGGATTATTACAATAAAATTAAAAAAGAATTAGTTGACAACGAAGTATATAAAAGAGTAAAAGATTATAGTAAGAATAAATATGAATTAGAAAGATATTACAACGTAGGAAAACTAATTGTGGAAGCTCAGGGTGGGGAAACTAGGGCAAAATATGGCGATAGATTAATTAAAGAATATGCACAGCGGTTGTCTAACGAATTGGGTAAGGGATATTCTTATAGAACATTAAATTATATGCGAAAATTCTATTTATTCCAAAAAATGCAGGCACTGCCTGCACAATTATCATGGAGTCACTATACTGAATTATTGGTATTAAAAGACTTTGACAAAATGAATTATTATATTAAAATATCCAAAGTGCAAAATCTATCATATCGCGAGTTACATAAACGCATTAAATCAAATGAATATGAAAGATTAGATAATAAAACTAAACAAAAATTAAGTACTAATAGCGAAACAACGATTACTGATTTTATTAAACATCCAATTATTATCAAAAACAAATTTGATTATCAAGATATTAGTGAAAAAGTATTAAAGCAATTAATTATGACTGATATTACTAGTTTCATGAATGAATTAGGTGAAGGATTCTCATATATAGCAAGTGAATACAAAATAAAATTGGATGATAGATATAATTTCATTGATTTATTGTTATTCAATTATAAATATAATGCGTTTGTCGTAATCGAATTAAAGGTCACAGAATTAAAAAAAGAACATATTGGACAAATACAAATATATATGAATTATATTGACGATAATCTTAAAAGTGTAACGCACGATAAAACAATTGGAATAATTATCGCCAAATATAATAATGAATTTGTAATGAGGTACTGTTCTGATAAAAGGATCTTTAATACAACATATGGGTTAGTATAAACCATATTGTAAACATACATAAAAATTAATAAAATTAATACAAAATAATTAATTATATGTTATAATATAAAATAGAGGTGGCAGAATGGAAGAAATAGATTTAAAAGAATTGTTTGAATTTTTTAAAGGAAAATTAGGAACCCTTGCAATTATTACAATTGCTGTATGTTTAATTGGCTGTGTATATGGCTTATTTATTCAAAAACCAATGTATAAGTCATATACAACAGTAATCTTAGGAAGTAGTGAAAGTGCTAATTCTGCCGGTATTACGCAAAGTGATGTCAATTTAAATAAAACGCTAGTTGATACTTATGCTGAGATAGTTAAATCACGTAGAGTATTAGATCAAGTAATTAGTGAACTAAGATTAGATTTAACTTATGAAGAACTACACGAAAAAATTAATGTTACCGCTTTAAATAATACCGAAATTATTAAGATAACTGTTAATGATAGAGATGCCATTAAAGCTAAAAACATTGCTAATGTTACTGCCAATTATTTTGCATCTGAAGTAGTTGATTTATACAATTTAAATAATGTTAATATTTTGGATAAAGCCACAGAAGCCGAAAAACCATATAATATCAATGTTATAAAGCAAGTAATCATATACTTTATGATTGGTTTTATTCTTGCTGCTGGTATCTTATTTATTATCTTCTATTTCGATAGAACCATTAAGTCAGTTGAACAAGTAGAACAAAAAATTAAATTACCAATCCTTGGTAGTGTTCAAGAGATGACTAGTAAGGGAGGTAAATAAATATGAAAGATGAATTAGTAATTTTTACAAGACCTAAATCAAATATCAGTGAAGATATTAGAACAATTAGAACTAATTTACAATTCACATCAGCGGAAGAATCTAAAGTACTGCTTATTACTAGTTCTGTTCCAGGTGAAGGTAAGAGTTTTATCAGTAGTAATTTAGCGGCAGCATTTGCTCAAACTGGAGAATCAACTTTACTTATTGATAGTGACTTACGTCTAGGTAGAGTACATAAAATATTTGGTGTATCAAACAAATTAGGATTATCAAATCTACTTGTAGAACAAAATGATGTTAATTATGCAGAATATGTCAAAAAGACCGATATTCCCGATTTATTTGTTATTCCTCGTGGTACTGTACCTCCAAATCCTAGTGAATTACTAAACTCCGCAAATGCTAAAAAAGCAGTTGATTTCTTAAGGAAAAATTTTGATCATATTATATTTGATGGTGTGCCTATTAATGGTTTGCCTGACTCACTTATTGTTGCTAGTTTAGTAGATCGTGTTATTATCGTATCATCAGCCAATTACACAAAAATTGATGAACTTGAAGATACTAAAAAAGCATTAGAGAAAATTGACGCTAACATTGCTGGTGTTGTCGTTAATCGTACAAGTCAAACAAAACGTGGTAAATACTCTAATTATTATGAGTAGGTGATATAATGACTGATATTCATTCACATATAATATTTGATGTTGATGATGGTAGCAAAAACATTGAAGAAAGTTTAGAATTACTGCGTATGATGAAAAAGTGTGGTTTTGATAATGTCATTATGACTCCACACTACATTGAAGATACTGAATATTGTAGTTATAATCCCGAAAAATTAGAAAAATTGGCTGTATTAAGGGAAGCAGTAAAAAGATATAATATTGATATTAATCTATATTTAGGTAATGAAGTATTTATAAACGATCATATGATTGAAGGTATACACGAAGGTAAAATATATTCATTAAATAATACTAAATATTTATTATTTGAATTACCATTTCACAACCAAATACTTGGACTAGCAGACATCATATATGAAATAAAATTACAAGGTTATATACCAATTTTAGCTCATCCAGAAAGATATAGCTATTTTCAAGATAATTATAATTTAGTTGATGAATTAAAAGAAGAAGGCTTGTTATTTCAATGTAATTATTCAAGTATTATTGGCCATTATGGCAAATCATCTGAAAAATTACTTAAATATATGCTAAAAAAACATTATGTTGATTATCTAGGTACTGACATTCATCATGTAAATAGAGCAACTGTCTTAGAACAGTTTAAAAAAATTGATAAATTATTTAATAAAATCGCTGGTAAAGAGTATTACCAGGAAATTATCAAGAATTGTGATGATTTAGTAAAATAAAAGAACTTATTCAAGTTCTTCTTTTCTTTTATTTAAAAGTTTTTTAATTTTTTTAAATACCATATCATTATCCGGAGTAATATTTAAATTATTCAAGTATGATGATAGTAGTATTAAAGATTCTTTATTCAAGTATGGAAGCATTACTTCAATTCTTGATACTTCTAAAATCATTACATATACTTTTAAATGCTCATCATCCGTACGCATATCAAGTAATTCACGAATACTACCTTCAATATAATTTAAAGCAATATTCGATGATTCTTTAACAAATAGTATGCCATATTTTTTCTCAACATCGCTAAAATGAATATCTGGTAATGATAAAATATCATATTCATATTCAAGTGCTAATTTTTCAATATAACTATTACTTGTTAAATAACTATATTTATAGATATCATTATAAAGCAATAATATATCAATAAATCCTTCGCCAACAGCTGTTTCCGATAACTTAGCTATCTTTAATGTTACTCTTTTTAAAACATCAATAATTATTTTACTACTAATCATATTACTAAGTACTATATTAATTGATGTATTTTGTTTTTTAATAATTGCTTGACTTAATTTATAACGCATTCTTACACCAACTGGATCAGATGTTTTATTTTCATTTAGTTTATTATATGCTGTCGTTGCTTCATCTAAAGATAGTTCATCATAAATCATATCTTCAGCAATAACAGATTTCTTAAGTTTATTTATAATAGTTGTATATTCTGAACTATCCTCATTTTGTAAACATGAGATTTCTCTTAATTTATCATAAAATTTTTCAATAATAGTACTTGCTATATATGCACTTTGTAATTTTTGTGTCATAATATCACCTCAAAATATGGCTAATATTTTACCACCAAAAGATAGTATTTACAAGTATTTGTTTGTCAAATTACAAGTTTTATGATATTATTAAACATGGTGATTTTATGCATCTAAAGAAAGTATATTTAGAAATTACCAATGGTTGTAATTTAAACTGCGATTTTTGTATTAAAAATCAAAGAAAAATTACTAATATTACATATGATAACTATAAACTAATAATTGATAAAATTAAAAGTTATACTGATGAATTGTATTTGCATGTTTTAGGAGAACCCCTTATGCATAAGGAAATTAATAATTTTATAAATTATGCATATAATCAAGGACTTCTTGTTAATATTACCACCAATGGTTACTTAATTAAAAATATTAAAGATAATATACATATCCATAGATTAAACGTTTCTATACATAGTTATAATGAAAAATATGGAGTTAGTATAGATAATTATTTAGCTAATCTATTTGATATTATAGACAATTTAAGAACAAATACATTTGTATCACTTCGTCTATGGGTAAATAATAAATATAATCAAAAAATTTTAGCATACATAAATGAAAGATATCATACTAACTATAATAAAATAAATAATAATCAAAAAATTAAAATTACCAATAATCTAATAATTGATACATTTCATGAATTTATTTGGCCTGATTTAAATAATAACTACTATAACAAACAAGGTAGATGTAAAGGATTAATTGATCATATCGGTATTTTATCTGATGGAACAATTATCCCATGCTGCTTAGATGCAAAAGGAGTAATAAATTTAGGCAACATTTACGAAAGTAACCTAGATGATATATTTAATAGTAACCGGGTAAAATCGATGCGTGAGGGCTTTAAAAAGGGCTATAAATGTGAAGAATTGTGCAGGCATTGCCAATTCTTAGAATAGAGGGATAGAATGGAAGTATATAATTGGAAAGAAAAAATTAGTGTCTACGAACTTGAAAATATTAACAAATGTTTGAAGAGTGGGGGACTAGTTATTTTCCCAACAGAAACAGTTTATGGACTAGGAGCAAATGCCCTAGATAGTGAAGCAGTAAAAAAAATCTTTATTGCCAAAGGAAGAGCAGGAGATAACCCACTAATTGTACACTTAAATAATAAAAAGAATATTGAAAAATATGCCTATATTACTAATGATATTGAAAAGAAATTAATTGACGCCTTTATGCCAGGACCATTCACTCTAATTTTAAAAAAGAAGGATAATATTCCAGATAACGTGTCAGCTGGACTTGATACTGTGGGCATAAGAATTCCTTCAAATAAAATAGCTAATCTAATTTTATCATCATCCCAAGTTCCCATTGCAGCCCCATCAGCAAATATATCAGGCAAACCATCAGGAACAGATATTGCCGATATTGTCAATGAATTTAATAATAAAGTAGATTACATTATTGATGGTGATAACACCGATATTGGCCTTGAATCAACAGTCGTTAAAGTAATTGATAACATACCAGTAATCTTAAGACCAGGATTCATTACTGCCGAAGATATAAAAGAAGTAATAGGTAACGTAAAAGTATCAGATAATGTTTTTAAAAAAGTATCCGGACCCGTAGAAAGTCCCGGTATGAAATATAAGCATTATGCGCCAAATGCTAAATGTGAACTAATTTATATTAAAAATAAAAAAGAATTAGTATCTTATTTTAAAGAAAAAAGTACAAAAAATACCGTTATTATCGGAAGCGATATCTTATCAAATATTCCATGTAAGAAATTCTTAAACTATGGTACTAATCTAACTCAAATTGCTCATAATATCTTTAAATTATTACGTCTTGCCGATACTTACAACCCTGAATTAATCTTAATTGAGGGAGTAAGTAAAGAAGGATTAGGCCTAGCAATTATGAATCGTTTAATTAGAGCATGCAGTCATAATTATTTAGAAAGATAAATATAAAATTTATCTTTTCTTTTTTTATATATTATGCTATAATCATATTGTAGGAGAATAAGATATGAAAAAGGATAAAATCGTAATACTATTTGGTGTCTTAACTTTTGTAATTGTTATTATTGCAATTATCTTAATTGGTATAAATAGAAATTTACGTAGTAAACAAATACAAATTATAGATGCATCTTATATGTGTGCCGAGTCTATAGAAAAGTTCTATGAAGATGATAAATATACTTATTCATTTCCTTGTATAAAAAGTAGTTCTGTCTTTGTTAAGTTTCCTGATGGTAAAAAAGTACTCGTAGTTAAAGCATTAGAAGAAGAATTAGTTACTATCGATGAACTAATAAATGCCGGATTAGAAGTATATAAAGTTGAAAAATAATGGAGGAATAAATATGGACAAAAGACAAGTCTTAGATTTAGCAAATCACGTAGTATATTATGTTAAAACAGCAGACATCAGTTATTACATTACCATTCCCAAAAACTTTGATACGACTAATATCTGTATTGAACTAAAATCAAAAATGGATAATTATAACTTAGATATGTCTGATGAATTATGGGTTATGGAAAATGTTAAAAATACTTTTTCATATATTGATGGTTATAATATAACATTAGTATTACCAATCTTAGATGAAGATGGTATGAGTATCTTAGAAAAAATGGATACCAATAAATATGAAACTATCGATATGATCTTAGCTAAAACAATTAATGGTGCATACTTAAATCTAAAAGAAGCCAATAAGAATATTGATAATCAAGTAATTCTAATTAATAATGATAGATATAAAGCCTTCATTAATTGGTTTACAACTAGATATAAAGAACGCATTACATGTAAGAATTTACTTGAAGTAATTCAAATGTATAACGTCAACGCTACTACCTATAAAAAAATGGAAACTCCAGCTATTACCTTTGTCGTAGGTAGTTATAATAATGAAGTAGATGCTCCAAAAGCAGTTCATGAACCAGAACCAGAAGTAATGCCTAGTAGAGAATTACAACCTCAAATGAGTAGTGGTTTTACAAGTTATTGGTTATTGGTAGCAATTACAATAATTGTGGCTGGTGTTGTTGCATATTTAGCCTTTGTTGTAAAATAAAAAAACGAACTAGTAATAGTTCTTTTATTTTACAACATAAGCAAGAACGCCAACAACAGTTGATCCAAGCATTAGTATTAGCATTAATATTCCCATAATTCTAGCAATCAAACTAGTTTTTTTCTTTTTCTTCTTTTTACTCATTATTACACCTCATATTAATTATACCTAAAAACTAGCATATTTACAATATTAAAGAATATAATTTTATGGGTGAATATCATGTTAAGAAAATATAATCGCATTAAAAGTATCATTTTACCACATAAAAAAATTAATACTATTGCTATCTTTGTATTATTTCTTGGCGTCATCATGGGTTCAGTTTTCTCAGTAATTATCAGTATGAATGATCGAATACTAGTTACCGATAAAATAAAAATATTTATTGATAACATCAATAACGGTTCCATCACCAGTATTATGACACTCAAAAATTGTCTTTCCATCAATTTGATATACGTCATACTAATCTGGATACTAGGAATGGCACTATTAGGCATCATCTTTAATCTTTTAATAATATTTTTTAAAGGTTTTATCTTTAGTTTTAGCATTGCCTCATTTATCTTAACATATAAATATAAAGGTATCTTATTATCTTTTATTTATCTAATATTTGGTGAATTATTAAATATTGTTGTTATTTTAATTTTGACTATCTATAGTATAACATTTTCATGGTATTTACTTAAACTAATCTTTAAAACTAATAATAATCTATATATTAAACATTTCCTTAAAAATTATTTATTAATATTTGTATTTTCAATTATTATTAGTATTATTTCATCATTAAGTGAAGCTTTTTTAGTACCATCACTCGTCAAATTAATCATTAAACTATATATTTAATTTGAAATTTGGATGTTTTATGATATAATTTTGTTGGTGAAGTTTTATGAAAACAGTAGTAATTGGCATGTCTGGGGGTGTAGATTCATCTGTCGCAGCCATAAAATTAATTGAACAAGGATATAAAGTTATCGGTTTATTCATGCGTAATTGGGATAGTACTATCAATAATGACTATTTAGGTAACCCCAATATAAATAATGATATATGCCCACAAGAAGAAGACTATAACGATGCAAAAGAAGTATGCGATAAAATAGGTATTCCATTATACCGTGTTGATTATGTAAAAGAATACTGGGATAATGTATTTACATATTTTTTAGATGAATTAAAAAAAGGAAGAACTCCAAATCCAGACGTTATGTGTAATAAATATATAAAATTTGATTTATTTTATAAAAAGGCTAAAGAATTAGGGGCTGACTATATTGCCACCGGTCATTATGCTAAAATACGTGATGGTAAATTATGTAAAGCAACTGACCTAAATAAAGATCAAAGTTATTTCTTAGCCTATGTTAATAAAGATATCTTTAAAGACGTTATTTTTCCATTAGCAGATATTACTAAACCAGAAGTACGTAAAATTGCAAAAGATAATGATTTAGTAACTGCTAAAAAGAAAGATTCTACCGGTATATGTTTTATTGGTGAAAGAAATTTTACCAAGTTTTTAAAGAATTATTTACCTAATCAAAGTGGTAAAATCATTGATATTGAAACCAACAAAATTCTAGGTGAACATAATGGACTTATGTACTATACAATAGGGCAGAGAAAAGGTCTAAATTTAGGTGGTGCTGAAGATAAAATTTTCGTTGTAAAAAAAGACCTAGATAATAACATTTTATATGTATGTAGTGGTGATGAAAACAAGTATTTATTTTCAAATAAAGCTATCATAACAGACTTTAACTATCTAACAGATGATAGAGTAGAGGAGTGCTCATGCAAATTCCGTTATCGTCAAAAAGACATTCCATGCAAAGTAAAATACCTAGATAATAATACTTTAGAACTTACTTATGAAAATGCCAAAGCCGTAACACCTGGACAATTTTGTGTCCTATATAAAGATGATTTATGCCTAGGTGGCGGTATTATTGATAAAGTATCAAAAGAATAACTAATTTTAGTTATTTTTTTATGGACTAATTTACATTTTTTTGATAAAATTAAGATAGAGAATAAGGGTGATATAAATGCTAAGTTTTTTAATTTTATTAGCAATATCTATTTTGCCAGTTTATTTAATTGGATTATATATTTATAAAAAGGATGACCAAAAAGAGCCTCCAAAATTACTACGTAAATTGTTTTTATTTGGAATGTTAATTTGCTTACCAGCTGCCATTTTAGAAGTAATTCTAGGGCCGATGTTTGGATCAGAAGAATATCGCACATTGATTGGTTGGTTATTCTATGCATTTATCTGCGTAGCCTTAGTCGAGGAAGTATTTAAATGGCTAGTTGTTTATAACGTGGGATTTAAGCATAAAGAATTTGATCAAGTATATGATGCCATTGTTTATGCCGTTTTTGTATCTCTTGGCTTTGCATGCTTTGAAAATGTTTTTTACGTTTTAAGTTCAGGAATTAGTACTGGAATTATGAGAGCAATAACTGCTATACCAGGCCATGCAGCCGATGCCATTATTATGGGTGAATATATTGGCCTAGCTAAAATTGCTACGATTAATCACAATGATAAGTTATTTAAAAAGAATATTGCCCTAAGTATAATTGCTCCAACTGTAGCTCATGGTATATATGATTATTGCTTAATGACAGAAAGCTATTTCTTTATTGGTGTCTTTGTATTATTTCTAATATTTATATATATTTATGGCATTAAAAAAGTAAAGAGGGTAGCAGCAGCCAGAAAATACCTATATAGTAGTATACCTATTAATGATAAACCATCAAATATACCAACTACCATTAATTTTTGCCCAAATTGTGGAACAAAAAGACATGGTAATTTCTGTATTGCATGTGGAACTAATCTAACACAAACAAATACTGTAAACACAATCCCTAAGCCAGTGGAAGAAGTACAAAATATTGAAAATACTACTCAATCAAATACTCCCAATGACTTGACACAATAAATGTAAAATGATAAAATTATAAATGTATGGAGGTAATTATGAATACCGTAGAAAAAATAAATGTAATTTTAAAAGAAGCCAATATATCAAAAGTTAATTTAGCTAAATATTTAGGTGTATCTAGACAGATGGTATATAACTATCTAGATGGAGAAGATCTATCTAAATTATCCAATGATAAATCACAAGCTTTATTTGCTTTATTAAATGTTAAGAACGAAGATGAATTAAGGGAAATAGATCTTACTAAAGAATATATTCAAGAAGTAGGAAATAAATTATTTAATGCTAAAAGAACTACAGCTAAAAAGAATGAAATAATTGAACTTACTGGTCTAAGACCTGAAGAACAAAACATAATCAATGATATTGTTTTCTTACTAAAAGAAATCTTAAATGAAGATAAAACTAAAAATAGTTTAACTTTATTAAATTATTTATATCATTTTATTAATACATGTGCTAAAACAAAAGAAGCAAGATATGTATTAGGCTATTTCTCAAAAGCAGCTGGTTTTACACCTCCAACTACATATGAATTTGAAGAAGATGGCCAATTTGTATTTGAAAGTATAATGTATTCAGCAATGACACTATACAATAATGGTGGTGCTTCAAGAACTAAATTAGCTGAATCACATCGTAGATGGGAAAATGAATTATCTAGAAAGAATGAAGAAAAATTAAGTAGAACTCAAGAATTAAATACTGCTAAAGTATTAGCATTAAAAGAATTAGGATATACCGAAATAAATGAACATAATGCTAGTGAAGTATTTGATAAGATAGCCGAGATTCAATCTAGAGGCTTATATAATCAATAATAAAAAAGATTATCATATTAATCTTTTTTTAATTTCTTTATTTTCAAAATAAAATACAACGTTATCAGAAATGCAATTAACATAACTAATAAATCATCACTAGATAAATTAGGCATACTAAATATTGAAGTTAAGCCATCACATTCATTCACTTGCTTTATTGTGAAATCTTCATATATAATTTTGCACGATCTTAAAAATACCATTTTATTATCCTTTCAATAATATTATATATTATTATTAATTTTTTTACAAGATTGTATAGATAGATATGATAGAAGAGAGTAGTGATACTCTTTTTTTATAATAAATATTTGTTTGCTTTTTAATTTTTAGGTAAAATAGAATATTACAGTATTTAATAATATAAAAGGATAATAGTATTAATAAAAATTAAGAAGGATTTATTACAGCCCTAAAACAAGCAAAGGTTAAGTTCCTATAATATATATTATGTTAACTTCTTTATATTTTGAATATAACATTTTTTTAAATTATAAAATAATCTTTACTACGCTATATCATAATTATGTTTATGAATAAAATATAAATATATAAAAATAATTTCAATTACAAAGCTAAAAATATATTTTTAATCATTATATATAATTATAAGGTAATAATGCGCGTAAGAATTTTGCATCGAGTTAGAAACAGATGAACACTTGGTAAGCTTCAATGCAAAAATTAATTTTTAAAATTTGCATCGAAAATAATAAAGATGATTAATTGTCCACATTGAATGCATCATATATATCCTTATTATAATATATAAGGTATAGATATCATATTTATATTATATATAAGGATATATATGATATACAAATATAATATACAAAATAAAAAGAATACTTTAAATATTCTTTTTTTAATAAAATAATTTTTTATTCTTAAGATCAAAAATATAATCTACGCTATTATCTGTATTACCAATACTAAAGTGGAGTAGGTTGCCTTCCCTATATATTCTAAGACTATCCCTCTCCTTCTCTTCTGTATATGTATAGGTAGTATCAATCTTAAGTAATAATTTAGATTCCATATTATCAGATAAAATATCTAGTTTTCTATCCTTGAAAGTAAGTATTATATCATCAATTGGATAAACATAGTCATAAGATAAATTATTAATTGGTAATTCAGTGTCATATGAAGCTATATAATATTTACCATCTTCTAAATATGCATATTTATTATCGCTTATCATTCTAACGCCTTCATATGTTGGATTTATATTTATGTTTTTTTCACTATTGATAATTCCTATCTTGCCATTTTCAGCATATGCAAGATAACCATTTTTATAATCGACAATTTTATTATAATAAGGAGCAATAAGTACTTGACCAGCAAAATCAATTATTCCATATTTGCCACTATTATCTTTTACCACTACCCCATCATTCATAATAGAGTAATTAATATATTCATCACTAATTGTTTTATCATTTTTATAATCAAATAAATAATCTTTCTCACCAGTAGTCAAAACAAACAAATCATCTTGTCTTTCCTTAACATATGGGCATACTTTCTTCTCACATCTAAAATGGCTATCATAGTTATCAATTTTTTCATTCGTAGTACATATATAGCCACTGCAATTATAAAAATATAAGTATGTATTAAGATCTTTATTTTCCCATTTTACTTTATATTGTATAGTTAATATTAATATTGTAACCAAAATTGCATATATCCCAACAATCCAAGTAAAATGCCATATATTCTTTTTGTTTTTCATTACTACCCTTCTCCTTTATAATTATCGATAGAAGAATCCGCCCCCATTATATACTAGTGATGGGAAACCAAATATTTCACGTGGATTAATTGAGTGTGAATTAAAATCATATGCACTATGACCTTCAGCAATACCAAAATGTAAGTGTGTGCCTGTAGTACAGTAATCATATCCACCATGCTCAATTGATGTGCTCCATCCGCCAACATAACCAATAACAGTGTTATCAGTAACAACTTTACCAACATACATATCACTTGCTACACGAAGTAAATGCATATATTGTGACGTATATTTCTTGCCATTTACAACATGTGAAATATACACTGTATTACCACCACAACTACCAAAGAAGGCAATTCTTGATATTACACCATCAGCAGCCGCATATACATTTGTTCCTTCACCAACACAGTCCAAATCAATTGCGTGGTGTCCACCACCGCCACTCCAGTCAGTACGACGATTCCATCCAGTGTATTCACTCGTTACGCAACCATATGATAACGGAAATTTCCAACCATATGCATTTACTGATCCACTACAACTACTAAGATCTTGATTACGTTCACAGCCCATATCTTCATATACTTTAATCATCTTTTTCATATCTTTAATGTCTTCTTCAATATCGACACCTTCAGACATGTAACCAGATAAATTTGAAGTTAAAGTGCTAACTTTTTCCGTTAAAGATTTACGATCATTTTCAAGTTTAACATTTTTTTCAGCTAATTCTTTTTCTTTAGCTTGTAGTTCAATAATTAACTTTTCCAACTCATCTATCAAATCTGAGTTATAATTAGTAAGTTGTTTTACAACTTCATAACGATATATAAAATCAGTATAATTTTCAGCATCAAATAAATACTCCAAGTAGATATTTCCACCATTTGATACCTGTAAGAATTGAAGCAATCCATCCGTTTCAACTTTCTTATCTTCAATTTTTTGTTTACTATATTCGATATCAATTTCCGTTTGTTTTATTTCTTCCCTTGTCTTTTCAATTGATGCTGAAATTGTATTAATTTCATTATTTAATTCATTGATTTGTGCTTGTGTTAATTGCCTTTTATTTTTATTAGCCTCATATTGATTTTGTAATTTAGCTAACTCATTATATAAATCTTGTAAGGTTTTAGCAGAAACTTTACAAGGAATTAACAATATTAAACACAATGATAAAATTAATATACCATTTACTAACTTCCTCATTATATCACCTATACTAATTATATATAAATAACTTACTAAAGTCAATAAATATAAGGAATTAAATAAACAAATGACACTTTATGTAAATAATTAAAAAACTCTAATTATTAGTTAGAGTCTCATACAAAATGGCGTCCCCGATTGGAATTGAACCAACGACCTATCGCTTAGGAGGCGATCGCTCTATCCTACTGAGCTACGAGGACACATTTAAATTATAACATAAAAATGAAATATAATCCAAACAAATTATATTTCATTATACTTAATTAATTTTAGCAATTTTTCTTTTACTTTTGGATCATGTAAAATATAAATATTAGATTGTTTATTCTCTACTTTATTATCAAAACTAATTAAAGAATTCATAAGATTCATAACATTATCATATATCATATTAACTTCATCTATAGATAATTCAACTCTATTAAAATTAATACTATAATAACGCAATTTTTCATTGATTAATAATCCCATAAGATATAATAATTGATATAATTCAAGCGATAATCCTCTATGATTATATTCATCTATGACCATACTAGAAAAACTATTATTAATTGAATATTTTATAAGATCATTTAAAATACTCTTTTCAGAATAATCATACATTGTACCTATTTGATTTAATGTCAAGCCAAAATGTACAAGTATTTCTTGAAACATACGATACATTTCTAGATTACTAGATACCTTACTTTCGTCGATTGGATATACTTCATTTTCTAATCCAGGACGATATCCTGGTCTTATTTTATCGACCATTTTATAAGTCATTTTTTCAGCTAATTCTTGAGCTAATGTGTATTCAAGCAATAACCAACCATTATTTACTATAAACGAAGTATGATAAGCATCAGCATGCAAATACCTTTCATACATTCCAGAAAAACG
>CAZLQU010000022.1:0-14935 GCA_964561805.1 uncultured Muribaculaceae bacterium | reverse complement strand
TCCACTATCTTTTTGTTTATTTTTTATATCTATGATATAATAATGAAAAGGTGAACCCATGAATAAAGAAAAAATAATAAAAAATAGTGAAACATATTCAAAAATTATTAGTAATGGTGAATCTCTAAAGAATCATTACTTTAGTATTTATTATGAAAAATCAGAAGATTCAAATAAATATGGCATAACTATTCCCAAAAAAGTTGGTAAAGCCCACATTAGAAATAAACTTAAAAGACAGATAAAAAGTATTATTATACATAGTGAAATTAATATACCAAATGATTACAATTATGTTATAATTATAAAAGAAGCCGCATTATCTTTAGATTATAATGATATGGCTAACAACTTATTAGATCTATTAAAGAAAGTGAGAAATTAAATGAAAAGATATCAAAAAGTATTAGTATTACTTCTTGCAGTATTCCTATTAACAGGTTGTACTAAGTTTTTAAAAGACAAAGATAATAAACCAATTAGAAATGAAGAAACAGGGCATATGATTACTGAAAATATTATATGTAGGCCTACTAATGAAAGTACAATTGCTATTTATGAAGAAAATAATATTGATATTAACAAATTACCAACTTGTAAAAAATTTAGTCCTATAGGTAACTATGAAGGTTTATGGACAAGTTTATTTGTTAAACCATTAGCGTGGGTTATCATTAAAGTGGGAGTATTTCTTAAAAATTATGGTTTAGCACTAATTGTTACATGTTTAATAATTAGATTAATATTGTTTCCATTTACAAGAAAAACAGCTATGCAATCTGAATTATTAAAAAAAGCTCAACCAGAAATGCAAAAAATAGAAAAGAAATATGAGAATAAAACAAGTGCTGAAGATCAAAATAAAAAGGCTCAAGAGATGATGGTAATTTATCAAAAATACAAAATTAATCCTGTGGCAGGATGTTTACTAGCTTTTATTCAATTGCCATTATTACTTGCTTTCTATGAAGCAATTCAAAGAACACCAGCTATTTTTGAAGATAAATTCTTATTTTTAGAATTAGGTAAAACACCGTGGACAGCTATTAAAGGCGGCGAATATTGGTATATAATTTTAGTTATCTTAATATTCGTAGCAACATTATTCTCATTTAGAAAGACACTCAAAGATCAAGCAACAAATCCAGCAATGAATATGAAAACAACATTATATTTTATGTTAGCAATTATCACTTATAGTTCATTTACTATTGCTAGTGCAGTAGGTATCTATTGGGTAACATCAAATATATTTACTATTGTTCAAAACTTAATGGTTGAAAGAAAGAAGGTTAAATAAATGAAAAAATATACATATGAAGGAAAAACAAAAGAAGAAGCTATTGGTAAAGCATTAGAAGAATTAAAGGTAGCTGAGAAAAATTTAATAGTTAACGTCCTTGAAGAAAAAAACACATTACTTAAAAAAAGTGTCAAAATTGAGGTAATAAATTACAATGATTTAATTGATTTTATTAAGGAAACAATAACTGAAATTACTAAAATGATGGGGATGACAGTAAATCTTGAAGTTAGACGTAGAGATGATAATATTACAATTAAAATATTCTCAGATCACAATGCAGTCTTAATAGGAAAGAATGGTCGTGCAATCGAAGCACTACAAACTATCGTAAGACAAATAGTACATAATGAGACTAATGAATTTATCGGTATCATTCTAGATGTTGAAAACTATAAAGAAAAAAGAGTAAAGAATCTCGAATATCTTGCCAAAAAAGTAGCAAAAGAAGTAAAAGAAACAAAGGTAGAAACTAAATTAGACTCTATGAATTCATATGAAAGAAGAATAATTCACAGCATTTTATCTGATAATAAATACGTTTATACTGAATCCATCGGTGAAGAACCTAATAGATGTGTTGTTGTAAAACCTAAAGAAGTTTAATAAAAAAGATATAAAAAAATATCTTTTTTTTAAATTCTATGCTAAAATATTTACGAATTGGAGGTGCTCTCATGGAAGACACGATTGCTGCTATTTCAACCGCTCTAGGTGTTGGTGCCATATCAATTATTAGAGTTAGTGGTAAAGATGCGATTAAAATAGTTAATAAAATATTTGATGTAGACATTTTAAATGCCAAAAGTCATACCATTCATTATGGTCATATTATTGATGAAAATAAAGTTATTGATGAAGTTTTAGTAAGTGTTATGTTAGCACCTAAAACTTTTACAACTGAAGATGTTGTCGAAATTAATTGTCATGGTGGAATTAGCACAACAAATAAAGTTCTTGAATTAGTATTATCAAATGGTGCAAGATTATCTGAACCAGGTGAATTTACTAAAAGAGCTTTCTTAAATGGACGTATTGATTTAACTCAAGCCGAAGGTGTAATGAATTTAATTGAAGCTAAAAGTGATAAATCAAGAGAAATGTCAATTAATCAACTAACTGGTAGTGTATCTAGTATTATATCTAATATAAGAAGTGATTTAGTTAGTATTATTAGTAATATTGAAGTTAATATAGATTACCCTGAATATGAAGATATTGAAGTTTTAACTAATGATAAAATCACACCAGAAATATATAAAATTAAAGAAAAATTATTGACAACCATTAAGAATGCTGAAAATGGGAAATTATTAAATACTGGTATAAAAATTGGTATTATTGGTAAACCAAACGTAGGTAAAAGTAGTCTATTGAATACCTTACTTGAAGAAAATAAAGCAATTGTTACTAATATTGAAGGTACTACAAGAGATATTGTCGAAGGTGATTTTCTTTTAAATGGTATTGCTTGCCATGTTATAGATACTGCTGGTATTAGAGAAACAGAGGATATTGTTGAAAAATTAGGTGTTGATAAGAGCTTAGCTATAATTGAAGATGCCGACTTAATAATATTTATGTTAAATAATAATGAAAAATTAAATAATAATGAAAAAGAATTATTGGATAAAATAAAAAACAAAAAACATATCATTGTTATCAATAAAATTGATTTAAATAATGAACTTATTATTAATGAAGAAAATGTAATAAAAATAAGTATTAAAGAAAATATTGGAATTGATAAATTAAAAGCCAAAATAATTGAAATGTTTAATCTTGGAGAAATTATTACCAATGATCTAACATATTTAAGTGATGCCAGAAGTATTTCCCTTCTAAAAAAAAGTTTAAATATTATTAATGAATCGCTAAATAATATCGAAAAAGGAACCCCAATCGATATTATTGAAATGGATTTAAAAAATTGTTGGAATACTTTAGGTGAGATAATTGGGGAAACTTATACTGATGAATTAATTGATGAAATATTTTCTCGCTTTTGTTTAGGAAAGTAAGTGATAAAATGAAGTATGACATAATTGTCGTTGGTGGTGGACATGCTGGATGTGAAGCGGCATATGCTAGTGCTAATATTGGTAAAAATACATTACTAATTACCGCAAGTAAGAGCAATATTGCTACCCTTCCATGTAATCCATCTATTGGTGGATCAGCCAAAGGAATAATTGTCCGTGAAATTGACTCTTTAGGTGGTATTCAAGGTCGTATTGCTGATAAAACAGCTCTCCAAATGAAGATGTTAAATTCATCCAAAGGACCAGCTGTAAGATCACTACGCGCTCAAGTAGATAAAATAACTTATCCAAAAGAAATGTTAAATATTTTAGAGAAAACTAAGAATCTAACAATAATGGAAACAATGGTTGAAGACTTAATCGTAAATAATAATGAAGTTTTTGGTGTTGTTACGGAAAATAATCAGAAAATTTATAGTAAAAAAGTAATTTTGACAACTGGTACTTACTTAAAAGCTGATATTCTAATTGGATCAGAAAGAACTAGAAGTGGTCCTCATGGTGAAAGGCCATCTATGCATCTAAGTGATAAATTAAAAGATTATGGATTTGAAATATTAAGATTAAAAACAGGGACTCCACAAAGAATAGAAAAGAGTTCAATTGATTTTTCAAAAACTAAAGAAGAAAAAGGAGATTCTATTTGTTATAGTTTTAATACTGAAGAAACTATACCATATGATACAAGCAAACAAGTACCATGTCATTTAATTTATACAACGCCTGAAACACACAAGATAATTTTAGATAATTTAAATAAATCTGCAATGTATGGAGGACGCGATGATATTGAAGGTGTTGGTCCACGATATTGCCCTTCAATTGAAGATAAAATAGTTCGCTTTAGTGACAAAGAAAAACATCAATTATTTATTGAACCAGAAAGCATGTATTATGATGATATGTATCTTCAAGGTTTTTCAACAAGTATGCCTCGTGATGTTCAAGAAAAAATGGTTCACTCATTACCAGGCTTAGAACATGCAATTATTAATAAATATGCCTATGCTATCGAATATGATGCTATCTATCCTACACAGATTAATCGTAGTTTAGAAACTAAAGTATTAAAAAATCTTTATACTGCTGGTCAAATAAATGGGACAAGTGGTTATGAAGAAGCTGCTGGTCAAGGAATAATTGCTGGTATTAATGCATCTTTAGCAATAGATAATAAAGAACCATTAATTCTTAAAAGGAATGAAGCTTATATTGGTGTATTAATAGATGACTTAGTAACTAAGGGTACAATAGAACCATATCGTATGTTAACATCACGTGCAGAATACCGTTTAATTTTGAGACACGATAATGCTGATTTAAGATTAACAGACTATGGCTACCAAGTTGGGACTATCAAAAAAGCAAGATATGATAAATTTATAAATAAAAAGAAAAGTATTAAGGAATTAACAAGTTATTTAAAAGAGCATAAATTAACGCCAACGAAAGAACACAATGAATTATTAACAAAACTAAATAGTGCCCCAATCAAAGATGGTATTAGCTTATATAACTTATTAAAAAGAACAGAAATAACTATAAATATTCTTCAATCTAATAAGATAATTCCAAAAGATTATCCAAATGATGTTGAAGAACAGGTTGAAATTAATATTAAATATGAAGGGTATATTAATAAAATAAATAAAGAAGCAGAGAAGATGTTAAAACAAGAAGAAAAACAAATACCTTTTGATTTAGATTATACTAAAGTACCAAATCTTGCTAGTGAAGCAAGGCAAAAATTAATAAAAGTTAACCCTACTACCATTGGTCAAGCCCTAAGAATTAGTGGCGTTAATCCATCTGATATATCAATACTAATGATTTATTTAAGGAAGTATTATAATGAATAAAGAAGAATTTGTTAATGAATTAGCAAAATTGAATATTAAATTGAGTAATAATCAATTAAATCAGTTAAACACTTATTATCAAATGCTAGTTGAAGAAAATAAAAAATATAATTTAACTGCTATTACTGAAGAAAACCAAGTATATTTAAAGCATTTTTACGATTCTATTACAATTGTAAAAGCTATAAAATTGGATAACCAATATATATGTGATATTGGTACTGGTGCTGGATTTCCTGGGTTAGTGCTAAAAATAATCTTTCCTAATATTAAAATAGATTTATTAGATGCTACCAATAAAAAATGTGAATTTTTAAAAATGGTCATTGATAAATTAGAACTTCAAAATATTAATGTTATTAATGCTAGATGCGAAGATTATGCAAAAAGATTAAGAGAAAAATATGATATTGTTACATCTCGTGCTGTTGCCCAATTAAAACACTTACTTGAATATTCAATTCCATTACTAAAAATTAATGGTACATTTATTTCTTTAAAATCCAATATTAGTGAAGAAATACTTAATATTAATAATTATTATCAAAAATTATCTTTATTTAATGAAAAAATAATAGAATTTGAATTACCATATGAAAAAAGCAAAAGAACGATTTATATGGTTATGAAGGAAAAAGCAACTCCTTTAATATATCCTAGAATATATAGTCAGATAAAAAAGAAAGAAATTTAAAAAATGAGACATTGTCTCATTTTTTAGTGTCACGATAATAGATTAATTCTGCAATTTGATTACTAACTAAATCTAATTCGTCATCATAATTATCATTCAAGTATTCTTCTATATCAAATAGTAATTCTCGCATGCTTGTATATTTATTAAAATCAAATCCTTTGTTTTTTAATATATTAACTTGATAATCATTAAGTAAAATACCATGATCATAATGCTTTAATAACAATTCATCATGATTAGCATATTTAATAGCTTCATCAAAATTAATATCCACATTTTTTATTTTCATAATTAATCCCCATCTAAGTATAACATAAAGTCATAAAAAAATGTTGAAAAAAAATAGAATCTATTGTATTATATTAATATAGGGTAGAAAAGAAATAAAGAGGTGGTAGTTTGCCGCAAGAAAACATAACGTTACTCAAAATGGAGTTACTGACACCAAATCCCAATCAACCAAGAAAAATATTTAATGAATCTTCATTAAATGAATTGGCAACTTCAATTAAAGAATATGGTGTATTGAATCCCGTTTTAGTAAGAAAAAAAGATAATTTATATGAAATAATTGCTGGTGAGAGAAGATATCGAGCGGCTAAAATTGTAGGTCTTACAGAAATACCAGTAATTATTAAAGATATTTCAGATGATAAAGTATCAGAAATAGCACTCATTGAAAATATTCAAAGAGAAAATATAACACCTATTGAAGAAGCAAAAACCTATGATACAATTATAAAAACTACGAAAATGACTGAGAGGCAACTGAGTGAATATATTGGAAAATCTCAACCAGCTATCGCCAACAAATTAAGATTATTAAAACTACCCGAAAAAGTTCAGGAAGCAATTAATAAAAAACAAATAAGTGAAAAGCATGCTAGAACATTACTAACAGTTAAAGATGAAAATAGACAAATAGAATTATTAGAAAGAATAATTAAAGAAAGACTATCTGTTAAAGATTTAGACTATATAATAAACAAAGAAAAAGAAGAAAAGGAAAGTGATAATATGGATAATGGAAATTTTTTCCCAAACTATAATAATCAAGAAAATAATAATGTATCTTTAAATCAAATGAATATGCAAACAGTTGGGGGAGCACCTCAACCAGCAGTGACACCTACACCTATGCCTGCAGTAGAGCAACCAGTTGTTGCTCCTACTCCAGAACCAGCATTAGTGCAAGAACCAACTCTACCACAAGTAGAAATTCAAAATATGGAACCAATTAATGGTCCTGAACCTATAATGCCAGAAATTAATTCTGAGTCAGTGTCTCCAATTCCTGAATTTGGAGTTAATAATACTGAACCGGCTCCTGTAATACCAGAAACATCTCCTGCTCCAGTTGAAGCGAGTGCACCAAGCGTTGATATACCATTGTTTGGAGAAAACACTACACCAGAGCCTGCACCAATTGCACAACCAACTCCTGAAGCTCCTGCAAGTGTAGAACCTCCTGTAGTGCAAGAAACACCATTATTCAATAATGATTTAAATAACCAAGCACCAGCTCCTGAACCAAACTTAAATGAATCATTCTATGAAGTTCCTGTTAATGTATCTCCAGTGATTGAAGAACCCAAAACAGATAATTTTACGATAGTTCAACAATTACTAAGTAGCAATAATATTGCATATAAAGCATATAGTAACGAAAATGGTCATTGTATTATTATAGAATTATAAAAGCTTTCAATTGAAAGCTTTTTTAATTATCATTATTTTCTTCTTTAAATATTGAATCTAAATCGTAATTGTAATCTGTATAAGGCTCAGTTCCTTTAATAAAATAAAACATCTTACTCTTTTTATCGTCTTCTTTTGCCAATTCCCCAGTAATAGGATTAACCAATACTCCAACAATATTATTTGGAGCATTGTACCATTCATTTTTTTTATTTTTTAAATATCCTTCCATTGTTTCAATCCAGATATCCTTGTGATGAGGCGTATCACTAGCATTAAATTCTCTATTATCATCATATCCAGTCCACACCCCAAGAACAGCATCTTTATTATATCCAATAATCCACATATCAGTATTGGTTGTCCCTGATTTAATTGCATATTTTTTAGTCATTTTAGGAAGCAAACTAATAAGTGTTGGATAATTATAGTCAATAAAATCAGTATCATGAGTATAAGTCAACATCTCATTCAAAATATAAACTAAACTTTCATTTAAAATATTCATTTTTTCTTCTTTGTATTCATAGAGAATATTACCTTTGCTATCCTCTATTTTTTTTATTAAATGGCCGGTTACTTTATAACCCATATTAGCAAACGAAGCATAACTATTAACCATATCATATAAACTAATTTCTTCAGTTCCTAAAGCTAATGAAGGAACAGCTTCTAATTTGTTTGAAATTCCTAGTCTATTGGAAATTGATACTAATTTTTCTTCACCTAAAAACAAATGTGTTTTTACGGCATATATGTTGTCAGAATAAGCAATGGCAGCTCCCATTGACAGTGGACCATTAGCGTATTTATCATTATAATTTTTAGGTGTATATTTCTTATTATTTGAAAAAGAAAAAGTTGTTTTCTCACTTATAAAAGAAGAAGCTGATGTAAAACCGTTTTCTAAAGCAGCATAGTATAAAAACGGTTTCATTGTTGAACCAACTTGCCTTTTAGCATTAATTGCCCTGTTAAACTGACTATTATTATAATTAGTACCACCTATTAATGCTAGTATTTCACCATTATCTGGATTCATTAAAATTGCAGATACCTGTAACTCACCTAAGTTTTTATTTTTTATTGATTCTTCCAATTCACTTTGAGCCTTTTCATCCAAAGTAGTAAATATTTTAATACCACCAGTAGTAAGTATTGAATCTGGTATTCCTGGAATACTCTTTAATTCACTTAATACTGCATCTTTGTAATATAATTTTCCAGAAGTCATATTAGTATTACTTTCACCAATGTAATTTAAATTAGTATTTATAGCATTTTTCATTTGATTTTCAGTAATTTTTTTATTATTTAGCATTAGTTTTAAGACAGTTTCTTGCCTCTCTTTAGCAGTTTTTTGATTTGTTAATGGCGAATTGTTGGCTGGGGACTGTGGGATACCAGCAAGCATGGATGCTTCAGCCAAGTCAAGTTCTGCTGCTGATTTTCCAAAATAGTATCTTGAGGCGTTTTCTATCCCATATATTCCACCATAGTTAATTGTATTTAAATAACCTTCAAGAATTTCTTTTTTTGTATAATGTGTTTCGAGTTCAAAAGCAAGCAATGCTTCTTCAAATTTTCTTTTCCAAGTTTTATCATAATTTAAATAAAGATTTCTTGCATATTGTTGAGTTATTGTTGATGCTCCTTCAGATAAACTCTTAGATGTAACATTAGTAATAATTGCTTTGGCAATTCTCAAATAATCAAATCCAATATGATAATAAAAGTGTCTATCTTCAGTTGATATAGTCGCATCTATTAAATAATCACTAATTTGATCTAAACTTAGCCAACTATAATTATTAAAAATTAACTCATTATTATTATCATATAAATAATAAGACTGGTTTCTTGTTATTTGAATTTTTGGGGTAATTAAACAATATATATATAAAACGCCATGAAAAGCCACAAAAATAAGCAATAAAGTTGTAAATAACTTCCTGATTTTTTTAAAAAAATTCATAAAATCACTCACATTCTTATGGTCTATCATTATTATTTATCAAAAAATTAAATTTATGAGTTCATTTTTTATATAACTTGTGTTATAATGATGCTTGAATTATTATTTATATTTATAAATGATGCCATTTGGACGGAGGTATTATGAGTATAAAAAAAGAATTACAACAAATAATAAAAGACAGTTTAGTAAAGAATAATATTGATTTTGAACAGGCTAATATTGTTATTGAAACACCTAAAGATAGTAACTATGGAGATTATTCTACTAATATTGCTTTAATGCTCACTAAAATACTTAAAAAAAATCCAATTGATATTGCCGAAGCAATCAAAAATGAAATTGATAGCAATATCATCGATAAAGTTGAGGTAGTAAAGCCGGGCTTTATAAATATCTTTTTAAGTAAAACAGCTTTGTTAAATGAAGTAAATAAAATAAATAAACTAGGTAAAAATTATGGCAAATCAAATATTGGAAATAACAAAAAAATAAATATTGAATATGTCAGTGCCAACCCAACTGGTTATTTGCACATAGGACATGCTAGAGGAGCAGCCTATGGAGATAATTTATCAAGAATCATGGCTGCTTGTGGTTATGATGTAACTAGAGAGTACTACATTAATGATGCCGGTAATCAAATGAATAATTTGGGCATTTCAATAAAAGAGAGATACAAAGAAATTTGTGGACTAGAATGCAATTTACCAGAAGATGGTTATCATGGTAAGGAAATTATAACTTTAGCAAAGAATATTTATGAAAAATATGGAAATAGTAAATTAGAAGAAAATATTGAATATTTTAAACAAGCAGGATTATCTGTAATGTTAGAAAAAATAAAAAAAGATTTAGATGATTTTAGGGTAAACTTTGATGTTTTCACTAGTGAACAATCATTATATGATAAAGGTTTAGTTGAAAATGTTATTGAAAACTTGAAAAAGAGTAATGCATGCTACATTTCAGAGGATGCATTATGGTTAAAAACAACTGATCATGGTGATGAAAAAGATCGTGTAATTATAAAAAAAGATGGAACATATACATACTTTTTACCAGATATCGCATACCATAACGATAAAATACTAAGAGGATATGATGAATTAATTGATGTCCTTGGAGCAGATCATCATGGCTACATTAATAGATTAAAGGCGGCTATTGAGATACTAGGTAAAAATAAAGACATGTTAAATGTCATAATCCTACAGATGGTGAGATTATTAAAAGATGGTGAAGAAGTAAAAATTAGTAAAAGAACTGGGAAAACTATAACTATCAACGATTTGATGGAAGAAGTAGGCGTCAATGCCGCTAGATATTTCTTCGCCTCTAAGAGTCCTGATACGCAAATGGATTTTGATATGTCACTAGCTGTTAAAAATAGTAATGAAAATCCAGTATACTATGTTGAGTATGCAAATGCTAGAATTTCTTCGATAATTAATAGTTATAAAAAAGAAATACCAGAAATTAAAGATTTTCATACAATTAATGATCCATTAGCATATACTATTATGAATAAATTAATAGCTTTTACTGACACTGTTATTTCAGCATCAAATAAAAAAGAGCCACATATTATTTGTAATTACGTGTATGAACTAGCCACTTTATTCCATTCGTATTATAGTAAAGAGAAATTTATTACGGATGACATTGAATATACAAATGAAAGAATAGCTTTATTAAATGCTATTAAAATAGTAATTAATAATGCTTTAGATTTAATCGGTATAATACCAAGAGAAAGTATGTAGGAGGACAAAATGAAATTAAGTAAAATGAAAAAAGAGGAATTAGAATTACTCTCTTATACCAACATTGCTAAGTTGTATTTAGAAGAAAATAAAGTAACTTTAAATACAGCCGATTTATTTAAAGAAATCTGTAAATTATTAGATTTATCTGAAAGAGTATATCAAGATAAAATAGCTGATTTCTTTCAATCATTAACCACCTCTAAAGAATTTATCTTATTAGAAGATGGTAAATGGGATCTAAAAAGTAAACATAAATCAAAGAAAATGGATATTGATGATCTTTATGAAGAAAAAGAAGAAGAGGAAGAAACTGATGACTACGAAGTTGAAGATGAAGGACAAGATGAAGAAGAAGAGTTCAATTCCATTGACGATGAAGAAGAATATGCTGAAGATGATTTATCAGATTTAACTATTCTTAGTGAAGATGAGTTAGAAGAAGGTAACTTAAGTTAAAAGATTTCTAAATGAAATCTTTTTTAATTCTTTATTTATTTTTAATGCATATAATTAAATGATAAAATATGAAAAAAATTAGCATTGGTATTCCTCGAGCATTTAATTATTATAAATATGGTGTATTATGGAAAACATTCTTTGAACGCATTGGACTTAAAGTGATATTAAGTCCTAAAACTAATCAACAAATTATTAAACTTGGAACAACTAATACTCAAAGACTATCTTGCTGGTCTTATAAAATATATCTTGGACATGCTCTATATTTAAAAGACAAGTGTGATTACGTATTTATTCCTCAAATTTGTAATTATGGTAAAAACGCTAAAGTGTGTCAATATCATTTTATTGCTTATGAAAATATTAAAAAATTTATTTCTACAAAAGAAATATTAACTTATAGGATGGACCATACTTCGCATAGATATCAATTATTTGAATTATGTAAAATAGCATTTAGATTTACTAAAAATCCAATTAAAATAATCTATAGTCTTAAATTAGCTCTAAAAAAACAAAAAAACTATAATATAAGTAAAGAAAATGAAAATAAGAATAAATTAACCAAAATAAATAAAAAAGTTTTAATAGTCTCACCAATATATAATTTAAATGATGAGTACATTATAAAACCTATTATTAATTATTTTGAAAACAATAATATAATTTCTATCATTGCCACACACTTAGATAAAAAAATAGCTACAGATTTTTCATTGTATTATCAATATCTTATCCCATGGAAAGATTACCAAGAATTACTGGGGGCAATATATTACTATCAATATCAAGTAGATGGTATAGTATTTCTTTTTTCAGAAGAATGTGAAATTTTTAATATATTTAAAGATACAACAACATTAAAAAAACCACTATTATTTATTTCACCGGAGAATATTAAAGTAGATTCACAAATAGATGCATTTATAGATATAATAAAATCAAAAGAAAAAGAATTTTAAGAAAAAGATACAAAAACATTTTGTATCTTTAAATTTTGTGTTATAATGATATTGGATAAGAAGGTGGATACATGAATGAATTGTTCTTAATAATAATATTATTTATAACTACATTTACAACATATTTATTATATAAAATATTTGATAAGCGTGGTTTTTATTTTTCAATTGTTATTATGAATATAATTACCTTTATCTTATCATTTAAAATAGTTACTTGCCTAAAACTCAATATTAATTTAGGGATTGTATCTTATCTCAGTACTTTAACAATAATCTACTTATTCATCATTAAATATGGTAAAAAAGAAATTAAAGAATTGATAAAAATAAGTTTATATACTAATATTTTAACTGCATTATTTTTAACAATAAGTAATTATTATATTCCAGCTATAACAGAAACAATCTCAATAAATATTAAAGATACATTTATTACTAATTATAAAATATTAATAACATATCCAATCATTATGCTTCTAAGTGAAATTCTTGTAACAAAACTATATGTTTTTGTAAGCAGTGTTCAGAATAACAAAATGATCGTTATATTATTAACTTATATTATTACTGCCATATTATACACGATTATCTTCTATGTAGTTGCATATATTAAAATATTACCAATTAAAACATCTATCTTTATTGGTATTTCAACATATATTGTAGGTCTAGTAATAACAACTATAAATATTGGCTTTATTTATTATTTAATCAAAAGTAAGAAGGTGATGAAATGATTAACATTGCCTTAGTACTAGTAGAATCAATAATTTGTTATATAGTATTTACCCTATTATTTAAAAAGTATAAGACAGATGGTATATACGTCTTTGCAATTATTGCTACATTTATTGCCTGTGTAATGAATCTTAAAACCATTTCAATTATGAATATTAGTGTTCCTCTTGGATTTGGAGTGACTACTTCTATTATTCTTGGTGCTAATTTAATAACACAAAGACAAGGTTTAATAGAGATTAAAAACTATTTATTAATTGTTATTATAACTGGGATTGTTGCTTGCGGTATCCTCAATATATCAGGAATGATAAGCATCAGTGATTATAATTATTTAGCTAATAAGGCATATGATAATATCTTTGTCTATAATATTAGGATATATTTAGCACTAATTGTATCTTTAACCATATCAATCATTATAAGCACAAGACTATTTTATACAATTAAAAGACTAAAAAACAAAATTGTTTTAAGTAATGTATTTTCGATTATTATTACTGAGTTTGTTGAAAACATTATACTTATATTAATTGCTTATTTATTTGAATATCAAACTATTGATTTAATCTTATGTATTATCTTTAGATATACCATTAAGATTATAATTGGTATTTTAGGAACAATACCATTGTATATAGCCAATAAAAATAATTGATAAGGAAGTGAATTATGAGAACTAGAAAAAAAGAATTAGTTAGTGATGAACTAAAGCCTTTCGTAGGAAATCTAATTAGAGAAAACAGACAAAAATATAATTATTCACTTGAAGATTTGTCTGCAGCTCTAAACCATCAAAAAAATCGTCAAACATTACACAAATATGAAACAGGATTATTGAATATTCCATACGATATTTTCTTCGAAATATGCCATATCTTTAATATTGATACATCAATCTTAAATGATATTGAAATAAGTAAAGAAGAAAAAGAAACACTAGAAAATAAATTCGTTAAAAATTATGTTAATAATGCAAGAACTGATAAGAATTTGACGATTCAAAAAGAAAAAATTATCAATACTTATAAAAATGCAACATATGAACCTGTAGGTAAATCTGAATTATCAGTTAAATTATTAGATGATTCAATGAGTCCATTTTACTTAAAAAATGATAAAATCTATTTTGCTAAACAAGAAGAATACAAAAATGGTGATGATATTGTTATTGCTATCAAAGGTAATGTTCTATCAGTAAGAAAACTATATAAATATCCAAAAGGTATAATTTTACAAGCAATGAATCCAAAGTATCCAAGTTTAAATGTTAACATTATTTCACCAGATATGATTTTGGGTAAAGTAATTGGTATTCATAGAGAAATAAAATAAATAAAAAAGAAAACAACTAATTTAATTAGTTGTTTTTTTCTTAATCTATAAAGATTAGTTTAAAGCATCTTTTAATTTGCTTCCAGCTTTGAAGC
>CAZLQU010000021.1:0-15975 GCA_964561805.1 uncultured Muribaculaceae bacterium | reverse complement strand
ACAAATATGTAACGATTAAAGCGATTAATACTAATATTATCATAAATATCCATTATTACTTCACTATTGGTTTTTGTTAGTCTAAATAAATAATTATAATCGGTTAGATTCTCATAATTAAACATATTACTGATAAAGACTGTTAGTAATCTATTTCTTTCAATATTTTTGATAAAACTATATAATAAATCCTTTTTATTCATACTATCACCTATTTAAAAATAGCATATTAAGATATCATAGTCAATTTAAATACCTAAAAATTGGCAAAACGTTCCCTATTTGGGAACATTTTCTTTGAAATTTTGTTAACTTATGATATAATATCATTTCCAGAAAGGAGAATCGTTATGAAGATAGTTAATTTAACAAACACGGAATATCGTAATTATGCTAAAATTCATAGTAGAAGAAATTTTGGTCAAACTATTGAATATTCAATGCTTCGTTACAATGTTGATAAACGTCGTTATTTTCTCGGATTAGTTGATGATAATGATAATATTTATGCTGCAACATTATTGCTTATTCATAGCGTTCGTCCTGGTATATTTGAAGCAATAGCTCCAAATGGATATTTAATTGATTATGCAAATTTTTCTTTGGTTAAAACTTTTACTGACGAATTGATTAAGTTTCTAAAGAAGGGAAAAGTAACATATTTAGTTACTAATCCGATGTTTAAGTATCATGTATATGATAAGAAGAATCGGATGATAGTCAATAATGAATCTTATCTTAATAATTTATACAGTTTAAACTATAAAAGTTTAGGTTATTATTCTGATTTTGAAAGATATGATGTAATGATTTCTGATAATAATTCAATTAATGAATTATATAATAATTTTAATCGTAATACCAAAAGAAATATTAAGGAAGGAATTAAGTTTGGCTTAACATTACATAGAGGAACAATAAAAGATTTAGATGTTGCATATGACATTATAAAAAAGAAAACAAATAACAAATTAGCTTTTTATCAGAATTTAATGACTATATATGATAATAAAGATAATAAGATGGAAATCTTTTTAGCAAAATTAAATCCGCATCAATATTTAGTTAATGTTCAAAAATTATATAGTATTGAAAAAAGAAAGAATGAAAGATTAATTGCTTCACTGAATAGGCACGTTGGTAATATTACTGAGAAACAATTAAATCAAAAAATTAACTCTAATAATGCTGTTGAGAGATTAAATCAAGAATTGCAAAAAGCAATTAAGTTGGATGCTAAATACAAAGATGATATTATTGTAGGTACTAGTATGATAATTAAAAATAATCATGAGATTTATTTTCTAATCGATGGTTATAAGGAAGAATTTAGACATATTCATTCAACACATATATTAAAATGGGCTATTATTAAAAAGTATTATGAATATGGATATCGTATCTTTAATTTAGGGGAAATATATAAAAATTATCTCGATAAAGATAGTAAGTATCATACACAATATTTATATAAGATGGGATTTGGTGGTAATGTTATTGAATATACCCCTAACCTACTACTTGTTATTAATAAGCCACTATATTCAATATATAAAAAGATAAATCGTAAGAAATAATTCTTACGATTTTATTTATTTTTTTTACTATTTTTAATCATCATAATACTCATGGCAATAATTAAGATACCTATTACTAGGAGACTCATAATTAAGTATTTATAATATTTACTATTATTTGCTTTATACATATCTAGAACGGCAAGATTGTATCTTTGAACTGTTTTTTCTAATGCATCATATTGATATAAGTTTTCTTCACCTGTTTCAAGATTTTTAGCATAAAATAAGTAAAATTGATTGCCTGTAATATCGTTATTATCAAGAGCATAAGTATTTTTAATTAAATCCATTTTTACTTCTTGATAACTGGTTATTTTGTCTTTATTATATGTAAATGATGTCTTTTTAAAGTGTTCTACTTCCTTATCTAGTATTTGTAGTGTTGTACCATTAAAGGTATATTCATTATATGGTGTATATTTATTGTTTTTATAAATATAGTATTTAATATTTCCATCTTTATCTTTTAAACCAACTAAATCATAATTTAATTTTTCATTATAATAACCTTCGATAATATTATCTTTTATAGTGATATCTTTTTCAATATTATATTCACTTATTTCAGGTAAATCTTTACGTTTTCTAATGATAGTATACTTTTCATTATCAATATTAACTTCAATTGGGGTTAATTCTTCTAACGTGGCTTTGATGACATATGTTTTTTTACTACCATTTTCAGCAGTAACAACGATTTCAAATGTATTTAAACCGACACTTACACTGTGTTCACCAGTACCTGTTACTTTGGCATTTGAATCAGCTAATTGGGCATTAATTTTAATTTTTTCAGTCTCTGCTGGAATGGTTAAAGTATATTCTAATTTTTCTTTATCAAACTCTTCATTAAGTTTTAAATTATCAATAGTTAAACTTGATAAAGAATTATTGGATGATTTTGGTTTTGGTGTACTTGGATTATTGTTGGTACTTGGTGGCGTTTGTTTAGCATTAACGGTGATTGTGACGCTTTTTGCGCTAATGCTTAGTTCGTTTGTATCTTGATCACTAATAATACCATGAGGGCTAACGGTTATAACGGCACTACCGGCACTTTTAGCATTTAAGGTAATGTATTCAGTTTTAGCATCAATCCATACGCTATTTGAAGTTGGACTTATAACACCACTATTTGATGATGAAACATCAAATCTACCAGTTATACCACTGCTGCCATCTACTTTTAGTGAGATGGTATTTCCAGCAGTTACGGTAGTACTTGTTACTGATATAGATATGTCTATGGCGAATACTTTAGGTATAAAACCAATAAACATTACTAGCATTAAACATAAATAATTAATTGTTTTTTTCATACGTCCTCCTTATTGGGTAATTTTTTTAATATCCATGATATGATTTTTGATTGTTACGTAGTCAGTAGCGGCTACTTTATTATCATGATTAGCATCAGCACATAATAGTTCAAAATCATTTAATTTTTTAATATCCATAATATGATTTTTGATAGCAACATAATCGGTAGCAGCAATTTTACCATCGCCATTTACATCACCATAAATAATTAAAGTGTATGTTTTTTCTTCACGATCAGTTTTAATTTTTAATTTATCACCGCTAGCAATAATACCATTTGTTTTACTACTATTATTCTTATCGGTATATGTTACTACTGCTTTACTTTCTTTATCGGTTATACTTTTAATAATTGTACTTGCATTAGTGTTTAATTCAAAGCCATAGAAATAAGTACCATCATTTTTAATATTTAAAAGTCTTAAGATTTCACTAATATCTAATGCTGGGGTATTAGGATCAGATGTTTCTACTTCTTTTTTAGTGATATTAATTTTATATATTCTTTTATCACCATTACCAGCTGTTACGGTAATATTTATGGTATCTTTATTATTAGGTACTGAAACACTACCAGTTCCTTCAATATTAGCTTCACCATTTACTTTGGTAGCATCTATGGTAACACTACTGGTATTGGCGTCTAGTACTAAATTAAATGATGTTTCAGTAGTTGGCTTTTCAAATAGGTAAGCACCATTTACAGATAACGATGACAAGTAATTGTTAGGGTTTTTGCTACTTGGTAAACTGGTCTTATCAGGCATATTTTTATATACTGGGATTGAAAAGACAAAGCTATTACTTAAGGCACCTCTATTGTTATAACTATTATAGGTTTTAATTGCTTCATAATATGGGGCTTCAATATTTTGCATATATTGATGTTTTCCAGGATTTGGAACAATTAAATCCCATTTTTGTAAATACAAGGTATCTTGACCAATATTAATATATCCTTCAGCCAAGAATTTAGCACCACCTAAGATAGCTTTATAAGGGCTATCCCAACCCATTTCTTTGGCATATTTTAAACCATTCACAATTATTTGTCCTTGGCTGCCAGTAGCTTTAATATTATAAAAATTATAGTATCCTTCATAACCACTTACAGTACCTGATACGATTGTACTACCGTTTGCACCAACTTCTTGAATAACTCTAGAAACTAGTAAATATGGACTTACATCATATTTAACAGCGGCATCTATAAAGGCATCGGCATAAGTTTTAGTATTTTCACTATCAGCATAGCCTGTCATAAAGGTATTTTTTAGGATAGCTTCGACACCTTCTTTAGTCTGATAATTTTTATTATATGATAATGTTTCAAACATAAATATTTGTTTTTCAGTTAGGAAATTTCTTGGATCCATATAGTAAGCAATAACATCTTTTCTTGGAGCATACCATGAACTTCCTCCACCATCAAAACTATTATTGAAGGTATCGGTTAGATAATTATATGACCAACTAGCTGTTGATTTATATCCGTCGATATATCTGCCGGTATCCTCGATTAAACTCCATCCACGAACGTAACCATCATATTCAAAATTATTCATATATTCGAATGTTAAATCAGTATTAAACACTTTAAATTGCCATGTCGGGTGGCTATTGTGAAGTTTTATTAAACTAGATATATAACTATCAGGAAATCCTAGTTCTTTTAGATATGCTGTATAATCTTCATAATCACTTGGATCAATATCTTTAATTATTTTAATTTCAGCAAATTCACTACAAATATAGCCGGTAGTATTATTATAACTTGCTTTGTACCAATTAGCATCACAGCCATTACCACTAGCAATAGATTCATCAATTAAATCCAATTCTGCTCCGCTATTAAATTCTCTAATAATGTTGTTAGCGCCGGTGGTGGCACTACTTCTAAATCTTACCCCATCACCAGTAATAACTACTACTTTGGTATCCGCTAAAACATTAGATGCTAAAAGAAGAAATGACATGATAAAAATGACAATATATGATATTTTTTTCATTTTAGCACCTACTTTCTAAATATATTATAACATTAAGTGCTTCTTTTTTTATGTTTTTAATGGCTACTTGACACTAAAAAACCATACAAAATGTATGGTTAACGATTCATATCAAGTAAAAAGATGGCAAGTTCATCAATATTACTCTTTCCTTGTTTATTTCGTTTATCAATTTCAGCTAATTTATTTATATAGTGACATAAGTCATTTTTAGTATGGCCATATAATCTTTCAAGCATTTTTTTGACATAAAATTCTTTTTTATTGATAATTTTAGCAATGTCAAAACTACTTTTTCCTTCGTCTTTTAATTCTTTAATTATAAGTGCTTGACGGAAAACATTACTTAGTGATACCAAAAGATAATCAATAGAGATACCTTCAATAATAAAATTATTATACATTTTAGTTATGATTTCCTGATTGTTTTCTAAGACAGCATTTGTAAATTCATAAATTACATTATCTATATTATCAGTTATTAGTAAATCAATATCTTCTTTAGTAATAGTTTTATCTTCTTCTTTATAGATAAATAATTTATTTAATTCTGAGTTAATATTATTAATGTCCTTACCTGCTTTTGAAAGAAAATAATCTAAGTTTATTTTATCGATACTATAATTTTTTTCTTTTATTAATTTATTTACATAAATTAGTAATTCATCTTGATTATCAGTTTTAATTGTATCGATTATTTTAAAATTATCTTTAAACACTTTATATGTTTTTAATCTAGCATCAACTTTATTAGTTAATAAGATAATATAGACATCTTTATTAATATCTTTTACATATTTTTCTAGATATTCTAGATCATTATCACTAATCTTACTAATATCTAAATTGGTACCAACAATCACTTTAGTATTAGCAAATAGGCTTATCATCGATGCTTCGTCGAGGATATCGGCAATGCTACTTTGGTTTAAATCATATGTTATTTTATTATCTTCAGTGTGCTTGATATTATTTAATATTTCGGTTAGATAAAAGTCTATTTGTTGTTTATCTTCTCCGATAATTAAATACATGTTATTCATTATATACTCCCTCTACACAACTATAACCCTCTTTTTTCATATATCTAAGTATTTCATCATACTTATAAATTACTAATTTATCATCATAAATAATTTTTAATGTTAGTTCATCATCATTGTATTTATAGGCACCTTCACCTTGAAAGTATTCACTTTCTTGATTGTTTTCTTTGAAACTATAATAAGCTTCAGATTCTTTAAAGGTATAGGTGTTAACTTTTAACATTTCAATTAATTCATCATTTTTATTAAATTTTATTGTTACTTCACTTTGATATGGTAAATCAATTTTCTTATCATATTCGCTCATTACACAATCTATTTTTTTTAGGGGTATTGATAAAACATCAGGATTAAAATGAAGATATACTACTCCCGCTAACATAAGAAATAAAATTATTAAAAGAATATATAAGAAGATTGGTTTTTTAGCTGGTAGTTCTTCATTTACTTTGTCATTTATTCCTTGTATTGACAATTTATCTAATTCCATTAATTTATCAAAATCAACACTTGTACTTGATACGAGTTCTACTTTAGTTATATTACTAATATCGATAATTTCATATTCGTTAGGATCAACTTTAGCATTAAGGTAATCATTTACAAATTTTTCAATATATTCTTTTTCGTCATCACGAATACCAAAAGTTACTATGGAGTTTTCTTTTAAGTGAATACTGGCATAATATAATTTATTTTTGTTATATTCATTTGTAAAGGTAAAAATAGCATATTTATTCATATACTTTTTATGGGTAAAAGCGACAAATAGAGAAACTAATCTATCATCGACATTACCATATAAATCATTGCTTGATATTTTTAATATTTTACCATTCATCTTTATCAATCCCATCTATCTTTTATATTTAAATTATATAATAAATAACTAGATTATTCAATATTTTTTAGATATTCTTTGAAGCTAATTGCAACACTTTCTGGCATTACTTCTTTTAATTCTTCAAGTGTGGCATTTTTCATATTCGATATGGTTTTGTATTTTTTTAAAATGGCTTTTTTTCGCACTTCACCGATGCCTTCGATATTATCTAAAATACTTGATAAAGCGCCTTTACTACGAATATCTTTATGATAGGTAATCGTGTAACGATGGACTTCATCTTGCATTTTTGTAAGGAGTAAAAACAAATAACTATCTTTTCTTATTGGTATATCTACTAGCGGATACTTACCTATTAGCATATTTGTATTATGTTTATCATCTTTTTTTAAGCCGGCAACAGGAATTTTTAAACCAAGACTTTGAATTACTTCACGAGCAACATTTACTTGGCCTACGCCACCATCGACGATAATTAAATCAGGAGCTTCTAAATTATCTTTTAAGACTCTAAAGTATCTACGATATATTACTTCACGCATAGTATTATAATCATCATTTTTGTCACTAGTAATTTTGTATTTACGATATAATTGAGGGGCTTTTTTGCCATCAATAAATGTTACCATTCCAGAGACATTAAATGAACCAAAGATATGGGCATTATCAAAAATTTCAATATGACGGCATTCTTTAATATTTAATAATGTTGCCAATTCAATTAAACTATCATTTAATTTTTGTTCATCATTTTTTATTAATGATATTTGTTCCTGATAGTAATTTTTAGCATTATCATATGCTAAATCAATTAATCTTTTTTTAGTTCCTTTTTGAGGGATAACAAAGTTTAGATTAAATGTTTCTTTTAATAATGTTGTATCGACAATACTTGGGACTAAGACTTCTTTTACTTTTGATGGATGTTTATCATAAAAGTTAGATAAGTACGTATTAACTTCTTCATTTATATCGGTGATCATTGGAAAGATATTGCTCTTTTTATCTAATAGTTTGCCACCACGAACAAACAAGATGTTGATAGATAAATAATTGTCTTCTTCAAAGTAACCTACGATATCGCGATCATAATTATCATCTAATTCTACTTTCTGTTTTTCTAAGGTTATTTTAATATAATCTAAAATATTACGATATTCCAAGGCTTTTTCAAATTGTAATTTTTGAGAGAATAATTGCATTTTATTTTCTAATTTATTAATTATTAGTTCACTATTACCATTAAAGAATGAAATTATTTCATCTAACATTTCCTTTACTTTTACTTCATCAATATCATGGATACAATAGCCCAAGCATTCACCAATATGATAATACAAGCATTCTTTTTTAGGAATATTTGTACATTTTCTTAATGGATATAGACGATTTAAAATTTCAACAACTTTTTTAGCAGCTCCGACATTAGGATACGGACCAAATAATCTACGATTTTTGCCTCTTTTTAAGTTGGGATTGCGAACTATTAATAGTCGTGGATATTTTTCGTTTGTAAGTTCAATATAGGGATAAGTTTTATCATCTTTGTATAAAATATTATATTTAGGGGTGTATTTTTTTATTAAATTTAATTCCAATAATAATGATTCAACTTCAGAATTAGTAAGGATATATTCAAAATCAAAAATATCTCTTACTAACATAGCTGTTTTACCAGTATGAGTTTGTTTAAAATAAGAACTAAGTCTATTCTTTAGATTTTTACTTTTACCGACATAGATAATACAGCCATTTTTATCCTTCATTAAGTAACACCCTGGATTATGGGGAACAGTTTGTAATAATTTGTCGATATGTTCACTATTATTCATAATTACACCTCCTTAAAAAAGATTAGATGTATTTATTACATCTAATTAAAAATTATGATCATTATTTTGATATTCAGTTATATAGTTTTCAATAATATGGCCATAATCAACTGGGCCTGTTCTAACTATTCCATATGTAAGATATATTAATAATGCCAAAACAGCAACGATGATAACTGAGAAAAACAAACCAATAGCATTTAAGACAATACCTACGGTGTTATTAGTTGTTTTGTTAGCTTTTATTGCTAAGATTAAACCAATTAAACCTAAAATTAGAGAAATTGGAGAAAAAATTAAAAGAACAACGCCTGCTAATGACAAAATACCTAAAACAATTGAAGCAGTACGTTTGCCATCTCCTTCTTTAGGGGTAGCGGTAGTAGTTTCTATCACATTCTTTTTATGTCCACATTTCGTGCAATATTGGCTGTTTTCAGTCAATTTATTTCCACAATTTTCACAATACATATTATCACCTCGATTTAATTATATAATAAAATATAAATTATTTCAATTTGAAAAAGCACTTACGTGCTTATTTAATAATTATTAATGTAACTGTAGTAACAATTACTAATGTAATACTTATGATGATACTTAAATTATATATTTTTTTATCATATTTTAGTTTATAACTAATGCGTTCAATTAGTCCTGATAATATGGTTATGCCAATAATCATAGATACTAGTACGGCAAAATCCGGAATAATAAATTTCAAAATTACAGTAATTACACCAAGAATAATACCATATAGAATTTGTGCTAAAGCAATTGTTGGACTATTTTTGTAATCAGCTAAAGCATATATTGTTAAAAAGAATAAGCCACTAGCTGCAAGTTCAAAGAAGCTTAACCAAGCAATTTCTTTTGAAGCACAAAAAGCAAGTAACATTAGAAAGATAGTAAGAATATAATAAATAACAATATTATATTTAATACTCTTTTTATAAAATAAATAGATAAACATAGTTATCGCTAATGCCGGTGCTAAATAATCAATACCGAATAGATAATTTAAGGTATTATCAAAAAAATCTTTAAAAGTTATGGCATAATTATCATGGATTGCTAATAATAGTGGATTTATGGGAGAATTCAAGATATAAGCATTATACGCTGTGATTATTAAAGCACCAAATAATACGGATGAAAATTCAAAATTTTTAAAAATATTTTTAATTGCTAAAGTAATTATAACAGCAATTAATAATATAGGAATACTTTGGCAAGTAAACAATCCCAAAACGAGGCCAATTGCTATGGCATTATCTTCTAAAAATACTTTTTTAATATCATAATCTTTTTTTATAATATTAATAATATAAGTAATAATAATTGTAGATAATAAAGAAATAATTAGCGATTTTATGGTATTAGTGATACTATTTTTAATAAGAGCATTGATAATTAAACTAATTATGGTAAAGAAAATTAAGGTATAGGTATAACGATTTAACAATTTGCAAGTATTATTATCTGATTTTACATATACTTTTTGTTTATTTTCATATTTAGTCATGATGTTCCGCCTTAATCTTTCTAATTATTTCTCTTACTTCAATTTTAGAAGGACAAACATATGAGCATAATCCACAATTAATACATTTATCTATTTTTAATTCTTTACTTTTTTCTTTATTACTAATAATTAATGACGGAATTAAATTCATAGGACAAACTTCACTACATTTGCCACATTTGATACATTCAGTTATTTTTTCTTCGTTATCTTCCATAATTAAGATACAATTGGTATCCGCTGTAACTACTAATTCATCACTAGGGATAGATACACCCATCATTGCTCCGCCAGCAATAATTAATGGATGTTTTAGATTGCTTTCAATATGTTTTTTTAGTAGTATTTCATTGAAATTGGTACCTATTTTAAGGAGATAATTGGCTTTTTCTTCTACACCATTACCACTTATTGTAACAATTCTTTCGGTTAATGGTTTATGATATTTTAATGCTTCATAGATAGCATAAATTGTAGTTACATTTTCATTGATTACCCCTACTTCAATTGGTAACTTATCATAAGTAAGTCCTAAGATTTCATGAACTAAATATCTTTCATAACCATTAGGATAACCATTTTCTAGTGGATATATTTTAATATTAGGATAACTATTAATGTGTTTTAATAATTTCTTAATAACTAATTCATTTTTTTCATTGATTGCTAGGTAAGCTTTTTCAAAACCCATTATTTCAATAATGGCATCGATACACTCTAAGATATCCTCAGGATTTTGATACATTCTGGCGCCATCAGCTGAAGCATAGATTTCACATTCAGCGCCATCTACGATTAGATATTTTAATTCCTTATTAGTATCATATTTTATATATGTGGGAAATCCTGAACCAGACATTCCAGTAATGGCACATTTTTTAAGTAGATAAATGAATTCTTTTTTTGAATATTTAGTAATATCTTTAATTTTACCTACTTTATCTTGATATTTTTCTTTAAAATCATTTTCAATAGCAATACAATTTACTTTTTTGCCATTTGATATGTATTTTTCTTCAAAGCCAATGACAGTACCACTAACGGAAGAAAATAAAGGTATTTCGGCAAGTTTGTTTTCACCAATAGGCATACCGATAGTTACATAATCACCTGGTTTTACAATGGCTTTATAAGTATACCCCATTTTACTTTCTAAGGGAATATACATAATTTGAATATCAATGTCATCAATTATTTTTGTTTGAGGATTTACTTTATAGTCTTCAATAGTTACCATATTAATTCTCTCCTTATTTTAATTATACATAAAAATGAGAAAAAAAGAAATAGTTAATACTACTTCTTATTTTTTATTTATATTCAACTTTTGTAGCCTTTGAGATATCTTCATCATACATTAGACTAATTGGAAGTGTTTGATTTGATGTAATATTTGTATCTTTAATAGCTAGAGCACTAATCTCTTTACCATCAACAGTAAAAGTGATATAAAATTCATCAATATATTTTGTTTCACTGGTTTCGTTAGTTATATTTGCTGTGTATGTTGATATACCATCCCTTGTAATAACTGCTTGATTAGTAATATGCAAACCATCAACAGTAGTATCTTTTAGAATTTCCTCATTTAAAGTATCAACTGGTTCTGGTTCTTTATTTTTTTTACTAATATTTATTGCAATAATTCCTAGAATCACTATTAGAACAAGACCAATGATAAAGAGTATTTTCTTTTTATCCATATTTCCTCCTTAATCAGCATAATTATCAAAGTAACCTTGGATGAATACTACTGGTGTTCCTTTATCACCAGAGCCGCTAGTCAAGTCACATAATGAACCAATTAAATCAGTTAATCTTCTTGGAGTGGTTCCTTGTGATAGCATAGATCCAGTTAAATTACTTTGTTTAGCTTTAATTTCTTTTTTTATAGCTTCTGCTAATTCTTCACCACGTAAATTATCATATACGTTATCAGAAATATATTTTAATTTTATTTCATTTGGTGTACCATCTAAGCCTTTTGTATGGGCTGGAGAAACAACGGGATCAGCAAGTTCCCAGATTCCACCAACGGGATCTTTGAATGCGCCATCTCCATAGACCATAACTTCAATATTTTTACCAGTTAATTCGTGCATTTTCTTTTGAATTGTTTCCACTAATTGTTGACCTGTTTTAGGGAATAATTTTAATCTTTCTTCGGTAGATTTATTTGAACCAAGTAGCCCATAGTCAGGATTATAACCAGAGCCATTAATTGGTTTATTCATAATTTCATATAGACCATATACATTTGCTCCCTGAGCTTTTAATTTTTCTTTAGTTTCATATCTTGTGTGAATGTCACAGTTAATAACATTCTTTTGATATTTTAAAATATCGTTAGCGTTATTTGAAAAGACAAATTCAACTTTACAGTTTTCACTTTCTATAAGTTCACGGTAAAACTTAACCATATTAATTCCTGTAAATGGATGTAAGAATTTACCAAAATATTTTTGATAATCTGCTTCACTAATGATATCACCTAAACCAAATGGTGAATTAATTAGATCATCTTTATTCATGATACCATTACCTACTTCATCTTTTGGGAAAGATAATAACATTGTTATTTTATCCATACCTCTAGCAATTCCCTTTAAAATCATTGAAAAACGATTACGACTTAATATTGGGAATACTAAACCAACCTCTTTATCAGGAAATAAATTAGTAACAAATTCAGCTATATTATCAACAGACACATAGTTACCTTCTGATATTCCTACGACTGCCTCTGTTATCGCTATAATGTCACGATCTCTAAATTCAAATCCTTCACTCTCTTTTGCTTTCATTACTGAGTCAATTACGGTATTGACTAAATCAGTATCTTCTTTGATGATTGGAGTTCTAATACCTCTAACCACCGTTCCTACACATCTCATAAGTACCTCCTTATCGTACATTAAAATTTTATCACATTTTTAGGATTTTGAAAATATTAATTATCAAATTTTTGTAAACTGCTTGATTTATTTTTATAATTTATCTATACTTAAGATAGATGTGTTTCCGGGGGTAGTATTATGGAAGAAGAAATATTATCACTTATTAAAGCAAATGATGGAAGACTTACATTTAAGAATATTGTGAGTAAGATTAATATTAATAAAACGGAATTACAAGATATACTTTTAAAGCTTAAATTAGATGGACAAATACTCCAAAATGGTAATAGATACCAAATATTCCCAAAAGATTTATATGTTGGGAGAATTACTATCTCACAAAATGGAAGAAAATATATTTTTCATGATGGTGAGAAAATAACTGTTTCATCTGATTTTTTTGATGAAGTGATTTTAAATGATATGGTGACTTTTAAAATTAATGAATTTAATGAAGCGGTAATTACTTCAATCGTCGATCGTCCTCTTGGAAAAATGACTTGTGAGATAAAAGAAATTGATGGTAAAAAGAAAATTATTCCTTTTCATAACAATTTAACATTTAAGTTTGATAATAGTTTATTAGATACATTTATGGATGGTGATATTATCCTTGTAAATATTGACCAAAGCGATATAGATAATATACTAGAGGCAAAATTTATTAAGAAAATTGGAAGACGCGATGATCCTCTTATGGATGATGTTGCAATTGCTCTTAACTTCGGCTTTGATAATAATTATGATGATGATTATCTTCGTGAATTAGATACTTATCCTGTATATGTATCAGATGATGATATTAAAGATAGTGTTGACTTAAGAAATCAAAAATGTTTTACAATTGATGGAGCCAATACTAAAGATATGGATGATGGAGTTTATGCTGAAATGCTTGATAATAATGTTATTAGGATATATGTACATATAGCAAGGGTATCACATTATATAAAACCAGAATCAAAAGCATTTCAAAGAGCGTGCGAAAAAACAACTAGTCTTTATATGAATAATTCTGTTTTTCATATGCTTCATCATATTATTTCAAATGGTATATGTAGTTTAAATCCAAATGTCGATAGATTAGCAAAAACGGTTGTTATGGATATCAATCCTAATGGTGAAATAATTAATTATGATATCGTAGATACAGTTATCAATTCAAAGAAAAAAATGGTTTATGAAGATGTTGATGAAATACTTATGAATAACAAGATGGTAGCGGGATATGAGGACTTTTTAAAAGAATTATATTTAATTTATGATGCCGCTATTCGTTTAGAAAAAAGATATGTTTTAGAGAATGGTAAAATTAATTTTGCTAATACTGAATTATCAATTACATATAATGATGATGGTACCATCAAAAGTGTGGCTAATAAAGAAAATAGTGTCGGAAGAAAAATTATTGAAAACTTGATGATAGCCGCTAATGAGACAGTCGCTAATTGGTTTATCAATATGGATATGTTTACTGTTTTTAGAGTTCATGAATTTCCTGATTTATATAAAGTCAATAGTGTTATTGAAAAACTTAATAAAGAAGGTTATCATATAAAGCCAATTAAAAATATCGAAGATTCTAGGGCTTTACAAGAGATACTTCAAATACTTAGCACATATCCTGAATATCCAATTATCAGTCAATTAATTGTTATGACGATGCAAAGGGCAAAGTATTCGACTGAAAATTTGGGCCACTATGCTTTGGGATTGCCAGCCTACTTACATTTTACAAGTCCAATTAGGAGACTTGCTGATTTACTTGTCCATATGATGATTGATTTAATTATGAAAAAAACTGATAAATTGACACCGGAATATTTGAAGGAACTTGAGAGTTATTTGAAACACTTATGTGAAGAAGCATCTAGAATGGAAAGACAAGCTGATATGGCAGAAGCCATTGCCGAGAGAAGGCAGATACTTAAGACACTTGCTAAAAATAAGGATAGTTATTATGAAGCAACTGTTATCGAAATAGGAAATAAAATTAAAATTAGATTAGAGGGTGTTGAAACTTATTTTGATAGTCACACTCTAAACAAAATATTTGGTTATGATAGTAAAAGAAAGCGCTACTACGACAGAGAAACTGGTGGACATTTAAAGATTGGTAGTAAGCTATGGGTAAAAATTACTAATGTCGATGCCATTAATGATAATTTTAGTGTTAAAGTATATGGCATGGTAAATGATAATTGCAAGAAAAAAGTTTTAAAGAAATAAAAAAGAAGCAATGTGTGGTTTAAACATTGCTTTTTTGTGCTTCGAAACACATATATATCAACCACAGGATGGTTTTTTATATCTAATATTCTTTATTGTAAGTGATTACTAGATATCCTATGGATGATACCACAAAATTATAAGTTGGCAAGTCTTTCTTTGATAAGAGCATTGACTTTTCCCATATCACATCTACCCTTTAGTTTTGGTGAGATCTCTTTCATGATTAATCCCATGTCCTTTGGACCCGTAGGGTTAACACTTGCAAATGCTTCGTCGATTACCTTATTTATTTCATCATCAGATAATTCTTCTGGCATATAGTGCTTCAATAATTCAATTTCTTTTTGATATTGTTCTACTAAATCAGTACGATTTCCTTTAACAAATTCTGCTATTGAATCATTACGCATCTTTATTTGCTTAGCTATTACAGCTATTACTTCATCATCATTTAGTTCACGTTTTAGGTTTATTTTTTCTAATTGAATAGCCCCTTTTACCATACGAATTACTCCAAGTGAGAAACTATCTTTACTTTTCATGAAACTAATCATATCACTATTTATTTTTTCTAATAAAGTCATATTAATCACTCCTAGTATTTATTCTTGTTATTTCTTCTTGAATTAATGGTATTAATTTTCTTTTCTTCTCTATGACGAACTCCAGGTTTTTTATAACCATCAGCTC
>CAZLQU010000020.1:6340-16144 GCA_964561805.1 uncultured Muribaculaceae bacterium | reverse complement strand
AAAACAAGCTATCGAAAGAATGAAATATGAAATAGCTAACGAATTTGGTGTTAACTTAGGACCAGATGCTACTTCAAGAGCAAATGGATCAGTTGGTGGCGAAATCACTAAGAGATTAGTTAAATTAGGACAAAATCAATTAAGTGGTTCTTACCAAAACAAATAGTTATCTAAAGAATAGTCTAACTATTCTTTTTCTTTACAACTAACATTTGTTATAGTATAATACCTATGTCAAAAAGGAGTGGTACTATGGCTGATATCTTATTAGATGCTCTAATCGATGCCTCGAAATTGATTCCGTTTTTATTCGTATCATTTTTGATAATGGAATTAATCGAACACAAATTAAATAATAAAAAGAGATTAACAGAGTCTAAAAAGTATGGACCAGTTATTGGTGCTACATTAGGAATTATACCTCAATGTGGTTTTTCTGCATTAGCATCTAACTTATATGCCGCTAGAGTCATAACATTAGGTACTTTAATGGCCATATATTTATCGACATCTGATGAGATGTTACCTATAATGCTTTCTCATAAAACAGAATTACCAATTATTTTAAAAATTTTATTAATAAAATTTTTATTGGGTCTATTATTTGGATTCATTATTGATCTTATATATCGAAAAAAAGAAAAAGATGATATTAAACATCTATGTGAAGAAGATCATTGCCACTGTGAAGATGGTATTATTAAATCAAGCTTAATTCACACCCTAAAAATTGCCTTCTTTATTTTAATTATTAACATTATTTTAAATACCATTATTGATGAAGAAACAATTCGCCATTTTGCCGTTAGCAACAAAGTACTATCGCCGGTAATAACTAGTTTAATCGGTTTAATACCAAATTGTGCTAGCAGTGTTATTATTACTGAATTATATCTTGATAAGATCATTACCCTGGGTAGTGCCATAGCCGGTTTATTATCAGCATCAGGAGTAGGCATATTGGTTTTATTTAAACAAAATAAAAACCTTAAAGAAAATCTTTTAATTTTATTACTCCTAGTGTTTATCGCTAGTATTTGTGGAATAATATTTAATTTTATTTAAATATTATTTTTTTTTGATATTGACTTGTCTTTTTATAAAATATAAGTTATAATATTTAATGAGAATAAGGGAGTGTCTTTATGAATGCAAATATAGCTTTAGATAATCAGATTGATAATATATTTGGCGTTAAGCACTACAAAGTAAAAGTAATTCGTGAAAAAGAGAATATCTTTAGATATTTCGTAAGTGTTATATCTTATTCGATATTTATTTTTCTTATGCTTATTGGTGGAACGCTATTACTCTATATTGCTGATATAAAAATAAGAGCAGCCAAAGGTGATTACACTGCTCCAGCATTTAATGCATATGTCGTTTTATCAGGCAGTATGTTACCGACGATTGAAATAAAAGATGTCGTTGTAACTAAAAAGATTGCCGAAGATAGACTAGAAATTGGAGATATTATTACTTTCATTTCTCCAGATCCAAGATTTTGCGGTATTTCAGTAACTCACCGTATCATTGAAAAAATTTATGATGAGACACAAGGAGTATATAAATACCGTACTCAAGGTGACAATAATAACGTTGCTGATGGCACTCCGGTATCAAATGATTATATTTTAGGGAAAGTAATTTTAAAAATACCTAAATTGGGCTATATTCAAGATATTTTAGCAAGTAAAGGTGGACTAATAATTTTTGTTCTTATTCCATGTTTGGCAATCTTATCATATGACATTATGAAGATTTTCAAACGTTTAGGACAAAAAACAAAACTAATAAAAGAGTAGGATGATTCTTATGCCAAGAAAAAAAGTTGAAGTCGTTGAATTAAATAAAAAAGAAGAACAAATAGTCTTAGAAGAAAAACAATCTGCACTAGTTCTTTTTTGGCGTCGTCATAGTTTGTTAATCTTTTTAACATTTCTAATTCTTTCACTTACAATTCTTGGCGTTAGTATAATGTTACTTATAAAGAATTTAAATGTTAATGGTATTCCTAATATCAAAGAAACTACAATTGATATTTCCTTGACTGATTATGAAATAACAGCTGGCAATAATGCCTTGACTGATGCTAGCGCTAAAGAAAAATTCTTAAATAACCAAAAATTTAAAAATCATGGTGAAGTTTTACTTGTAAAGAAAGTAGAACACGATAAATTTACTATTAAATATTATAGCGATGGAACTGCTATGATGATCTTAAAAGATGTTGGACGTGCTACAAGAATTAATCCTTTAGACAATGGTAAATATGGTATTGATGACGATGGTGTTATCTCATCAAAGGCGGATACATCAAATGTATATATTAAGGATACTAAAAAATATCCTTGGGGAACAGTTAATTATTTTAGCGATGGATCTGCTGAAGTAATTAATTCCAAAATGGATATGTTTGTACGTAAAGCAACTGATATCAAAGATAATTATATTTCTGATAATAAAGTAAACTATCTAAAAGATACCAAAACTATAGGAAATAATAAACTATATTATTATTATGATGGAACAATTGAAATAGTTAAAGATGGTACTAGTTACTTAGTTAGAAATGAAAGTGATTTAAATATTATCAGTACCAATGTAACATTTAAAAATAATAATCAAGCCAAAATATATAAAACTGATAAATTAGATGATGGATATACAATTGATTACTATACCGATGGTGGAGCTATCATTCGTGATGGAGCAAACACAATTAGTGTTAGAAAAAGTAATAGTATTGTTATCAAAGATAAAAAACTTTATGAAATAGTCGATAGTATTTATGTTACTGAAAGTAAGAAAGATGGAAACATAACATATTACACAAATGGTAGCGCAGTTATCAAATATAATGGTGAAACGTTATATGTTCCTGAAAACAGTAATATCAAATATCAAGATGGTAATATTAGCAGTGTAGGAAACGATTATGAAAAATTAAGTAGTGAAGTTGATACTAACAAGGAACACATTCAAATATTTGAAGAAACAGCAGTTGTTAAAACTGATGAATACATTGCAATTGTTCCAAAAGATAAAGTAGTATTTGACAAAGACGGCAATATCAAAGAAATTAAAGATATTGATATTGATAACACTCCAGATGGATTTACTATTGCTAATAGCACAAATGAAAAAATAACTTATCGTGTTGTCATAGAACAATCACAAAAAACAACTGTTAATCCAGAATATTTACGTTATCAAATATCAGCTGGCAATAAATATGTTGATCCATCTAAATTAACTGATAAAGTTTGGAAAGAAGATTATGTTTCTAAGCAATTAAATGTCAAAGGAACAAATTATATTCTTATTGAAAGAAGTTTAGATGCTTATGCCAGTGAAAAAGTAAGTATCATGTTATGGACTGATTACGATACCATACCTAATAGCGAACAAGATAAATATTTCTATGGTACAGTTAGAGTATATGCTTGGACCGAAGAAGAAAAAGAATAATAAATAAAAAATAATGAATGTGAGGTGAACTTATGATAGAATTTTTGAAAACTAAAAAGACTTACGTTGTCGCTTTAGCTGTTTTATTCTTGTTTGTATCATTAAGTGAAACCACATATTCACTATTCCTAAAGTCTGATGAAACAAATGAATTTAATTATAATACTGGTTTGTTGGATTTAGAATTTGTAACTGATGAACCGATAAAATTAGAAGAAATGCTTCCAACTAGAGATAGCGATGCCATAAATAATAAAACTTATAATCTAACAATTAAAAATACTGGTTCATTAGCATATTTATTTGATTTAAAAATGCTTTCTGATGAAAATGAAAAAAGCATTGATTATAAATATATTAAAGTAAAAGTAAATGATTATTTACCACACACATTATATAGTACTAATTGTATTTTGGATAGTAATATTATCATTTATCCAAATGAAGAAATAACATATAAAATAAATATTTGGTTAGATACTTCTGCTCCTAATAGTGAACTTGGAAAAAGTTTTAATGCAAAGATTACTGCAACCGGAAAAAGCGTCTATAAAACATTAGATTCTAGTGGGGCTAACCATCCAAAATTAAATAATGATATGATACCAGTATATTATGATAAAGTATCAAATAAATGGCATATAGCTGATAGAAGTAATACTTCTAGCACTCATGAGTGGTATAATTATGAACTTGGCAAATGGGCTAATGTCATAACTATTAACGATAGTGATAAACAAATATATGACTTAACTGGTCGCCATAATATTAAGATTGACAATTTAAATGTTGACAATGGCAATATCATTATCGAAGATAATTACTTGGATTTAAATATTTCAAATTATGATTATAGTAGTATTAGTAATGTCTTTAGAGTTAAATTTAATAGCATAAAAGATAATGTATATATCATTTCTAATGATAAAATGTCATACTACTATAATCCTACTAATAAGACATTTATCTTTAAGTTAAAAGGTAATACGGTAACATCTGAAACATTTAATATTGAACCAGGAAATTGGTATATTATTGGTTATACATATGATGGTAAGAACATATCATTTTATGCTAATGGTGATAAATTAAATACAAGTGAAATCAGTGGCAGCGTTGACTCATCCTCATCATTTAAGTTAGGTACTGATAGCGCATTTAAAGAAATATCTCCAATTACTGTAGGCGATGTATTGTTTTATAATCGCATACTATCAGATAACGAAATGGCTAGCAATTATCGCTCAAGTTTTAGTATTATCTATCAAAACCTATTATATGGTTATAATGAGTTTACTCCAATGACATTAAAGGAATACTATTTGTCAAGCGACCCAGGTACAGTTGTTATTGATAGTCATATAAATAGTCAGTATGTTTGGATTCCTCGCTTTAAATATCGTGTATGGAATGTTTTAGGTGAAGCTAACATTGATAGTTATGATGCATATCACCATGGAATAGACATTTCCTTTGAAACACTTGATACAAGTTCTGGCACAATTTATTGTGATAAAAATTGTTATAGTAATATTGATAAAACTATCCCAGTCGTTGCAAACGACAATGGTAAATATTATACTCATCCAGCCTTTTCAACATTAACTAAAGAATTAACAGGTTTTTGGGTAAGTAAATATGAAGTTTCCGAAAATAATCGCAGCAAACAAGGAATGGAGAGTATGCGCAATACATACTTGTCATCATACTATACATCATTGAAAACAAGCAACACAACCGGTGATTATCATGTTATTAAAAATACCGAATGGGGAGCAATTGCTTACTTGTCACATTCTAAATATGGATTATGTAAAAATAATGTTTGTGAAGAATATGGAACTAATGATAGCTATATTTCAGGTAATGAAAAAGGTGATACCACAACTGGTAATATTTATGGTGTCTTTGATATGTCTGGTGGAGCTTACGAATATACAATGGGTAATATCAGTAATGATGGCACTTTGAATTTAAATGGTTCACACTTTGCTGACGTTCCAGTTGGCACCGATGATTATGATATGTATCAAGAGGGAACATTCATTCTTGGAGATGCTACCAAAGAAACATTTAATTGGTATGATCTTTCAAACAATATTGATAGTAATAATACTTGGATTGTTCGTAACAAAGTATTTGGTTATAAGACAACTAATGATATCCAAGATAATGACATTACTACAAGAATAGTTATAAAATAAAGAAAACATTTTGTGTTTTCTTTTTTTTTAACTTATGATATAATTATATTGGAATAAAGGGTGATGTGATATGCCAAATTTATGTTCTTATTTTGTTAAAGACAGTAAAAAATTAATTCCCAATAATCGCTATATTATTAAAGGAAATAATTATCGTTTTACTGTTTTATCACCACGTCTTATTAGAATCGAATACAATAAAGATGGTGTCTTTGAAGATAGAGCTACATCACTCGTTGTAAATAGAACATTTGGCGATTGTAATTTCAGTAGATTAGATGATGAATTATCAATAACTATCAAAACAGAGTATTTTACCTTAACATATATAAAAGAAAGCCCAATTACTGGCAATAACATTAAAGTAGTTATTAATGGTACCGATAAAGAATGGTATCCTAATCATAAAGAAATTAGAAATATTGGTAGTATTACATATTCTTTGGATGATTTAAACAATAACTTAAAACTAGGCAAAGGATTATATTCCCTAGATGGTTTTGTTTTATTAGATGATTCTCAAAATTTTGTTATTGAAAAAGATACATTTATTCCAAGAAATGCCACTACCGACTTGTATCTATTTGCATATCGTACTGACTTAGGATTGTGTTTACAAGATTATTTTACCTTAACTGGCTATCCACCAATGATTCCAAGGTATGCTCTAGGCTGCTGGTGGTATAAAAACGATGTTTACAATATGAATACAATCGATGATACTATCAAGAAATTTAGTGATAATAAAATTCCAATATCAATTTTTCTACTTGGGGACAAATGGCACAATAACGCGGAAAACTATACCTATGATCAAAGCTTATTTGATCCTCGCATGATAAATAATTATTATCATAGCAAAAAAGAAATATTTGGTTTAACTATTAATCCAACATTGCCTATATTACCTAATGATCCAATGTATATGGCTATGTCCCAATATATAACACCAAATAAAAATGGTATCAGTTTAATTCCATTAAACAATAATACCATATCTGTATACTTAAACTTAATTGTTAATACTTTGCTTGGCAGTGGCATTAAAATATTCAATATTGATTATTACAATCAAAATGACAAATTAGGTTTATTTCTTTTAAATCATTATCATTATGTCATTGCTAATATGAATGAAAGAGGTGTAATTTTATCTCGTAATCCAGGCATTGCACCACATCGTTATCCAGTCATTTATACCGGAAAAACAAAAGTTAGTTGGGACACTTTAAAAGTATTACCAACGTATAACAATAGTGCTGCAAACATGGGTGTTTGTTGGCTTGCCAATGCTATTGGCGGATACTATAGTGGTATTGAAGATGATGAATTGTTTATAAGATATATCCAATTTGGAGTATTTAGTTCCATTTTCTTATTAGCTGGTGATACTGGAAAATATTATAAAAGAGAACCATGGAAATGGAATCCATTAATTCTAAATGTTATTAGAGAATATATGCAGTTAAGAAATAAACTAGTACCATATATTTATAGTGAGAGTTATTTATATCATCGCTTTGGTGTACCATTAGTTCAACCACTATATTATAAATATCCAAAAATATATGATGAACCAAACTATGTAAATCAATATTTCTTTGGTAGTAGAATTATGATAAGTCCAATTATTAAAAAGAAAAATACCGAAATGAATCGTGTTGTTCAAAGAGTATTTATTCCGAATGGTATTTGGTATGATTATCAAACCGGTAAAAAATTTGTTGGTAATCGTTATTATGTTGGTTTCTATAAAGAAGAGGATTATCCAATCTTTATTAAAGAAGGATCAATTATTCCAATGTCGCTAGATACAGATACTAACTTACCAGTTAATATGGAAATTGAAATCTTTCCGGCAGAAAATGGTTTATATGGTAACTACGAATTATATGAAGATGATGGTATCAATAAAACTATTGGTAGAAATTATTTAATTACAAAAATGAATCTCGATAAAGTTGAAAATGGTTATCATTTTGCCATTACTCGTAAAGAAGGAAATCTAAATGTTCCAACTAGAAACTATCAACTACGTTTTAGAAATATGAAAAGTCCTGATAAAGTTTATATTAAAATGCATGGTACCGTAAATGAACATCCATTTGAAATTGAAAAGAATGATTTATTAATAAAATTAAATGAAGTTAATACTTATGAACCAATCGAAGTAGAAGTAATTGGTAAAAGCCTTGAAATTGAAACCATTAGTGTTATCAACGAAGAAATTGAAGGTATTTTAGATGATTTAGAAATAAATACTATTCTAAAAGAAGAAATTGATGCTATAATATTTAGTGACTTGCCAATTAACAAAAAACGAATTGGTTTAAGAAAATTAAGAAAAAAGAAATTAGAACCAAAATTTATAAATATGTTTATTGGCTTGTTAGAATTTGTTGAAACAAAATAATATAATTAATTAAGGAAGTGATATTATGATGATGCAAATCATCAAAGCAGTTGTTTTAGGTATTGTACAAGGAATTGGCGAATTCCTTCCAATATCATCATCTGCTCATCTAATTTTAGTCCCATACTTACTAGGCTGGGAAGAACATTCTATGGCATTTGATATTGCCTTACATGTTGGAACTCTTTTAGCAGTTTTAGTAGTTTTCTTTAGAGATTGGTGGGAACTATTTGTAGGCGCTGTAAAAAGAGTAACAAAAGGGAAGAAATCATTTAATAATCGTATGTTTTGGTATTTAGTTATTGCAACTATTCCTGGTGCATTATTTGGTGTATTATTAGGTGATCTTATCGAAGATAAATTAAGACCAATGATTTGGCCAATCGCTATTTTATTAGCAGTTATGGGTGTTTTAATTTTCTTGGGCGATCGTTGGGCCGATAAACATTATAAAATAGAAACAGATTTTAAACATATTACATTAAAACAGGCAATTATCATTGGCTTTTCTCAAGCCTTAGCTATTTTTCCAGGCTTTTCAAGAAGCGGTACTACCATTCTTGCCGCAAGATTATTGGGCTTATCAAAAAATGCTGCCACTAAATTTACATTCTTATTATCAGTTCCAATAATTGCTGGAGCGGCTATTCTAAAAATACCAAAATTAACATTTAGCGTAGATGTCGCTGTTGGAGTAGTCGTATCGTTTATTGTTGGCTTACTATCAATTAAGTTCTTATTATCTTATATTAAGAAACACGATTTCTCAATATTCGCCGTATATAGAGTAATCTTCGCAATTGTTATCTTAGTAAAATATTTTATATTTTAAAAGACGAAAGTCTTTTTTTTTCATAAGTTTTATGCTATAATCTAACTTGTTAATGCCCCTTAGCCAAGCGGTAAGGCATTGGACTCTGACTCCATGATCACTAGTTCGAATCTAGTAGGGGCAACCAATTAAATAAAAGGAGTGATACTCGTGACATATAAAGATTTAGCAGATCTAATTTTCCCAAATATCGATAAAACAGTTGCTGACTATGAAAAAATGTACCCTGAAAGGAATTTACCAGAAGGTGCCATGGTTACAAGATTTGCCCCAAGCCCAACCGGCTTTGTGCATATGGGAAGTTTACTTGCATCATTTATTTCAAACAAAGCAGCGAAAGATACTGGTGGCGTATTTTATTTAAGAATTGAAGATACCGATCAAAAAAGGGAAGTAGAAAATGGTATCGAAGGCATTGTTAAAGATTTAAAAGATTTTAAAATCAATATCGATGAAGGCGCTTTGTCTAGAACAGAGTCCATTGGTAATTATGGGCCATATATCCAAAGTGAAAGAAAAGAAATCTACCATGCTTTTATTAAGCATCTATTAGAACTTGGTCTTGCTTATCCATGTTTTTGTACTGAGGAGCAAATTGAAGAAACCCGTAAAATGCAGGAAGCAACCAAATCAAGAATTGGATACTATGGAAGATATGCCGTATGTCGTCAATTAAAATTAGAAGATGCTTACAATCGTATCAAAAATGGTGAAAAATTTATTATTAGATTAAAATCACCAGGTAACTTTGAACACAAAATTGTTGTTAACGATTTAGTTAAAGGAAAAATAGAATTCCCTGAAAATGACTTAGATATCGTTATTATGAAATCTGATGGCTTACCTACATATCATTTCGCGCATTTAGTTGATGATCATTTAAT
>CAZLQU010000020.1:0-6330 GCA_964561805.1 uncultured Muribaculaceae bacterium | reverse complement strand
AACTAGGGGTGACGAATGGGTATCAAGTTTGCCAATACACGTTCAATTATTTAAAGTATTCGGTTTCGAGCCACCTAAATATGCTCATCTATCACCAATCATGAAACAAGATGGTGATATCAAAAGGAAATTATCAAAAAGAAAAGACCCTGAAGCAGCTATGAGTTATTATGCCGAATTAGGTATTCCGGTTGAAGCTGTACACCTATATTTAATGACGATTGCTAATACCAACTTTGAACAGTGGTATGACCAAAATAAAGATAAATCAATCGATGATTTTAAATTTGATTTTAAAAAAATATCAGCCAGTGGTTCATTATTTGACTTAGAAAAATTAATCAACATTTCAAGAAATTATATTAGTTATTTAAAAGCTGAAGAAGTATATGATAACGTTTTGGCTTGGTCAAAAGAATATGATTTAGATTTTTACAATTTATTAAATAAATACAAAGATTATACAATCAGTATTTTCAGTATTGAAAGATATCAAAAGAAGCCAAGAAAAGATTATGAATCTTGGTCTAGTATTAAAAAACATATTTGGTATATGTATGATGAACTATTCCATGATGTTACCTATGATTGGGGTAGTATTACTGATAAAACTGAAATCAAAAAAATTCTTGAATTATATTTAAATAAATATTATAATGAAACAGACGACAAAGAAACTTGGTTTAATAAAATCAAAGAATTATCTGATGAATTAGGTTATGCTTCTAACATGAAAGATTATAAAGAAAATCCAGATAATTATAAAGGTAGTGTTGCTGATATATCAACAGTTATTAGAGTCGCCTTAACAAGCAGTAGTATGACTCCAGATCTATATGAAATTATGAAATTATTTAGTATAGAAAGAATAAAACCAAGAATTAATAAAATAATAGGGGAATAATTCCCCTTATGGCCCGTTGGTGAAATGGTTAACACATAGCCCTCTCAAGGCTACATTCATGGGTTCAAATCCCATACGGGTCACCATTTTTTAAACAAAAAGCCACTATTTAGTGGCTTTTTTAATTTACATCGCAGTTTATTTGTGATATAATTTTAACAGGTAAAAAATAATTATGTTTTACTGAAGGAGGAATTATGAAAAACAAAATTAAATTATTTTTAGTCCTACTAATAGGTTTATTTGCATTACCAGTTAGTGTCTATGCTAAAACGTACAATACTATGAATCTAAAAGAAACTCTAGCTGATGATGGCATTGAGGAGGCATTTAAAGAATACAATCCTAACAAAGATGCCATAACTATTTATTTATTCCGTGGAAAGGGTTGTGGATACTGTCATGCATTCTTAGAATTTATGAATAGTATTACAGAAGAATACGGACAATACTTTACATTAGAAAGTTACGAAGTTTGGAACGATGCCGATAATGCTGCATTAATGGAAGAAGTATCCAATTATTTAGATAATCCTGCTGGTGGTGTTCCATATATTGTTATTGGAGACCAAGTATTTGCTGGATATGCTAGTGAATATGATGAAGGTATTAAAAGTGCTATAAAGACACTTTATGAAACCAAGAAAAAAGATCGTTACGATGTCTTTACTGAAATGAAAAAACATCCTAAGAAATCAACAAGTACTGACACTGATATCAACAAAGTATTAATATTAAATGTTGCTTTTATTGCTTTGGCTGCTATTATTCTTATTGTTTATACTAATATGAAATTTAAAGAAATTGGTGTAAAATTAGATCAAATAATTGAATCTAAAACTGCTAAACCAGTAGTTGAAAAACCAAAAACAAAAGCACCCACAAAAACTAAAAAAGCGACTAAGAAATAGGCTTATATGACATATAAAAAAATCGTTTTATCTGCTTTTATCTGCTTTATGTTATTCGGTTTAACAGCCTGTACAAATAAAGATGCTAGTTATTTTAAAGATAATTATGAATCAATAAATGGCATAGTTAATAAAAATGGTAAAGTACATAGAACAGTATCTATTTCAAAGAACAATCCATTTATAAAAAGTAATGCCAAAGAAGTAATTGAAAAAATTGAAAATGGTGATGAGTTTTATGTTTACTTTGGTTCAACCCTATGTCCATGGTGTCGTAGTGTAATTGAAAAAGCTACCGAAGTAGCTAATAATAATGGTATTGAAGAAATATATTATGTTGATATTTGGGATGAAGAAGGTAATGAAATTTTAAGAGATAAATATACTTTGGATGATAATAATAATGTCACAAAAATTATTGATGGTACTGAAGAATACTTCAAATTATTAACATATCTTCATGAAATTTTACCAGATTATACATATGCAGCCAATAAAAATGGCGGTTCAAAATTAGATATTGAAGAAAAACGTATCTATATACCACTATTTGTCTATATTGCCAAAGGTAAAGCAGTAAGATCAGTCACTGGTATATCAGAGCTTCAAGTAGGATCACGCGATGAATTAACACAAGAAATATTAAACGATGAAGAAAAACAATTTGATGATTTCTTTATTAATATTTGTGATGAATCATGTTAAAAGAGCAAATACACAACGTATTTGCTTTTAAATTTATCTAAAAATTATCTTGAAGGACGATTTGGACAATTATTATTTCCTGTACCCCAGAATAAGAAGAAAATTATAAAAATAATTATTAAAATCCAAATCCATTCTCCGCCACCATAACCATATCCGCCATAGTAGCCATTTCCACAACCATATCCGTACATATATTGATACTCCTTTCAATATATTATATTTAATCATTTTGCATATAGGAATGATAACTGCCTACGATTTTTAAATAATATAATGTCAAATTAGAGAATAACATTTGAAAATATATTTATTTTATTATATACTTATATACACATGTAGGAGGTATATATGAGAATTGGAATATTTACGGATAGCTATTATCCTCATATATCTGGAGTATCAACGAGTATTGAAATGCTAAAGAAGGCCCTAGAAAACATGGGACACAAAGTATTTATTGTGGCCCCTAGCAAGAAATATTCATATGACAAGAAAGAAGGAATTATTTGGATTCCTGGATTTAAACCGGGATTTTATGAAATAAGAGTCGCTGAAATATATTCTAGAAAAGCTATGAAAATTATTGAAAACGAATGGCATTTAGATATTATTCATACTCAAACTGAATTATCAATAGATATTTTCGCTAGAATGGTCGCTAAAAAATTAAACATTCCAATTGTGAGAACATATCATACCTTATATGAAGATTATACAGGCTATGTAACTCATGGCCATTTTGATAATTTAGCTAAAAAAGCCGTTATTAAATTAACTAAAAAGTTTTGTGAAAAAAGATGCGACGAATTAATTGTTCCAACTGATAAAATAAAAAAAATGTTTAATGAACGTTATGACATTAATAGAGATATGACAGTAATTCCCACAGGCGTTGATATCAAAAGATTTGCATTAACTCCAACAATGAAGAAAAAAGTCAAAGAAATAAAAGATAAATATAAAATAAAGGATGATGACTTTATTATCGGCTCAGTTGGCCGAGTTGCACCCGAAAAAAGTTTTGACAAGATAATTAAAAATATGCCAGATTTAATTAAAATAAATAATAAAATTAAATTTATGTTAATTGGTGATGGGCCAATACTAAATGATTTAAAACACATGGTAAAAGAAATGAATTTAGACGGTAACGTGATTTTTGCCGGTTTAGTTGAATATAATGATATGCCTGCTTACTATAATACATTTGATATTATGGTTTCTTATTCAACAACTGAGACCCAAGGATTAACAATTATTGAGGGCTTGGCAACTTCATTGCCAGTCGTATGCATCAATGACAAAAGTTTTAGAGAAATGATTCAAAATAACTATAACGGGTACCTATTTAATACCAAAGAAGAATTTAAAAAACATATATTAGATTTAATTTATGATAAAGATTTATATAAAACAATAAGTATGAATGCTAAAAATAGTACTTATAGTTATTCTAAAGAAGTATTTGCCTCAAGAGTTTTGCAAGTATATCACAAAGCAATAGAGAAAAAGAAGTTAAATAAAGAATAACTTCTTTTTTTGTTAACTATTATTTTCCTTTTAGCCTAAATTATTATCAACATTGACCTAATTTTTTCCAAAAAAAGAAAATGGTCATTTTTTGTCGAATATTATTAATGAAAGGGTAGATAGGTGACAAGATGAACATAAAAAGAAAATACTATCAAATATTACTTCTAGTAGTTATCGTTATTTTTTCCTTGGCATTAGTAATTATCAAAATAAAATTAAAAGAAAATAAAGATGAAATTGTAACCGATGAAGAAATAATTAATACTAAAACCCATGAAGATGATTTAACAACCTGTATGATTGATATTAAAGGAGCTGTTAATAATCCTGGCGTTTATACTACAAATTGTACCGATAATGTCAGTGATATTATTCGTTTAGCTGGAGGCTTAACAGAAGATGCTGATACATCGGTAACCAATCTTGCTAAAAAAGTAACAAATGAAATGGTAATAATAATTTATACCAAAGAAGAAGTAAAAAACTCAAATGTTGTAGATACTGTAGTAAAAGTAGTTGAACAAGAATGTGTATGTCCAAATATCAAAAATGATGGTTGTATCAACAATGAGATAACTGATACAATTGGTACAAAATTAATTAATATTAATACCGCTTCTATCGATGAATTAAAAACAATTCCTGGTATTGGTGAAGCCAAAGCTAAAGCAATCATCAATTATAGAAATACCTTTGGTAGTTTCAAAAAAATTGAAGATATTCAAAATGTTGATGGCATTGGTAGCAAATTATATGAAGAGATTAAAGCATATATTACAGCATAGATATTTATTAAAAGTAATTACACTTTTCTTCTTGTTTATAGTAATACTCTATACTCAATTAGTAGATAAAAAGAGCAATTATTATAATTATAATGAAAAATCTTTTACTGGCATTGTTTATAGAATTAAAATAAGAAATGATAAAACAATCATTTACATAAAAGCCAAAGAAAAGTTAATTGTTGAAACATATAAAGAAATTCAAAATATAAAACTAGGTGATACTATCTATGTTACGGGTACATTATCAGTTCCCCATAATAATACCATTCCTAACACATTTAACTATTCTAATTACCTATACAATAATGGTATATATTATATTATTAAAGCCGATAGCATAAAGAAAATAGCGAATAATACAAACGTAATCATTTATCTCAAAGAAAAAGTATTAAAGAGGATAGACAATGTACCAATATCTGGTAATTACTTAAAACTATTTATCTTGGGAGATAATTCTTTCTTAGACGAAGAAATTATAACTAGCTATCAAACTAATGGTATTTCTCATTTATTTTGCGTTTCAGGAATGCATATTAGTTTATTTGCGGGTATATTTTTATATATCTTGAAACACATTTCATATAATAATTATTTTAATTATAGTATCATTATTTTATTTCTATTTTTCTATTCGTCATTGGTAGGATTAACTCCATCAGTATTAAGAAGTTTAGTTATGTACATTTTATTTGCAATGAACAAAATATTTAATTTAAAAATACCTAAAATAAATATTATGTGTCTTGTTTTAATAATCTTATTAATTATCAATCCCTTTCTTATTTATCATATGTCATTTGAATATTCATATATTATTTCTTTTTCCTTAGTTTTATTTTCATATAAAATAAAGAAAATAAAAAATAAATATTTTAAATTACTATATATTTCTTACCTTGCATTTATGGTGTCGATTCCGATTAGCTTGTATTATTTTTATCAAATAAACATTTTATCTATTTTTTTAAATATTATATACATTCCATTAATAAGTAATATAATTTTCCCACTAACATTAATCACTTTTATAATTCCAAAAATTAGTTATCTTACAAATGCATTTGTAACAGTAGTAGAGGCAATATCGTTATTTATTTCTAAATATCAAATAGGAATTATTTCTTTTCCTAAACCCAGTATTCTTTTTATAATAATTCTTTATATCATTATCTTTATGTTTTTATTTAATAACAAACTACTAATTGTTTTCCCAACATTAATTATTTATAAAAATAGTATCCATTTTAATAGTAATTATATAATTACTTATTTAGATGTTGGACAAGGAGATTCAACCGTCATAAAAATGCCCTTTAACAAAAGTAATATCTTAATTGATACCGGAGGCATTACAGGAAGTAATTATAATTTATCCTTAAAAAAAACAATCCCATATCTAAAAAGCAAAGGTATTCCTAGCATCAATTATCTAATTCTAACACATGGCGATTACGATCATATGGGTGAAGCCATAAATTTAGTA
>CAZLQU010000019.1:0-16580 GCA_964561805.1 uncultured Muribaculaceae bacterium | reverse complement strand
AAAAATACTAAATTAGATAGGCCACTTCAAAGTTACTTTAGAATAAACAGTAAAAACATGGGGCAATTTGAAAGAACATTAATTATTGTAGATGATAATAGTGAGCTTCATTATATCGAAGGATGTACAGCGCCTACATATACAGAAGATGCACTACACGCGGCAGTAGTTGAAATATTTGTTGGTAAGAATGCTAAATGTAGGTATACAACGATTCAAAACTGGTCAACAGATGTTTATAACTTAGTTACTAAAAGAGCAATTGTCGAAGAAAATGGTCTTATGGAATGGATTGATGGTAATGTTGGAGCTGGTACTAATATGAAGTATCCATGTTGTATTCTTAATGGAGAGTATGCTAGAGGTAGTTGTATTACGGTTGCTGCTGCCGGGAAGAATCAAATCCAAGATACAGGTGCTAAGATGATTCATTTGGCTCCACATACCAAGAGTAACATCATTTCTAAATCAATCGCATCAAATGGTGGAAATGCAACATATAGAGGAACTGTGAGAATTGGTAAAAATGCTAATAATTCTGTTGCTAATGTTAAATGTGATACAATTATTTTGGATAGTGAGTCAAAAAGTGATACAATACCCACTAATATTGTCGATAATAAAACTTCTTATTTAGAACACGAAGCAACTGTTTCTAAGATTGAAGAAGATAAACTATTTTATCTAATGAGTAGAGGGTTAGATGAAGATAAAGCCAAAGAATTAATTGTTTTAGGCTTTGTCAATACTTTTAGAGAAGAATTACCAATGGAATATGCCGTTGAATTAAATAGATTATTAAGTATGACGATTGGAGGAGTATAATGAAAAAGTTTTTAGCTGCTTTACTTATCTTATTTTTAATCTTTTGCGGATTTATTCTTTACAAGAATTATTTTAACATTGGAATACCTAAGTTAGAGCTTGAAGAAGAGATAGTTAATGTTGATTATTTGGCAATTTATGGAACTAATTTAAACATGCATGGTAATTTAGTTAATGATGATAACTTAGATTTAGTCTTATATAATGGCGATTTTAGAAGTTATCCAATCCATAAAGATACGGAAGGATTTAATCTTTCTGAATATATTAATAAAGGAATCTATTTAGAAGATATTCTTCCTGGAACATATTATTTATATTTAAGAAGTAGTCATAAAGACGAAAAAGATAAAGATGTATATAAATACTATGGATTAAATAACAAGACAGAATACAAAGAAACTACTTATTATACCTTCAGTATTAATGGTAATAAGATTATCATTGATAGTGATGAAGACTACAGTACTATCAGATTTACGGTAACTCCATCTAAAGATGCAGATATCTACGATGTAGTCATCGATCCAGGACACGGTGGAATGGATGGGGGTGCTTGCAAAGGGAGTGCCTGTGAAACTGACTTTACGATGAAGGCCGCTAATATGCTAAAAGAAAAATTAGAAGCTAGTGGTGTTAAAGTAAAACTAACACACGTCGAAGGGCAATTAAGTAAAAATGAAGTATTACAAGATTACGGAGAACATGGTAGAGCGGTTATTAATCATGAAGTACATGCTAAATACTTAATTTCAATCCATCTAAACAGTAATGGCTCTAGTACTGTTCATGGGGTAGAAGTATATGCTCCAGTTAATATTGATTATACTTTTGCTAAAACCTTAGCTAGTAATATAATCAAGGAAGCTAATACAACTACTTCCAATAATAAAGTACATCGTGTTTTTGAAGGAGTATATTCAAGAACATTTACTGAAGATGATGTAAAGAGTTCAATCGAAGAATATGAAAATAAAGAATTAAAACCATTTGATTATAGCACTAAATCTAACTACTACTATATGATAAGAGAAACTGGTGGGATTATGACTGGTGCTTATGTTGATAATCGAAATGAGCCAAAAATTAAAGCTAATCCATACTATAATAGTAATGTTGGTAGCGAGGCATATCTATGTGAACTTGGATATCTTACTAATGCTACGGATTTAGAAAATATGAAAAATAATTTAGATAAATATGTTACCGCTATTGCCAATAGTTTCTTAAGTATTTACGAACCAACACTATAGATGTAAAGTTTGTGTTAAATTATAAAAAAGTCAAAAATTATTTTGACTTTTTTTATTTTATTCATTTATTTCTTTTTCTTATATTTATATATAGCAAATATTTAATAATTTTATCAACAATAGTTGTTAATAGAATATCTTTTTTATTTATTGCAATTTAACCTAACAATTTAATATTTTTCCAATTTGTATCCCTGTTTTTATTATGCTATTTTTTAGTTGAAAGGAGGGATAACCATGATAAATCAGATTATGCTTGTTGGTAGACTAGTGAAAACACCGGAATTATTTGTTACGGAAAGTGGTAAAAAAGGTAGTTTTATTACTTTAGCTGTTGGTAGGCCTTTTAAAAATCAAGATGGTACATATGATACCGATTTTATTGATTGCTCTTTATGGTCTATTGTAGCTGAGAGTACAGCTGAGTACTGTAAAACTGGCGATATTGTTGGTATTCGTGGACGTATTCAAACAAGAATTGTCGAGGATGATGCGGGAATTAAACAAAAAATTATGGAAATCATAGCCGATAAAGTAACTTTCTTAAGCAGCAGCAAACACCATGATGACACTAAAGTAATTAGCGAGTGTGAAAATGAAGTTATAGATGAAAAACCAGCTACTAACAAGAATAAGAATGATAAAAAGAAATAAAATATGAAAGGATAAGGATTATGTTTATTGGTTATAGATTAAAAATATTGAGAAAACAATACCATTTAAGTCAAATTAATTTAGGAAGGTTACTAGGTGTATCAAAAGTATCTATTTCTAATTACGAAAAAGGTCTTAGAACACCTAGTATGAAAACACTCTTAGCAATGATGCGTGTTTTTGATGTTTCGGCTGATTATTTACTTGGGAGAGAAGTAAATGTCGTATGTGAAGATGATAATTTTTCAGTAATGCTTGCCAGTAATGATATTAAGATAATAAATGAGTTAAGAAAACAAAAAGAATTATATAATAAAATTAGTGTTAATCCTAAAGTTTTTTTAGAAACTATCGCTAAAATTAATATATAATATCCTTGTTTTATGGTATAATATGTCTTGAGGAGTGGAGAACATGATAGACGTTAAAGATTTATTTACAAAAGATTATATTAATAAAGAAGTAAGTGTAAGTGGCTGGATTAGAAATCATCGCAAACAAAAAGAGTTTGGTTTCATTGATTTTAATGATGGTACTTATTTTAAAAACTTACAAATTGTTTATGATAATAGTTTAAAGGATTTTGAGGAGATTCAAAAACTACATATTGGTAGTGCTATTACTGCTAAAGGAAAGATTATTAAATCTGAAGGTAGTGGTCAATCTATCGAAATGAAACTAATTAGTTTTACGCTTGAAGGTGATTGTCCTGAGGATTATCCAATTCAACCAAAAAGACATACTCGTGAGTTCTTAAGAGAACAAGCTTATCTAAGAACAAGAACTAATTTATTTGGAGCTGTTTTTAGAGTAAGAAGTGTGGCTGCTTATGCCATTCATAAGTATTTCCAAGAAAATGGTTACGTTTATGTTCATACACCACTAATTACTGCAAATGACGGTGAAGGTGCTGGTCAAATGTTCCAAGTAACGACATTAGACTTAGATAGAATTGCTAAAAGTGGAAAAGTTGACTATACAAAGGATTTCTTTAATAAGAAAGTGGGCCTTGCTGTAACTGGACAATTAGAGGGTGAAACATATGCACTGTCTTACAAAAAAATATATACATTTGGACCTACTTTTAGGGCAGAAAACTCAAATACCAAAACGCATGCTTCAGAGTTTTGGATGATTGAACCCGAAATAGCTTTTTGTGATTTAGATGGCGATATGGATATTATGGAAGGTATGCTTAAATATGTCGTTAAGTATGTCTTAGATAATTGCAAAGAGGAAATGGATTTCTTTGATAAGTTTGTAGAAAATGGTTTACTTGATAAACTTAATAAACTTGTTAAAAGTCATTTCACACGTGTTGATCATGACGAAGTTATTAAGATATTAAAAGAGGCTCCAGTTAAATGGGAATTTGCTCCTGAATATGGTGAAGATATTTCAAGAGAACATGAAAAATATATTACTGAATATTTTAATGGACCTGTATTTATTAAAAATTGGCCAAAAGATATTAAAGCATTTTATATGAAACAAAACCCAGATGGTAAAACTGTCGCAGCTGTTGATTTGGAAGTTCCTGGTGCAGGTGAACTTATGGGTGGAAGTCAAAGAGAAGAAGATTATGATAAACTAGTAAATAGAATGAAAGAACTTGGTATGAAACAAGATGAACTAGATTGGTATTTGAATCTTCGTAAGTTTGGTGGATGCGTCCATTCGGGATTTGGTATGGGATTTGAAAGACTATTAATCTATTTAACTGGTGTCGATAACATTAGAGATGTAATTCCTTATCCAAGAACTCCAGGAAACTGTGATTATTAAGAAGGCAATAGCCTTCTTTTTTTGTTAAAAATTAGCAATTATGAAATTAAAAATTAAGTAAATAATAAGAATAAAAGGAGGTAAAGATGAAAAAATTGATTGTTTTATTAGGAATATGTGTATTTATGCTTACAGGTTGTGGCATGGGTGCAACTAAAACAATGAGTTGTACTTACCGAAATACCGGTACATATTTAACAACAAAAATGACATATAGCATCGATTATCAAGGAACTGAAGTTAAAAAATTGCGTGTAACATATGATTATCATCAAGACAATATGGATACTAACGGAGGAATAATTGATAATATGGATGGTGTTGGTACGGGTACCGACGGAACAACTAATGATACTTATCCAGATAATGATGGTATCATCGATGGAATTGTTGGAAGTGCTATCGATAGTGTTATTAATGGTGTAACTAGCACTATTTTAGATATTGCTGGCATTCGTGATAGACATGCTAATGTACAAAATACTTATGGTAATATCAATGGTTTTTCTGTACAAAACACTAATGACATAACTGATAATGATTACCGCGTAACATATGTTATTGACTATGATACGATTAGTGATGCTGATTTGGCAACACTAAATCTATCTAGAGATATTGATACCTTAAGAAGCAATTATACTAATCAAGGCTTTACTTGCAGTGAGTAAGGCTTTTTTTATTGAATATTCACCTTATTTATTATATAATTAATATTAGATGAGAGGTGGATAAAATGAGCAAATATAAAACAATGGATGCTAACGAAGCAGTTAGTAATGTAGCTTATAAGTTTAGTGAATTATGTGGTATATATCCAATTACACCAGCTAGTCCAATGGCTGAGAAAGTTGATGTTTTATCACATGAGGATAATTATAATTTCTGGGATAATAAAGTGAAAGTTGTGGAAATGCAATCAGAAGCGGGGGCAGTTGCTTTAGTACATGGAGCACTTCAATCTGGCATATTGGCAACAACATTTACAGCTAGTCAAGGCTTACTTTTAATGATTCCAACTTTATATAAAATGGCGGGAGAAATGTTACCAGCGGTATTACATGTGGCAGCACGTAGTATAGCAACTCATGCGCTAAGTATCTTTGGTGATCACCAAGATGTTTATGCAATTAGACAAACTGGGGTATGTATGTTAGCTTCATCGCATCCAGAAGATGCATATAGAATGGCAACAATTGCTCATTTATCAGCAATAAAAGCATCTTTACCATTTGTTAATTTCTTTGATGGCTTTAGAACAAGTCACGAGATTGATAAAATTGAACTTTTAGATTTTGATAAAGTTAAATCTTTAATCGATGAAAAAGCATTAGCGGATTTTCGCAATAAGGCAATGAATAACGAAAAATATAATACACGTGGAACTGCTCAAAATGATGATATATATTTTCAAAATGCCGAAGCTAGAAACAAAGTATATGATAGTGTACCAACAATCGTAGAAAACTACATGAATGAGATTAATAAAATTACTGGTAGTGATTTTAAACCATTTAATTATTATGGTGCTAAAGATGCAACGCATGTAATTATTGCTATGGGTAGCGTATGTGATACAACACGTGAAGTAGTTGATTACTTGAATAAGAATGGTAAAAAATATGGTATGGTAGAAGTTCACTTATATCGTCCATTTAGTAATAAGCACTTGCTTAGTGTCTTACCAAAAACAGTTGAGAAAGTAGCGGTATTAGATAGGACAAAAGAACCTGCAGCAAACGGTGAACCATTATACTTAGATGTTATGGCTGCACTAAGTGAAAGAAATATTAAAGTGATTGGCGGTAGATATGGACTTTCTTCAAAAGATACAACACCTGCTCAAATTAAAGCTGTATTTGATCATTTAGAAGAAAGTAATCCACATCATAACTTTACAATTGGCATCAATGATGATGTTACTAATTTAAGTTTATATACCAATGATAATTTTATAATTCCAAATAATATGACGGAATTCTTAATATATGGATATGGATCCGACGGAATGGTATCAACTTGTAAAGATATAATTAAAATAATTGGAGATAATACCGATAATTATACCCAAGGATACTTCCAATACGATTCTAAAAAATCAGGTGGAGTAACAAGAAGTCATATGCGTATTTCAAGTGATAAGATTAGAAAGCCATATTATGTTAATAATCCTTCACTAGTTGTTGTTTCAAAAGAGGAATATATTTATAAATATGATGTTATCGATAACTTGATGGATAATGGAACACTTTTCTTAAATACTAAATTGGATGATGAAAAGTTAATTAAATCACTTCCTAATAAGATTAAATATTTACTTGCTAAGAAACATATTAATTTCTATACTATCGATGCTTATAAATTAGTTAATGAATTAGGTCTTAAAAATAAAATTAGTACCTGTATGGAAATATGTATTTTCGATATTATAAAGATTATTGGTACAAATAAAGTTATGGATATTATGAAAGAAACTAATAAGAAACGTTTCCAACATAAGGGGGAAGCAGTAGTTAATGTCAATAACAGAATTGTCGAAGAAGCAGTTAAAAATATGCATAAAGTTAAAGTTGATGATAATTGGATTAATTTAACATATGAGGAAAAAGATAATTTATCATTTGAAGAGCAAATTGGTTTACTTAAAGGAAATGAACTACCTGTAAGTGCTTTCTTGGATAGAAAAAATGGTATTTATCCAGGAGGAACAACAAAATACGAAAAACGTGATATTGCCGAAAATGTTCCTTGTTGGATAAAAGAAAACTGTATTGAATGTAATCAATGTGCATTTGTTTGTCCACATGGGGTAATTAGACCATTCTTGCTTGATAATGATGATAAATATGAGGATGCTATTCAAAGTTTAATGCCAAAAGATAAGAAATTTGCAATCGGTGTATCTTATGCTGATTGTACAGGATGTGGATTATGTGCTAATATGTGTCCAGGTAAAGGTGGTAAAAAAGCCTTAGAAATGCGTCCTTATGATAAAAGTAAACTTACTAATGAAAACTATAATTATTTAACTAGTCATAAAATGGATTATGAAAGTAAAATAGTTAATGTTAAAAATTTAGAATTCACAGATCCTAAGTTTGAATATTCTGGAGCATGTGCGGGATGTGGAGAAACAGCTTATATAAAGAACCTAACCCAATTATTTAATGATAATTTAATAATTGCCAATGCAACCGGATGTTCTTCAATCTATGGTGCTAGTGCGCCATCTACGCCTTATAGTATTCCTTGGGCTAATAGTTTGTTCGAGGATAATTCAGAGTTTGGATTAGGTATTAAAACTGGTATCAACATTAAAAGAGATAAGATTAAAAAATATATGGAAAACCATAAAGACCCAGTATTTAATAAATGGTTAGAAAATATGGATGACTATAACATATGCAAGGAAGTATATAATGAAATTGACTATAAGAAACATCCTGAGTTATTAGAACTTCGCGATTATATTGTTCCTAAATCAATGTGGATTATCGGTGGCGATGGATTTGCCTATGATATTGGTTATGGTGGACTTGATCATGTATTATCTACTAATGAAAACATCAATATTTTAATTCTTGATACTGAAGTATATTCAAATACTGGTGGTCAATCATCTAAATCAAGTAATCTTGGTTCAATCGCTTCATTTACCGCTAGTGGTAAAACTAACTATAAAAAAGATTTAGCGAGAATTGCAATGTGCTATCCACATGTTTATGTAGCTTGCGTAAATATTGGATATAATAAAGAACAATACTTAAAGGCATTACAAGAAGCAAATAATCATAAAGGCCCATCAATTATTATTGCTTATGCTCCATGTATCGAACATGGTATTAAGACTGGTATGGAACATAGTTTAGATGATTCTAAATTAGCAACTGAATGTGGTTACTTCTTAACATTTAGATCTAACCCTGATACAGAAACATTCACACTAGATTCAAAAGAAATTGATGAAAGCAAATATGATTCATTCTTATCTAATGAAAATAGATACGCTAATTTAAAGAAAGTTAACCCCGATGATGCGGAAAGACTTTTAAATATGCAAAAAGAATGGGCTAAGAAAAGATACGATTACTATAGTAAGCTATAGGTTAACGAAAAAAGGCGATATAAATGTCGCCCTTTTAATTGCTAATCAATTTGCTGGAACCTATATGTCTGTTTAACTTCGGGATATTTATCTTTATCTACCTTACTGATAAACATATCATATGGCCTTGCCCATCTGGTATGGTCACCATACTGGGCTTCATAGATAACTACTTCCCCATCACTTTCACTATCTTTGACAATATCAATTACTTTATAAAGATTTCCTTTGAAATGTCGATATGTTTTACCAATTATTACTTTTCTCATATATTACCTCACAATTAGATTATAACATATTTTAATTTTTAAGAGAATATGGTATAATTTTGGTGGTGAAATAATGGATATAAGAGAAATAAATATCATTACTTTAGCATATTTGGGGGATGCTGTATACGAAGTATATATTAGAGAATATCTAATTAATAGTGGTATTGCTAAAGTAGAAGAACTTCAGAAAGAGGCAATTAAGTATGTATCTGCAAAAGGTCAAAGTAAGATTTTAGATTATTTAATTAATAATAATTTTTTAACTAATGAAGAAATAGAGATTGTTAAAAGAGGAAGAAACTATAAAAGAGAAAGTCATCCTAAAAATACTGATATTATCACTTATAAGATGGCTACTGGTTTTGAAGCTTTAATTGGATACTTATATTTAGATAATAAAAAGGAAAGACTCGATAAAATAATCAATGTAATTTTGGAGGAATATGATGAAAAAAATAATTAGTTTATTAATAGTTATCGTTTTACTTACCGCATGTACTAGTAGTAAAATGTATGAAGTTATCGATACTAACAGAGCACAAGAAATATTAAATGGTGGGGCAGTACTTATTGATGTAAGAACTGTTGATGAATACAACCGTGAACATATTCCAAATGCTGTCAATATTCCACTAGATCAAATCGATACCGTAGCATATGATAAAGACACAACAATTATTGTTTATTGTCAATCTGGAATGCGTAGTAGACAAGCTGTGGAGACTCTAGTAAATATGGGTTATACCAATTTATATGACCTTGATGGTGGTTTATTAAATTGGGGCGGCAAGTTGGAGGAATAAGATGCTTATATATGGAAAAAATGTAGCAAAAGAAAAAATTAATAGTAAGGAAAAAATTAATAAAATATATTTAGCTGATAGATTTAATGATAAAGAAATTTTTGATTTAATAAAGAAAAATGGAATTAAATATACAATTGTTCCAAATAAAGTACTAGATAGCAAGGTAGATGGATTACATCAAGGTATTGTTGTGGAAGTTGATGACGTAGATACATACGATTTTGATTATATTAGTAAGATAAATAAAAAGAATCCCCTAGTTGTAATGTTAGATCATTTAGAGGATCCTCATAATTTTGGAGCTATTATTAGAACATGTGAAGCACTTGGTATAGATGCCATCATTATTCCAAATGACAGAAGTGTAGTTATAAATGGAACAGTAGTTAAGACTAGTGCCGGAGCAATTTATAATATGCCAATAGTTAGAGTTAGTAATCTCACAGCCACTATCAAGAAGTTAAAAGATATTGGATACTGGATTGTTGGAACTGATATGGATGGTGAAGATTATACTAAAATTGATTACAACTCGCCTATTTGTTTAGTAATTGGTAATGAAGGCCATGGTATGAGTAAAATTGTCAAAGATAATTGCGATTATATTGCTAAAATACCGATGGTCGGAAAAATTAATAGTTTAAATGCATCAGTTTCAGCCGGAATTGTTTTATCAAGAATTGTTGCAGGTGATAGATAATGGACGCTAATGATTATGAATTAGTTTTCTTAGCTCAAGATGGTAATGAAGATGCTATTAATAAACTATATCAAAAATATAAACCAATTATCGTTAAAAAAAGTAAAAATGCTATTGTCTTAGCCTCTCATCATGGCGTAGAAATTAATGATATAATGCAAGAAGGATTCATTGGTTTAGATGAGGCTATTAAGACATTTTCTCAAGAAACCGAAGCAACATTTTATACTTTTGCAATGCTTTGTGTTGAAAGACAAATAGCTAGTTATTTAAAAAAGGTTACTCGAGGTAAAGATAAAATACTAAATGAAGCAATTGCTATTAACGATAATTTAGAAAAGACGATGAAAGATAAGATGGACATTGAAAAATATTTTGTGTCCATTGATAATAATATGGAGATGACCAAGGTAATTGAAGAAAAACTTACTACCTTTGAAAAGAAAGTTTTTGATTTGAGAATTCAAGGTTATTCGGTGGAAGAAATCGCTAAATCATTAAATAAAGATACGAAAGCAATATATAATACTTTGTTTAGAATTAGAGACAAAATAAAGAAAAATATCAAAATGGATGACTAGTTAGTTGTCTTTTTTTGATTTTTGAGTATAATATTTATTTAGAAATATATTTTAAGGAAGGAAAAAGTCTATGGATCAGATTATTATTAAAGGTGCAAGAGAAAATAATTTAAAAAATATAAATATTACGCTACCTAAAAATAAATTAATTGTTATGACCGGAGTATCTGGAAGTGGAAAAAGTAGTTTGGCTTTTGATACGATATATGCTGAGGGACAAAGAAGATATGTCGATAGTCTTAGCGCTTATGCCAGACAGTTTTTAGGTGGCACAAATAAACCTGATGTCGATAGCATCGAAGGACTTAGTCCAAGTATTAGTATTGATCAAAAAAGCACAAATAATAATCCTCGTAGTACTGTTGGTACGGTTACTGAGATATATGACTTTTTAAGACTTTTATACGCACGTATTGGTGTTCCCTATTGCCCTAATCATCATAGACCAATTACTAGTCAAAGTATTGAGGAAATGACAGTACAAATTATGCGACTAGCTGAAGGTACAAAGATTAGAGTTTTAAGTCCTATTGTCTATGGAGAAAAAGGCACACAAAAGGATTTATTAGATAATCTAAGAAAAGAAGGATTTTTGCATGCTAAGATAGATGGTAATGATTATGATTTGTCTGAAAATATTGTATTAGAGAAAAATAAAAAGCACTTTATTGAAATCATTGTCGATAGACTTATTATTAAGGATAATATTAGAAGTCGTTTGTATGAAGCTATTGAACTAGCTTGTAAGAAAGCTAATGGTAAATGTGTAATTGATGTTATTGGTGGAGAAGAAATTATTATGAGTGAGAAATATGCTTGCCCAGACTGTGATTTTTCTTTACCAGAATTAGAACCTAGAATGTTTTCATTTAATGCGCCATATGGTGCATGTCCTGAATGTAATGGTTTAGGAGTTAAAAAGAAAATTAGCGTGGAACTTTTAATTCCTGATACTAATTTAAGTATTAATGAAGGTGCTATCAAAACGGTAACAATTGATCAAAATATTCAATATACAGAAATATCAACAGTAGCCAAATACTACGACATTGATTTAGATATGCCAATTAAAAAACTTCCAAAAGAAAAATTAGATATTATTTTATATGGTTCACCCGATATAATCACCTTCAATTATTTATCCAAATCAGGTGGAACTAGATCAAAAAAGGATTATTATGAGGGTATTATTACTAATCTTGAACGTAGATACTTGGAAACTACTGCTACATGGGTAAGAGAATGGATTGAAGGATACATGATAGAGCAAGTTTGTTCAATGTGTCATGGAACAAGATTAAAGGATGATATTTTAAGTGTTTTAATTAATGATAAAAACATTTATGAAATGACTAACATGAGTATTGCTGATTTATATAGGTTTATGCAAAATCTTAAATTAACGAATGAACAAAAGAAAATAAGTGAGTTATTAGTAAAGGAAATTATTAATCGTTTAGAGTTTTTAAATAATGTGGGGCTAGGTTATATTGCACTAAGTAGATCTGCTAGTACATTATCTGGTGGTGAAGCACAAAGAATTAGATTGGCTACACAAATTGGTAGTAAGCTTACAGGTGTATTATATGTTTTAGATGAGCCATCAATTGGTCTTCATCAAAGAGATAATGAAAAATTAATTAATTCAATGAAAGAAATGCGTGATTTGGGCAATACATTAATTGTCGTTGAACATGATAGTGAGACGATGTTAGCAGCCGATTATTTGGTTGATATTGGTCCCGGAGCTGGTAATGATGGGGGAGAAATTATGGCTGCTGGTACACCAAAAGAAGTCATGAATAATCCTAATTCATTAACTGGTAAATATTTAAGGGGTATAGAGAAAATAGATGTGCCTAAGATAAGACGTAAGGGAAATGGTCAGTTTATCGAGGTAAAAGGAGCAAAAGAACATAATTTAAAAAACATCAATGTAAAATTCCCACTTGGTAAGTTTATCTGTGTAACTGGGGTATCAGGCTCTGGAAAATCAACATTAGTTAATGATATTTTATACAATGCCCTAATGAAAAAGGTATATAAATCAAGAACAGTAGTGGGGGATTGTAAAGATGTAATTGGCTTAGAAAATGTCGATAAAGTTGTTCATATTACACAGGATCCTATCGGTAGAACACCAAGAAGTAATCCAGCTACTTATGTATCAGTATTCGATGATATTAGAGATTTATTTGCTGACATGAAAGAATCTAAAATTAGAGGTTATGGTAAAAATAGATTTTCATTTAATGTTAAAGGCGGTAGATGTGAAGCTTGCTGGGGTGATGGAGTAAAAAGAATTGAAATGAACTTCTTGCCTGATGTGTATGTTCCTTGTGAAGTATGTCATGGTACAAGATATAATAGTGAGACATTACAAATCAAGTTTAAAGATAAAAATATTGCTGATGTACTTAAAATGAGAGTATCCGAAGCATTACCATTCTTTGAAAATCATAAGAAAATTAAAGACAAATTACAGATTATGAATGATGTAGGATTGTCTTATATTGAACTTGGACAAAGTGCTCCAACACTTTCTGGTGGTGAAGCTGGCAGAGTTAAATTAGCTAAAGAACTTCAAAAGAAACCTACTGGTAAAAGTGTCTTCATCTTAGATGAACCAACAACAGGTTTACATGCCGATGATATTAAAAAACTGTTAGTAATTTTACAAAAAATAGTCGACAATGGTGACACAGTTATTGTCATTGAACATAACTTAGATGTTATAAAAGTTGCTGACTATATTATTGATTTAGGACCAGAAGGTGGAGACATGGGAGGTACAGTCGTAGCTACTGGCACTCCTGAAGAAGTTGCTAAATCTAAAGATAGTTATACCGGACAGTTTTTAAAACAATACTTAAAATAATGAATTAAGTTAAATCTTAATTCTTTTTTTATACTTTTTGAATAAACCATCTTTTATTTCATAAGATTAAGTAGAAAAGAGGTTTTGTATGGAAAAAATAGAGGTTATTAAAAATATTGCTAAAAGAACTGGTGGAGATATATATTTAGGAGTTGTCGGAGCAGTTAGAACTGGTAAATCGACATTCATTCGTAGATTTATGGAGAATTTAGTCGTTCCAAATATTCAAGATGAATTTGAAAGAAAGAGAACTTTAGATGAACTTCCACAAGCAGCAAGTGGCAAAATGATTATGACTACTGAACCTAAGTTTGTACCTGCTAATGCGGCTAAAATAAATATCGATGATTTCAGCGCCAATATTAAAATGATTGATTGTGTCGGCTATGTAATTAATGATGCCAAGGGAGTAGATGATGAAAATGGTCCAAGGTATGTAATGACACCATGGTATAGTGAACCAATTCCTTTTATTGAAGCAGCTGAAATTGGAACTGAAAAGGTTATCAAAGACCATTCAACTATTGGAATAGTAGTTACATCTGATGGATCTTTTGGTGAATTCAGTAGAAATGATTATGTTCCAGCGGAAGAAACTGTCATTAGTGAATTAAAAGAAATTGGTAAACCTTATATTGTCCTTTTAAATACTAGTAATCCATCTAGTCCTGAAGCAAGTAACTTAACTGAAGAATTAAAAGTTAAATATAATGTGCCAGTATTACCTATAAACGTTGAAGTGATGCAAGAAAGGGATATGCTTAATATTTTAAAAGAAGCATTATATGAATTCCCAGTCGTTGATGTTAAAGTAAATATGCCTGATTGGATATCAATTCTAAATCCTGATCATTATGTTAAAAAGGCATATATTGATAAGATTAGAGAAAGTGTCGTAGCAATCGATAAGATTAGAGATGTTGATACAATTACGAATTATTTTAGTGATAGTGAATACATTTCTAAAGCTTATTTATCAGATATTGATACATCAACTGGAGAAGTAACAATTAACCTATCAGCACCAGATGGATTGTATAATCAAGTTCTTAAAGAAATAATTAATATTGACGTTAGCTCAAAAGCCGATCTACTAAGTTTATTCCAAGAATTTAATGATACTAAAAGTGAATATGACCAAATTAAGAGTGCTCTTAAAACTGTCAAACAAACTGGATATGGTATTGCTGCGCCAACACTTGCTGATATGAAATTAGAAAAACCAGAAATTATTAAACAAGGTAGCAGATATGGAGTTAAGCTTAAGGCTAAGGCACCATCAATTCACATGATAAAAGTAGACGTAGAATCAACATTTGAACCTATCATCGGAAGTGAAATGCAGAGTAAAGAATTAATTAAGAGTCTTACTGATAGCAAAAATAGTGATGATATATGGAAAAGTGAAATATTTGGTAGAAGTTTAGATGTAATTGTACAAGAGGGAATACAAGCAAAACTTGCTATGATGCCTGATAATGTAAGATATAAATTATGCCAAACATTAACTAAAATCATCAATAAAGGAAGCTCTACAATGATTGCAATTGTTATATAACTGGACACTTTCTGTAAAGAATTATGAAAAAACGCCATATTTTATGGCATTTTTTTAGTTAGCCTCTTGATTTTAAAGGGATTTCGTGCTAATATATATTCGTAAGCATAGATTGTGTATGCTTAAGAGAAAACGGAGGTAAACAAAAAAATGACAAAAGCTGAATTAGTAGAATTCGTTGCTGAAAAAGCAGATTTAACTAAGGCTGATGCTGCTAGAGCTCTTGATGCTGTAGTTGCAGGAGTAACAAAAGGATTAAAGAAGGAAGGAAAAGTAACTTTAGTAGGATTTGGTACTTTCACTGCTAAGAAGAGAGCTGCTAGAACTGGTAGAAACCCTCAAACTGGTGCTGAAGTTAAGATTGCTGCTAGAGTAGTACCTGGCTTCAAAGCTGGAAGCAAATTAAAAGATGCTTTAAACTAATCTTTATAGATTAAAAAAACAACTAATATTTAATAATTAGTTGTTTTTATTATTATAATTTATTTTATTTCTCTATGAATAGCTGTTACTTTTCCTAATATCATATCTGGTGAAATAATATTCACGTTTAAACTGGGGTATTTAGGATTCATGGCTTGTAAAATAATTCCCTTTGGATATTTATATAGTTTTCTAACCGATAAAACATTTCCTTTGATAGCAATTATAATATCATCTCCATTTTTATATTCTTCATGATTTTCAAAGTATATTTTATCATTTTTTAGATAAAATGGACTCATTGAATCATATAGTAGTTTTACTGATAGTTCAGATTTACCAACCGGCTCATAGGTCGCATTTTTATATGTATTTATAATTTTTTCTTTTTGTATAGTTAAATTTTTATCTGTCCTTGCATTGTTAACATAGTTTTTTACAAATTTGTTTTCAAGTGTTCTTTTTTCTTCTTCGCTAATCTCAATGTCATTTAATATCGATGTATCAATATTAAATATGTGGCAAATTTCAAAGAAAATATCATACGGAATGTTTAATAATCCTGTTTCATATTTATGTAATGTTTGACGATTTTTTTGATGATTTATTGCTTCAGATAAATCTTCCAGTGAATAATTAAATTTTTGACGATTTTCTCTAATTAAATTACCTACGAATGGTTTTAGTTCATCACTAACTAATTCTTTTTTTCTTGTTCTCATATTTCACTTCCTTTTATT
>CAZLQU010000018.1:0-16898 GCA_964561805.1 uncultured Muribaculaceae bacterium | reverse complement strand
CTCTTTTGAATTTCTTTTAACTCTTTTCTTAGTCCTAAACGATTATCAGCATCTAAAGCTGACATTGGTTCATCAAAAAGAATAATATCGGGGTTTAATGACAAAGTTCTTGCAATAGCAACTCTTTGTTGCTGTCCACCTGATAATTCATGTGGATACTTATTTAAGTGTTCTTCCATGTTGACTACTTTTAACATTTTTAAAGCTTCTTCTTTAGCTTTAGTTTTATTTTTTAATTTTAAGTTTAAGGCATATTTAACATTATCTAAAACGGTCATATTAGGGAAAAGCGCATAGTTTTGAAAAACCATGCCCATTCCTCTTTTTCCCGTATCTAGATTGGTAATGTCTTTACCTTGTTTAACAATCTCACCATTAGTTGGTTTTTCGATACCAATTAAAATTTTAAGTAATGTTGTTTTACCACAACCTGATGGACCTAGTATAGATAAAAATTCACCATCTTTGACAGTAAAACTAATGTCATTTAAAACTGTTTTCTTATTATAGACTTTAGTGAGATTCTTAATCTCTAGATTATCCATTTACTTCTTCCCATCTCTTAGTTAGTTTTTCTTTAGTAGCAATACTATCAACGCCAGTCATATCAGCATCTTTTAGATTTTCTGGATAATTTTTAACTTTATTATTTTGATTTACTAAAATAATATCTGGCATGTAGTTTTCTTTATCATAACGACCAAATTCATTAATGATAAATTCAAATACTTCTTTAACATGATCTTTGTCTTCATGTCCTTTAACAATACCACAAGATGTTGTATTGTATGGTGAACCTGTTTCTAGTTCAACAATACTATAATCGTATCCATCATTAATTGCTTTTACGCCTTGAGCAGTCATACCCATAGCAATAGCAATTTCACCTTGTCTAAGTAAATTAGTTGGGCCTGATCCTGAAGTTGTAAATTCACGCATATTTTCTTTTAATTTTTTAAAGTATTCAATTGCTTCATCTTCACCCATAATATTTACGGTATTTAAGAAGAATCCGTAACCAGTGCCTGATGTTTTAGGATCTGGCATTGCAATTAAATTCTTGTATTCTGGTTTTAGTAAATCCTCATAAGTTTTTGGAACATCTAAATTGTGTTCTTTCATGTATTTATTGTCTACGATTAAGTTTAGGGTATATTTAACCCAAGTTAAGTAATTATCAGCAGTATTAACGCCATCTAGATAGATAGAATCATCAAACCATGATAAATCGGCAAAATTTTCAGCCACATTTGCCATATGTGCGGTTTCTAGGTCGATAACAATATCAGCCTCAACTTTAGAACCCTCTGTTTTGATTTTAGCAGCACTGTTACCAGTACTCATGTGTTGAACTACAATGTTCAAATCTGGGAATTTCTCTTTTAATTGTTCCTTTAAGTCTTGATCCCTCTCTTCTTCTTGACTTGAATAAATGACTACGTCATTCTTTTTACCGCAAGCGGTAACTGATAGTGTCATAAATAATAATAACACTAATAAAAATGTTTTTTTCACTCTTTCACTCTCCGTTCATTTTCTTAATTGTACCACTTTAAAATGAACATGTCAATATATATTCATATATTAATAAAAAGTCAATACTTTTGTATTGACTTTATCTATTATGACCAATGGGCTGTTACTGTGTGATTAGCGTTTGTACTAACAGTCGTTGAACTTGTAATATCAGTAACCTTATAGATTTCTGCTCTATATATACTATTATAACCTTTAATCATTACACCAAGGCTTGTTGATGATGATAATGTAAATGTTGTTTCATAATAACTTACATTATACATTTCTGTCCTAATATGTTTAATTGCCGATCCACTACTTGAATATATGCTTAGGCCACAATAATCTCTATTCGTGGTTATCTTTTCATAGAAATTCAATATAATTCGATATTTTCCTGCTGGTAATGTAAATTGCCAGTCGGCATTGCTATAACCCCAGCCTCTATCGTCTGAATCATCATCAACTTCATCCCAGCAATTACCATTACTGGCGCAACGGACACCAACATCATATGCCGGTTGTCTTAAACCACTACTATTTGAAATCCATGATCTCGATGTTATTTCCCATCCAGTAAATGTTTTGCCACTTCTTGTTGGTGTTGGCAACGTACCATACGTTCCACCATAAGCAACATATTTAGTTGATGGTGAAACTGAACCACCATTGGCATTAAATGTTACTACAAGGTTACCCTGCCATACCGCATACAAAGTATAGGTGGTACCTGAATTAGGAAGGTTACTTCTTGACCAGGATGCTCCAGCTGCATATGAAGCACTTGTTGCCGAAGATGAAGTTGACCATCCCAAGAAAGTATATCCTGTTCTTGTTGGAGTATTCGAAGCTAAATTAGTTGTACCACTTTCAGAATATGTATATGTAGTACTTGAAGATGGCATACTGCTTACTGTGTCCGTAGTATTTTTATTGTATTGGATTGTTATCGTCTTAGCCGTCCATGCTGCAACCAGGTCATGATTTCGTGGCGTTCTAACATAACTGCTCGATGTGAAATTATACGATGAATTTATTACTGTACTATTTATTTTTACACCACTATATGTAACTTCATTCCCTGTTGTCGAACCAGCAATACCAGCATATATAATTAGTGCGATATCATGTGTCCTATCTGCAGTACTTGGACATGTTATTTTATATGAAATGTCACTTCCAAAACTATTAACGCTACTACTTAATGTGGTCGTACTTGTAAAATCATATATCAGTGTCGTAAATTGTGTAGCACTACCACTTGTTATTTGGGCAGAAGTCATAGTAACTTTATATGTTACTCCAGGCTTAACTTTTTCATATGCTCTAAAATATTTGTGAGTTGCCGTACCTGCGGACAAACTAGCGTTACCATAATCACGGATATTCTTCCAATTAGTAAAATCATACCCCGTTCTTGTCGGTGTTGGCAATGTACCATAAGTATTATCATAAGTAACACTTTTACTTGCCGTAGCACTACCACTATCAATTGTCCAACCACTTGTCGTAGGTATACTACCACCATTGGCGTTAGCATTTAAAGTATATGTTGCTTTTGTCCACCTTGCATATAATTTATGATTAGAAGTCGTAGAGACCGTCGTAGATGAAGTTACCTGTGTTCCACCCGATACAGCCGTATACCAACCGGCAAATGTAAAGCCTGGTTTGGTCGGTGTTGGCAATGTGCCATATGTGCTTGCATAAGTAACCGACTTTGTTGATACTTTTGTAATTAATATCTGAACTTTATAATTATTAAATGTTGTTGCATTGGCTGTACTATGCCAAAACCAATAATATAGTGTATTAGCACCACTAACTGCCGAAGTCGTTGTTATAGAATTGGAATTACTATCCGCCGATGGCATACCTACTACTTTATAATGAACATTACCCGTAGAGCCATCAAAGCCTACAGAATCTTTTTGAAAAGTTAATACAAAATCTGGGGTAACAGTCGAAGAATAACTACCAGATATTTTATTCATAGTAATTCTATATGTATCCCCTACTGTAATAGTTTTGTCATATAGTCTACCGAATGAAAATGAAGTACCTGTAGGAGTTCCATTAATGGTTACTGCTGAATTTGCCATGTCGTATGAAATAGTTACACCATTACCTGTAGTTTCTACATCATCAAACAAATTCTCTTCAAAATCAACAGTATATGTATTAGCCGTAGACCCTGAATATAATGTTGTCGTTGATGAAGGAGTATAACTACTTGCATAAGCTTTAGCGCCAGTGGTAAGACCGGAATTAGTATACCAATTACCTTTAGTCGTATAACCAGATGATGCCGTAGGTGTTGGTAGATTAAACGATTTTCCACTCATAGTAATAACACTTGTAGGACTAACTGTACCATTTGTCATATTTAGGGTAGTCTTATAAAAGGTTTTACTTGTTGTTGATTTATTACCCGCTATATCCTTACATACCAAATAATATGTCCCTGCAGCATTTATCGTTTTAGTAACACTCATACTCGTTGTTGAAGTAATATAAGTATACTGGATTGCACCAGATGGAGCTGTTGTTCCCCAATAATATCCATTGACACCAGATGAATCATTACATGTTAAAGTTGCTGTTTGACTAGTTGTCACAGTATTCGTACTAGTTATATTAGCCGTTGGTGCAGTACGATCAATGTTCGTTATAGATAATGGATAAACTGCTGCATTACCTGCATTATCTTCAACATATATAGTATATGTTCCAGTAGCTGTTGCTTCAAAAAGTCCGTTTGTAATAGTTGTTCCAGAACTAGCAAAATCTGCAACCGTATGTGAACCACTAAGCCATTTAATCTTTTTTACACCACTACTATTATCCGTAGCATTTAAGGTAATATATTTACCCTGACTCTTTACATTTTCTAGTGTTAAGAATTTAAAATTTCTAATCTTATATGGCATATTTACATATGAAGTACTCCAATAAAATTCTGTTTGTGTATAAAATGCCGTTGTAGCAGCTTGATTTTCAATACCCACATCATGCCATGTACCAGCGTCAGTAACACCTGGTACAGCACGAGCAGATCGCCATCCTGTTTCCCTGCTTATTTCATTATAGTTATTAGTATAATAACCAAAACCCTCAATAGCACGAGATGAAGTATTACTACCTAAACTAGGAATCATATATTGATAATTTGTATCCCAATTAACATTGTGGGCTTCGTAGTACGCATATGCAGTATCTGATGTAGAAGCAATAGACAAATAGCCATTTGAATCAATTGTTGCTCCACTCAAAGTCCAATCAGAAAAATCAGAATATGTTATACTTCTAGTTACAGGAGAAATAGTTGGTGCTTGACTATCAACCCAACCTGCATTCAATGTTTTGGCTGCACTATATTTGGTATTAGTAAATGCACTTGTTATCTTACCAGTACTATCTATCATTTGAGTAGTTCCATCATAATAACCATCAAAAGTATATCCAGTTCTTTCAGGAATAGTAATTGGATTAGCACTTGTGGTCATCTTTGTCGTATATGCATTATCTAAATACACTCCATCGGCATATCGCATATAAATTGTGCTAGTTCCATTTGTTGTCGCATTAGCGTTATCCAATGTTATATTAAATGAGTTATATGAGATAGTGAATGTTCTAGTTGTTTCTCCACCATAGTTATTTATACCAGTTATTGTTACGGTTGCTGTTCCTACATTAGTGTTATTAGTATATGTTACTGTATAATCAGTATCTTTTGTTAAGGTTGTACCATTCTTAGTAACCGTTACTGATGGTGTTTTAGCACTTCCATTATAGGTTGTACTTGTATATCCCAAAGTTACTACTGCATCACTAATTGTGATAATATTTTCAACAATGACATTACCTGATGAGGTGCTTGTATTAGCAAGATTTGCACCATTTATTACTTTATTTGCAGCAAGTGTTATATATGATGTACCATCGTTAGCTGTACCTGTTACAGTTATCGTATATTTATATCCATTGGTTACACTTTCATTAGTTACATTTGTTACTGTTATACGATTATTTTGAGTTGTGAAATCTGATGTTGTTAAATCATAAACACTAATACCTGACTCACTATCAGTACATGTTAAAGTAACCGTTGAAGTAATATTATTTTGAATTGTTCCTGGTGTAAATGATCCCCAACTACAGCTTGGCGCTGTCGTATCAACATCAGTTACGGTTACTGCCTTACTTGTTACTCTATCGTTTTCATCTTTAAACCAAATGTAATATGATCCACTATTAGCAACCGTTGTATTTAGATTATATACTTTTGATTGATCAGTAGCTGGGGTTATGGTTGTCCAACTAGATGGTTCACTATTCGTTGTCGTTATGGCATAATGGGTTACTTTATATTTAGAGTCAACAACTGTAGCACTGATTTGTTGATAATGAGCATTAGTATTGGTAATCTCATATCTGTCTTCAGCACCTTCGATTTGATTAACTTCGGTCCAGACATTCGTATCTAGTGTTTCACCAGATAAATTATCTGATGGATTCTCACTACTGTCTAGCCAAATCCAAATTGTATAAAATGTTTCAGTTGTATTAACTGCTAAATCAGGTACTAATGTTAAAGTATCACCATTATTGGTACCAATAAAGTTACCTTTGGCTAAAACAGTTCCTGGATTAGATGAAGTGCCTTCTGTTACGACCCATTTTAAGGCACTACTTACTTTCATATTAGGACCAATTTGATTAATATCCATATGAATTGTTGCTAAAAGATTAACATTCGTTGTTTTATATATTGATATTGTCGAATGAATACCACCGGTTTGATAGTTATTGCTTACATTTAGTTCACCAGTAAATGTTGAATTACCTTCGTTATAAATTATATAATTTCTTAAGTCGTTAGCGACATTAAATACGACATTTTTATTTATGTTACTAGTCCATGACCAAAACGCATAGCTTGATCCAGCTATGATTAGACCCACAACAAAAACAACAATTGTAATGATTGTAATTTTTTTCTTTTTCATTTTGGTCACCATTTGAATAGATTTATCCAATTCTATTCTTATATTAAGTATATCAAAATATATAAATTTTAGCAATTAAAAAGCGAATATTTTATTCGCCTTTAGTATCTTTTTTACTACTTTTTTGTTTATTGGTTTTAGCCTGTTTCTTTTTGGCTTTTTTCTCTTTCTTGATACGTTCTTTTTCTAATCTTTCTTGCTCTAATCTATTTTGTTCTTCGATTAATTCTTGTTCTTCTTTTCTGGATACGTTAATAGCCATTCCTAAGACAAAAATGAATGACAAGAAATACATCCAAACCATCATGATAATGATGGCGGCAAGGTTACCATAAATAATATCGTATCTAGCAAAATGATTAATATAGAATTTAAAGATTAATGTGGCAATTGTCCAACCTGTAGTGGTAAAAGCAGCTCCATAAGTTGTTTCTTCACTTTTAATATTCTTACTTGGTGCAATCGTATATATTAATTTAATATTCAAATAGATTATTAATAAGGTCATAGGCCATTTAATAACTTTAAATAAGATGATTGCTTCATCTGCATAATTAGATAATAATCTAGCATTATTCATAAGTTTGATGATGTTTTCGCCAAATACAGGAACTATTAATAAGAAAACAAATAGAATGATGATAATAAATAAGAGAATGATTGAACTGATACGATCTTTAAGCCAATCTTTTTTTCTTATTTTATATAATGTATTTGAAGTATTGATAATCGCATATGTACCATTAGACGCCACTAAAAACGCAATGAAGTTAAAGATTCCAATACTGCGGTCAAAGCCTTTACCAGAAATAACATCGATAATGATATCACTTACTTGTTTAGGCATTACTTTTGACACTAGATTTGCCACTAAATCGATTGAGATATCGAAATAAGAGGCAATCAAAACAACAATTGTTAAAAGTGGGATAATGGCTAAAATAATATTAAATGCAATATTAGATGGTAAGATAGCCATTTCCGGTTTTTTCAAAATACTTAATAGTTTTTTGAAATACCCCTTAATTCTTTCCATAAACTCTCCTTATAATTTTTCTTTTGCTTGGCGCATTGATAAAGTAGCTTCATTGATAGCGTCATCAATTGTTTTAACGTCATCAGTGATCATACTGTAACCTAAGGCGGCGCCAAAATTATGTGGTAATTCTTTTAAATCTTTACTTAATTTTCTTGTAAATTCAATTACTTGCTTTTCATCGTAACCAACCATATAAATTAGGAATTCGTTACCATCTGTTCTGATGATATCAGTATTTTCTTGTTGGTTATTGATTAAAATACTAGCTGCTTTTTTGATAACTTCATCGCCCTCTTCATGACCATAGTTATCGTTGATGTATTTAATATTATTTAAGTCAATAATAACAATGGTTTGTGGGTAGATGACGTTTTCTTCCCAAGTTTTAATATTATAATTTAGATAATTACGATTTTTTAGAGATGTCATAACATCAATGAATTTCATTTTATCTTCTTTTGTAATATCTTTTTTCTTAGTTTTAGCTTTAAGAATAACAATTAATAAGAATAGTAAGAAGAATGTTATTCCTAAGACAATGAATAAATACCTTAACATTTCATTTAATCTACTTTGTGAGTTAACAATATAATTTGTATGATAATCATACTTGATTGTTTTATAATTAACACTTGATACATAATAATCAAATAATTTATAGAAGGTCTCATTCTTTGGAATATTGCGAACGATAAAGCTATATTCTTTACCTAAGGTATCTTGATAAATTATTTTATAGTTTTTAAACTTATTATCTTTATAGTATTCATAAGTATCTCTATCGATTGTGACAATACTATCAGATTTTATATTTCTTAATAATTCGTCAGTGTTATTATATGACTTAGGAGTAATACCATTACTTACCAAATAATCATAAAGATAAGTATTACTTACTGTATAAATATCGTTACCTTTAAGGCTACGAATAGAATTTACTAGCATTGGTGAAGTGCTTAAAACAACATATTCTTCTTTAAATGGACTATTGGTATTAAGTAACTCTACGCTTACTCCAGTTGTGTCAAAATTATCAAATATGACGTCTACTTCACCATGTGATAGGGCTTGTTTTAGTTCCATCACGTTTGGATATTCGACCATTTTAAAGTCAACGTTAGCCATATCTTCAAAACCACTTAAATAGTTAGAAATGGTTCCTACATATTCACGATTAACAGTACTTTCAAATGGCATATTTATAGTATATCCATAAGTATAAGAACTTGCATTATAAGTCATTTTCTCTGCTTCAGTAATCTTTTTGTATTTAAAGAAAGTACTTAAGAAAAATGTTTTATATTTTTCATCTTGGAAATTCTTGTTATACGTTAAATTAAACTTACGCATAATGCTTAGTAAATCTTTATCGTTTTTAACTGTTAAAACATAATGATCATATACTTCACTAATATGATATACAATTGATAAATCATTTTTTAATATTTCATCTAAGTATAGATTGCCTGGAATAGCAATATAATCAATTTCATTACCTTTTAAGAGATTTAACATATCTTCGAATGTTTTAGCACTAACTAATTTAATGTCTTTACCATCGTTTAAATAGTACTTAATGTTAGTCGCGTCTTTATCAAAAACACCTAATGATGTATCTTTTAAATCAGAAATATCATTAATAGTATTGCTTTCTTTACCAACAAGGACATAATAATCTTTATAAATTTCAATATCATTATCTGTTAGTTCGTCGCTAAAGTTTAAGATTCTAAAAGCCGTATCTTTTAGGGTAGCATCACTATCAGTTAAGTATGATACTTTATTAAACTGTATATTATAACTATTAGTAAATTCGTCTAGATATGAAAAGATTATACCTTCTCCATCTTGTCCATAGATGGGAACATCGTTATAGACACTTACATCAATAACATTATTATTATGGGTACTAATCCAATTCTTTTCAGGGATTGATAGACTAGAATCATCTTTGGTATAATTCATTATAAAAATTACCAAAGAAATAGTAATTATTAGAGCAATTACTGCTAAAATTACTATTTTATTTAATTTATTATTCTTTTTCATATAACACCTAATTTCTAGTCCAACTTATTTTTTCTTTTTCAGGGTGTTTTGTACCAGCAATTGTATATGCTTTATCATTACCTTCATCATCTAATTGTTCTTCTTGTGTTAGTAGGAATTCAAAATCATAACAATTAATAACATCTTCATCATAGTATTCCAATGTTTTAGTAGCAATTTCCTTAGCTTTATCTTTACTAGTATCCTTGGTAAAAGTAATTGTCGTGTATACGATTTTTCCTTGAGTACGAACAGTAATTTTTTCTACTTGTTCTAATTCTTTTGTTTCAGAAATTACTTTGTCAGTAACATCCTTGGGAATTTCTACTAAACCATTTAATCTGTCTCCATATTCTCCTTTACCTGTTGAAAATATCATTCTTGAAAAAATAGCAAAAATGACTATCAACAAAATCAACGTCAACCCGCCAATTATGGCTAACCCTTTATGTCTTTTTAACACTTTCATTTTTATACCTCCACACTATCTTAATTATACAATAAATTTAGATATTTGTCTATTGATATATTTAATAATATGAATTAATTTTTTATTATATATTAAAAAGCCAATACTTTCGTATTGACTTTTAATTTTACTATAATTAACAGTTTATACTTGTAAGGTAACAATGTTGTGTATAACTATTTATACTATTGCGAACAAGCATGAGTTGAAACATTACTTGTTTGAATATAACAACTTACACTAGAGAATGAGTTACCGCCAGCAGATGTACGAGCGACTACCTTTATCCAGCTACTATTATATGAAGAACCTTTTAGAAGGTTATCAGGTCGAAGTCCTTGTAATTGCGTAGAAGAGCTAGTAGAAGCACTGGAATAACATTTTGAACCTGATGTCGGTGAATAGCATCTATAAGCAGCACTACTTGCAAAGCTTGCATTAGCATTGATTGTCTGATTACCAGCCGATATTGTAGTGCTACCATTCTTTAATGATAAGTTGGCATATGTGCTACTAAGACTTGCTGTTACATATACTACTGAACCATTTAAAACATATACTGGTGAAGCTGTAAATGCTGTTCCACTTGATGAATCATACCTTGTTGTTAATGTTGTTCCCGTTCCTTGACTTCTTGTTACACTTCTTACTGCAATACTTCCACTGGTAGCCGAAACTTTTCCACTCGCGCTTGCTTCAGTTTCTGCCCATACATACCATGCTCCCCCAGCTAATGTTAAATCACCCGTACTTGTTGCCGTTGTCCAAGTATTTAAAGCAAATGTAGATTGTGCGGCACCGGCACTTGGTTTTGTAATTGTTGAACTTACATAATATGCTTCAGCTCCCGTAGAACTGTAACTAAATGTATCATGGTCAATCACTGTTATTATAGGCTGTGATGCTACTCTTTCCCATACCGCATACAAAGTTGTGCTGGCATTACTTCTCGGCCATGATGCACCAGCCGCATACTGGGCAGTCGTTGCTGATGGAGAATCAGCCCAGCCAACTAATTCATAACCGGTTCTTACTGGGATAGATGATGTTAGATTTATAGAAGTTGTACCACTAGCATCATATTCGTAAAGTGTTGGAACCGGTGCCGCACTACCACCGTTAGCATCATATGCAATGTACCTATAATTAAGTGGTTCACTCCATGCATTAACTCTTTTACCATTAACTGTTTCTGCTTCGTTTTTATAGATTGCAATTGTCCAGTTACTATTATCACTAGATACATACGTTACATTATCATGATATGTTCTACCATTATCCCAAGCGTGCCATATAGCAAGTTCATCCAAATTATATGCTTGACCTAAATCTACAATGACACATTGTAAACTATTAGTATTTAGTGGTGTTCTAGAATAATTTGAATCATCAATTAAACCATCAACAGCATAAGAATATTCATAGCCCGTTTCAGCAGCTACCGTTCCACTAATTGTCGCGTTTTTTGCAACATTCTGACCGTTAACAATTGCTTGGATTTCTCTCCACTGATTATATGCATTCACTGTATTACCATTGACACAGTCTTTTATATATCTTACACCTTCAATATTGGTATTAACTTTTGCAGGAGTATTAGAAACTAGTTTGATAACAACCTTACCATTATCGGAATTAACACCAGAAGTCATGGTACTATCTATGAAATATTTATTACTATAGTGCCTTGTATTATTAGTATGTGTTCTATCATCACTAGCTGTTATGGCATTCACTCCCGCATAGCCTGATATAAATGATGAACCGCCACCGGCTCCATTTGCACACGTTGCACCACCGCCCGGATAATAACCATTGCCACCAGTACATCCACCATTTGCAATACCAAATTCTGAAACAGTATAACTAGAATTTTGAACAGCACCGAATGTCGTTTGAGTTCCTGCGGCGGTTCCACCACCATTTACACCAATAAGCGTACCACCAGCTCCACCGGTGCCTGAACTAGCACTACCGCCACCGGCTGCTACCATAATTCTTGAATTTATTCCAAGTACAGAATCCCATTCGAGATCACTTGATGTTGGAGTAGTATTTCCAAAATATCTAATATCTGTAGCTCCGCCGCCATTATATCCACCGCTGTTACCAGTTCCTCCATTAAATGTCTTAATATTGGTAGTCGTACTACCTTTTTGACCGGCATAAACATATATAGTATCACCAGATGTTAGATTTATGTATCCAGAAGAATATCCACCGGATGCTCCACCGGCGCCACCACCTTGAGCACCCCATGTTTCGATTTTATAATAACCTGACTGAGGCGCGGTAAAAGTTTGATAATTTCCAGTATAGTAGAATGGTGCAGTGGTTTCATTGTCCACAATTGGCGTATCCCAAGCTGTTACTCTTTTACCATTAACTGTTTCGGCTTCCGTTCTATCAATTGCTTTTTTCCATAGTTGACCATTACTAGATACATACGTTACATTATCATTATATGTTCTACCATTATCCCAAGCGTGCCATATGGCAAGTTCATCCAAATTATATGCTTGACCTAAATCCACAATTACACATTGTAAACTATTAGTATTTAGCGGTGTTCTAGAATAATTTGAATTATCAATTAAACCATCGACAGCATAAGAATATTCATAGCCTGTTTCAGCAGCTACCGTTCCACTAATTGTCGCGTTTTTTGCAACATTTTGGCCATCAACAATTGCTTGGATTTCTCTCCACTGATTATATGAATTGACTGTATTACCATTGACACAGTCTTTTATATATCTTACGTCATTTAAATCAGTATTAATTCTTGCTGGAGCATCTCCAACATATGTTATTACTGCTTTACCATTACCAGAATTAACACCAGAAGTCATGGTACTATCTATGAAATATTTATTACTATAGTGCTTTGTATTATTAGTATGTGTTCTATCATCACTAGCTGTTATGGCATTGACACCAGCATAACCCGATATAAATGATGATCCTCCGCCAGATGGTGCATGATAGCCAATACCACCACCGTAGTAGCCACCGCCACCACCCATAGAAGTAGTATTGCCGCTTTGCATAGCTAAGGTATTAGTATAATCATACCATCCATATCCAAATAAAGCGTTATTAGCATATGCATGGCCATCATCAGTACAAGTTGTTGACGAACCTGGTGTACCCTGTCCACCACCAGTACCAACAGCATAGCAGTATGTATTACCAGTTGAACCAGTTCCACCAATTAATGTACCACCTACTCCACCAGTACCAGAATATTTTGGTGTGCTACTATGTGATCTTGCTCCACCACCACCACCAGCAACCATAATTCTCGAATTAAGTGATGTTTCATTATTCCATGCGCCAGATACTAATCTAATATCAGTAGCTCCGCCGCCTCCACCACCATTTGAATTTGATTTGTAAAAACTAGCTGGGCCACCACCATTATAAGAGTTCCCATTGGCCGTTACTGTCGCTGAACCAGTAGTTCCTGTTACAGAATTACCTTGGCCACCAACATAAATGTATAAGGTGTCACCTTTGCTTAAATTTATATATCCACTAGAATATCCACCATTGCCACCATAATATTGTGTGTTATATTTGGCTGCGCCGCCTTGAGCACCCCAAGTTTCTATCTTATAATAACCACTTTCTCTAGCTATAAATGTTTGGTAATTTCCAGTGTAATCATATTGAGTTTTTATCCAATAAGCATAATATGTCGTATCACTATCCGGTGCAAGTGATGATTCAGTTACTTGGGTACCACCATCAGGTAAAGTAAACCAGCCATTCGAAGTATAATATGGTTTTGTCATCGTTGGTAATGTGCCAAGTGCTTCTCCCGGCACTTTTACTTCAATAATTTTTTCCTCAATACTTAAATTAGAAAAAGTATATGTCGAGTTATATTCATTTATTACTATTCTAAACCAATATTCTCCAGCTGTTTCTACCGTAAATTCATAATCATTATTTGAAGGGAACCAAATTAATGTTTCGTTTTCACCAGTAAGTCCATCTAGTGATAACCCCATGTATACAGCATCCCCATTGTAACTATAGGTTCCGTTCGTATCAACATTAAAATAATATGTTTTTCCAGTTTGTAAGTATACTTTGGCATTTATATAACCCCAACTACTATTATTTTGTCTATTTGCCGTAGCCGTAATTACTTCATCATTAACTGAATATGTAATGTGATAACTATTTGTATTACCTACATCTGATAATCCATATGTCAAATTTCCAGAAGAATATGTCACATTAACGAAGGTAACACTTTCAGAAATTGGATCTGATGAATTACCTAGTGTATCTGTTAATATGACACATACATAATATGTACCTCCAGTCGTAATATTAAATGTGTAATTTGAATTATTTGAAGATATATATGATACACCACCAGGGCCATTTTCGGGGCACTCGCTAGTCGTTTGAATATAATACTTATAATCACTAATACCACTAGGATCACTTGCACTGACGGTTGCTGCAATAGATAAATCATTAGCAGCTAAAGAAACCGTTCCCGTTGGTGCAACATCATCATAAAAATTAGCATATAATGTTTTGCTTTCACTTACTGTCCAATTATTAGTGTCAGTATAACCTGTTAATGGCACTTCTGTAAATGCACCAACTACATCCAATACCTTGTTACCACCTTTAGTTAAATATTCCACCTGTACATTACCATTTGATGGTACATTTGTAACATCAAGATAGCGAACAATTTCATAATTATTTGGTGTTGTTGCCAACATCTCGCTCGTTATATCAAAATTTATAAATATCCTTCTTATTGTATATGTGCCAGTAACTTTACTAATTTGAGTCCAAGTAATTTCTACATCATTAAATCTAATAACTGGCTCCGATGTAGAAGGACTAGTAATAACTAATATGCCACTAATATGTGTTCCAAGATCAGCCGAAGTTAGTAACCAATCATTGTCATTTGTTAAATCAATTCTAAATAATTGAAGTGATGAATTATAAGAAATTGTCTTTCTCATATCTTTAGCATTAGCGGTATTATACCATCCCGTAAAAGAATAACCAGTTTTATTAGCAGTTGGTGCCTGTGCAGCAGTATTAGCATTACTATCCGTATATAACAAATTAGTACCATTATATGTATATAAAGGGCTCGTGCCAACTAGACTACCACCATTAGTAGAAGCATCAAACGTTATTGAACGAATGTTACTTATCCAACTAGCACTTAATGTTTTAGCCGCACTATATTTGGTATTGGTAAAAGCACTAGTGATTTTACCTGTAGCATCTATCATTTGTGTAGCACCATCGTAATATCCAGCAAAAGTATGGCCAGTTCTTTGTGGTATCGTGATTGGGTTAGCACTTGTGGACATCTTTGTCGTGTATGTGTTATTTAAATATACTCCATCAGCATACCTCATATAAATTGTGCTAGTTCCATTCGTAGTGGCATTATCGTTATCCAATGTTATATTAAATGAATTATATGAAATCGTAAAGTTTCTAGTTGTCTCTCCACCATAATTACCTATACCTGTTATTGTAACTGTTGCTGTACCTACATTTGTATTGTTGGTATAAGCTACCGTATAATCAGTATTTAGTGTTAAGGTATTTGCACCCTTTACTACAGTTACACTTGGGGTTTTTGCGCTACCATTATAGGTTGTACTTGTATATTCAAGGGTTACAACAGCATCACTTATACTTATAATATTTTCAACAATAACATTACCTGATGATGTACTATCATTTTTTAGATTAGCACCATTTATAATTTTGTCAGCTGCAAGTGTTATATAAGATACACCATCATTAGCTGTTCCTGTTACGGTTATTGTATATTTGTATCCATTAGTAACACTCTCTTTAGTAAGATTGGTTATTGTTATCTTATTATTTGATGCCGTAAAGTCACTCGTTTGTAGATTATGAACGCTTATTCCAGACTCAGCATCTGTACATGTTAAAGTAACCGTTGAAGTTATACCATTTTGAATTGTCCCTGGTGCAAAAGATCCCCAATTACAACTTGGTTTAGTGGTATCTACAGCTGTTACTGTTACTGTCTTGCTTTTAACTCTACCACTTTCATCTTTAAACCAAATATAATATGTTCCAGTATTATTTACACTTGTATTTAAATTATATACTTTTGCTTGATCAGTTGCTGGTGTTATCGTTGTCCAAGTAGATGGTTCACTATTAGTAGTAGTAACAGCATAATGCGTTACTTTGTATTTGCTATCTACGACGGTAGCACTAATTGCTTGATAATGAGCATTAGTATTTGTAACTTCATATCTGTCTTCAGCACCTTCAACTTGATTAATTTCCATCCATATACTTGTATCTAATGTCTCTCCTGAAATATTATCTGATGGATTTTCGTTAGCATCTAACCAAATCCATACCGTATAGAATGTTTCCGTAGTTGTTATATTAATATCTGGAACTAATGTTAATACATCTCCATTATTGGTACCTATAAAGTTGCCTTTTGCTAAGACTGCACCAACATTAGATGTTGTTCCCTCAGTTACTACCCATTTTAAGGCACTACTTACTTTCATGTTAGAACCAATTTGATTAATATCCATATGAATCGTTGCTAAAAGATTAACATTCGTTGTTTTATATATTGATACTGTCGAATGAATACTTCCTGTTTGGTAACTATTACTTACATTGAATTCACCAGTAAATGCTGATTCACCTTCATTATAAATAATATAATTCCTTAAATTATTTGCAGTATTAAAGACAACATTTTTATTTATGTTACTAGTCCATGACCAAAACGCATAGCTTGATCCAGCTA
>CAZLQU010000017.1:0-16977 GCA_964561805.1 uncultured Muribaculaceae bacterium | reverse complement strand
TTACCACATACAAATAACGCTTCACCTTGATTATATCTTTTAATATTTTCTTTTTCATTGTCATTTAAATCTACAAGCATAGCCAAATCTTCTGCGGCTTGTTTTCTTAGCCCCATAACTAGATAATATGCGGCATTATCAAAAATTGCCTTACCATGCATAATCATATTACTAGCAATGAAATCTGATGGTTGCTGTGTGATGATAATAGTACCTGTATTGTATTTCCTAGCTCTTCTTTGTACTTGCGCTAAAAATTCAGCACCAAGTTCATTACCTGATCCTAATAGGACATGAGCTTCATCAACAGATAAAACAGTATTTTTATTTGGATTTAAGCATAGGCTCCATGCATATTTTAATACATTGAATAATAAGGCATTTCTAATATTAGCATCAGAATTCATAACTTCCTTTATATTAAATACCAAGTAATCATTCTTAACATCAATTGTGGTATGACCATTAAAGTAATATTGTAATTCTTTAACCAATGGTCTTAGTTTTAACTCTAATCTTTCTAGGACGTCTCTTTCATGAGTTTTTTCAGTCATCGATGTCAATTTACTGGTTACAGTAATATAAACGTCTTGCATAATTGGAAAATCTTTTGATTTATACTGTGAAAAATTAGTATTATAGGCAATACCAAATCTTGCATATGTTTCAAGTGCCATTTCACCAAACAATGTTAAAACATCCTCTTCGATATTTGGTGAATAGTATTTCATAAATGCCTTTAAAGTTTGTAACGTGGTTGTTAATATTGTATAACCCAATCCTTGGCTTTGAATTTGATCATCGTCACTATCCATAACAATTTCGAGTGGATTAATCATACCATATTGCCCGCCTTTTCCAAGGTCGACAACTTCGCCACCATAAGATTTAGTCATTTCTGACAATTCACCTTCTGGGTCAACGCAAACAATTTGATAACCATTTCTAATATGACTACGTAGTATCAATTTGGCGGCAGTTGATTTACCACTACCTGAGGATCCAAGAATAATCATATTAGCATTATTACGATTATTCTCGTTCTCTATTTGATATAAGAATTGATTAAACAGCACTACGCCACCCGAAAATTCGACACCTAAAAGTGTAGACAACCCATCATCTTTTAAACTATCAAAAATAAATGGATACATTGCTGCTAGTGTTGGTGATGGCATAATATTACCAATTCTATCTTCAATTATTTGTTTATCAAAGACTGGTAGCATTGATTTTAATACTCTTTCTTGTTCAAACATCAAAGGAATTGCTGTGAGTTCCATAGAATCTAAATATGTTTTTAGATTTACTCGTTTATTATCCAATTCTTCTTTTGTATCACCAGTTATCATAATATGCAACTGAAAATCAAAACTTCTTGATTGAGATGCTGTATATTGTTGAATAAATGCTTCCAAAGAATCAATATCTTGTCTAATACGCTCCATAATCGTATTATCTTTTTCTGTCTGATATCTTTGTCTCAACTCAGCTAATTCATTATTTAACATTTTACGTAATATTTCAGATGATACAGGGATATGTTTGATAACCACTTTAACACCTGGAATATTTGTTAAATCAGATAAATAACCATCTCCAATCAATCTTGGATAAGAAATTGCCGTTAAAATAGTTGCATATTTTCCACTTATCATAAAGCTTGCACGATCAAACGCTAAGCCCTTTGGGGCGATTTGTGATTTAAAATTCATTGTGGTAACACCGCCTTATTCTCAGTATTCATTCCAGCATTTAAAAAGCCATCTAAAATTACTCTTAAATCGGAATTTGATACTTGAACTGAATCCAATCCCGCATTAGATAATCCTAACATCAATGTGCGTAATTTCTTTTGAATTCGATCTTGATCTTTTTCTTTGAATAAGATATAGAATTCTGTATCAGTTACGTTATCACGCATAAACATATTAGCTTTTTCAATATCTTGACTGATTATTTTCTTAATGCGCGGATCTTGTTCATTATTGTATTGAATCTGAAGCGTTGCTAAATAACTAGAAATATCTACAGGTCTATCTGCTGATATTAGCCAAAATTCAAAATCAACTGAGTCATAAAACACCCTAAGTTGAGAAATGATGCTTGCTCTTGAATTTGAATCAAGAATAAAAATATTCCTAGGTCTTACTTTAACACCAGTAACGCTGAATTTATTGTCAAGTTCAATCATACCATTTGAAATGTTTTTGACCGGCAACCAATCTTCTGTATACTTACTATTTGTTTTGGAGTTCATTCTTTACACACCAACCTCTCCATATATATCTTCTTCTTCCATTATAGAAACCAATTATACTCTGTATGGCCCCCATAAAATTATGATAATTAGGAATGGGCCATATCAAAAAGACACAAATTAACATAGGTAATAGGCTTACTATTAACCATCCTGTAGATGCTTTTAAATTTGATAGGGTAAATAGTAATATGCCCGTTATGCCAGTTCCTATAGCACCAATAACCACATCAGGAAACCATCTAAACATTCCCAGTACCAGTGTTGATCTTTTTGTATTAGCTGGTATTAAACTTCCATTCACTTAGTATCACACTCCTTTTATACTTTTTAACAATTTCATTATTTTTTACCGCCATTGCTATCACCAATGCCATCTTTGTATGCGTGTGCATTAAAGAATTCTTGATCATTGGCAAATTCTGTTTTAGGCGTAGCCATGGCATCTTTAAATTTATTTGCAAATTCAGAATATACTTGTCTGCTATCAAAAGTAAGCATTTGATCTGGATTATCTGGATCTTTAACCGTTCCATTTATCCAATCACTTACAGAAGCAGTAATATCTTTCCCATTAATTTTAAGAGTTACATTTGCATTAGCAATTTCAGGAACATCACTCGCAGCAGATTTGATTTTAGCAAATTCAGTTTTGGATATTGCCTCAATTGCTCCGGCGAAATTCTTATCTCCTTCATCTAATTGTAAAGCAACAGTCTTCTTACCGATTTTGAAACCATTATTATCTAAAACATCATATGTGATATTAACAGGATAATTTATGTTATCCAAATTACCATTATTTTTAACTACTTCACGTCTAATAACTTGACAAGCTGCTTTATATTTTGCATCAAGCGTCTTTACATCAGCAGCTGAGGCGCCTCTACTCTTTGCGCTTTCAAGTTCTTGTTTTAATGCTTTAATTTGCTTAAATTCATCAATTTGAGCGTTCATTGAATCTAACGATCCTTTAGGAATATCAAATAACTTAAGTTGTCTATCTTTTTCGCTAGCTATATTGGCATATTTTTCTTTATGATACATAGCACTGTGCACGGCTTTTTCTCTTTGCGATATAGTGGCATCTTGTCCATAAGAATCTCTTACAATCTGATCTTCCATATTTCGTCTTTGTCGTGCTGCTTCTAAACCTCTTTCAATTCTTCTGTGTGGCAATCCTTTATTATCTTTTTTTGCTCCTTCTCTGGCACCGGCAAAACCTGTTCTAAGTTTTCCTCTAAATCCTTTACCAGCAGTGAAACCCGCAATTGCTCCACCAACACCACCAGCTACTCTGGCACCGGCATTAGCTGTAGATGATAATCCTTTGTAAGTTCCCTTAAGCGCTTTCGTCGTTGGTTCAAATCTATTTTTGCCACTAAGTCCAAAGCCAAGACCTGCAGCACCGCTTGATGGGAATAACTCTCCAAGTAATTTAGGGGCTCTTTGCGCAAATACAAGAAGTCCCATAACTAAAACAATATAGGCAAATACCTTAAGTGAAGTACTTACATCTCCGATGCCTTCAAATATATTTCCGCTTTGGAAAGCATCTCCAAGCACTTTAATTATTAATAATACAAAGTTAATTATGGCAATTCTTATAAATAAATCAATGTATGTAGTAATACACTGTTTTCCCCATTTTTGGAATATACCATCTTTTTTAGGTAGAATATATCCCATGATTGCAATTGGTGATATTACTTGTAAGAAGATTAATTGTGCATAACGTGTACCTACATCAATACTATAGAGTACTAATATGTAGAGAATAAATCCACCAACAACAATGGCTAGAACACCATTGAATTTAATGGCCGGATTAACTTCTTTAGAAGTTAATTTGCCAGATGCTAAATTAATGCCCGAAACAATATCTGAATCACCTGTAGTTTTAATGTGATTTATATTTTCCGTGGCAACTCTCTGTGCTTCTGAACAATCATTAATTGCTCCAGCATTTGAGCCAGAACAAGCCTCAGTATCATAATAATAGAATAAATTCAATGTATTAGCTGAAAATTCATTTCCATATGTTGTATAGTTAGAACTAGTTGTCCCAAGAATGATTTTCGAAATTAATTGCGTTTCAATTATTTTATTTTGAAGTTTATATGCAAGTGTAAAAGCTTCAGGTACTAGCGCAATTGAAATAACGACAATAACAACGCGTTTTAATATATTACCTACACCTTTTTCTTTATCAGTAAATGTATCTGGCGATATGGTATATTTAACAAATTCAAAAGTCACATAAAAAACCATAACAATAGTAAAAATTAATGTTATTCTTTGGTATATTGGTTGTATTTGTGATGATGATAAAATATTTAATCTTGCAACTGTAATGAATAATTCATACACTTTTGAAATTAATGTATATATAACATCACATAATACTGCCCCAATAAATCTAAAGGCTTTTCTAAATATACTTAAATCTAAAAAAACCATATAATCACATCCTAACTAAAAGTTACAGGTGGTATATCCTAAACCTTTCCACGCCAAATTGGCTAACCAAATGATGGCATTTATAAATACTGGTACTAAAAATACCGCAATCCCTATTATTACTCTTTTTATAAATGTTGTTTGAGCTTTTTTCATTTCATCTTCTTTTTGTGCAATGACCGCTTTCATAAAATCTATTGTACCTAACACTATGATTAATGCCGGAATAATATATCTTGGATATTTTAATATTTCATTGACAATTTCCATAATACTAGGATCCAGCAATTCCTCGCAAGTCATTGTTTTTTCTGAAGTATTTATTCCATTGGCCCCATATGATGGTTTATTATTCGCGCCACTAATAAGTGCAGCAACATTATTTTCAATATTATTTTCAAATTCTTCCTCAGTTATGTTTACTTGAGGGCTTTGCCATGTATACATATTTTTAACTTGCGCTGATGCATTCCTAAATTCGTTAGCATCGCTGGCGTTATCAAATCCCCAAATACCGTCTGATGCCCACCATAATGTTCTTTCTTTTCTTCTATAAACAATATAGTTTGGGCATTCGGTAGTTATTTTCTTTACTGTCATACCGGTAAATTTTGATTCATCTGTTTTATCTTTATTCTTATTAATTAGTGGTTCATTATCGGCGAGTATATCTGTTTTTGTGCCTCTTTGTCTTATCGTAAACTGATTTTTGCTAGGTTCATATTTAAGTGATACATCCTCAGTTTGATAAAAGCAAGTAGCAAATACATTGTTTACACCTAGTATCATTAAAAACACAACAAAAACTAGGTATTTACTATATTTCATTTTGTACCTCTTTCCATATGAGTATAATATCTCGTATACATTATAACATAAAAAAATAGAAAAAGAAATAACTTTTTCTATTTTGTTTTTATTATTTTTTCTTTATAATAATTTATCTTTTTGCATTAGCATAACAAGATAATGGGCTTTTATATTCTCCACCTTCACCTGAATTATCTAGCAATCCAAATGCTACATTTACGATCCATGGAACTAGAAATACTACAACAGCATAAATGATTCTTTTAATTGCTAGTTTTTGTGCTGCTTTTATTTCATCTTCCTTACCTGCCATTACTGCTTTGCCAAAGTCAAGAATTAAGAAAACAATCAAAGCAACGATAATTACAATTTGGATTAGTGGAATAACTCCAAATTTAATAATTCTAATCACTGGCATTAATGTGCTACATTGATCCAAAAATAACATTATAATTCCTCCTTCACTTTATACGTATATGATACAATAAAAATGCTTTAATGTCAACAATTGCTTCTTATTTTTCTTATTCTTGTCAATTGTTTTTGTAAATCTGATGAATCATCATAAGCAATTGTATTTTTTAGTTTAAAAATATTATCAATATCTTTATCTGTTAAATAAAAATTATTAGGTTCTTTTAATCTATCAAGAATATAATTTAATTCATTAAATTCTGAATTATTTTTAACGAAGTTAACCGGTTCTATTTGATTTATTATATTTTTAAATACATAGTTTAAAATTAAGGAAAACAAGCTTAAATAATCGGCAGCAATACCAATATTTTTTAATTCCTGATTGCTATAATAATTATTGGGGAATCTTCCCATTAATATCATATTATTAACTATTAATTTTTTATTATTAATAATAAAACTATCGCAATCTATAACTTTTATATTTAATTCATTATCTACGATAATATTTTTTTCATGAATATCACCAATAAAAATATCAAATGGAAGAACTTTTAGTCTATCAATTAATGATAGTATTTTTTTAAAAATTAGTTTTTTTTCTTCATCATTTAATAAATTGTCTTTTAATATATCGCCTAATAATAATCCATTAGCATATGGCATCGTATATCCAACAATGTCATTGTTATAGACAAGTAAATTAGTTGGCAAAATTAGTTCTTTAATTGCATTTAAGTATTTATATTTTTTTATTATTTGTTTTAAGACATATAGGTTGTGCTTATATGTCCTTTTATTGCCAGTATATATTTTATATACTAGATTGTTATAAATGCATATTTCGGCGTTACGATTATCATTTTCTGCTTGAATAATTCTACCGGCAAAAATACTTTTTAATTCACTATCTTTAATTACTATTTTATTTACCATGATTTTTTCTAAATTGTTTAATATACGCTTCGGCTTCGTCAATTTCTCTGTTTACTCTTTTTACTCTTCTTACATAGTTATTGTAACCAATTCTTACGCAACGATCTAGTTCTTCTGCAGCTTCCACATATCTTTCGATTTCTTGTGCTGTTAATCTTTTAAGAAAAGCAGCTACCTCATTTGGATTAATTTCACTAACAGGACTAAATACTGGTGTTGAAGTTGGTTTATTGTTATTGTAGTTATAAACATGATATGCTTTGCCGCTTATTACATCTAGTAAGCATGCACTCCCATCAGTGAATTGTCTGTCTTCGCAAATAATTCTCATTGGATCATAAGCAAGATACTCACTTTCATACTTAATTCCAAGAAATTTTTCTTGTCTTTTTTTGTATACTTGCCTGATGCCTGGCAAGCAACTAATTGATGGTCCAGAATAGTATAAAGATGTACTTGTAATAGCATTCTTTGTGGCTTCAGACATTTCCGCCTCGTAACAATTGCAAAGTGAAACATAATGATATTTTCCCATTGTTAATCCTCCTTGGCGATTATGTTAATTTATTTTTTCTAAAAAGTCAAGCAAAAAAAAAGAAAAAGAGTATTATTTTGTATACTCAAATTCATAATCTAAGACTTTAATAATATCTCCTTCTTTAACATTCATCTTTTCTAATTCTTCGTCGACTCCCATATTTCTTAATTTTTTAGCAAATCTAGAAATAGCTTCCTCAGTATTAAAGTTCATCATTTTAAAGATCTTTTCGACTTTTTCACCTTTTATTACAAAGGTATGATCATTTTCTTTAATAATGGTAAATGGTTTTTCTTCTTTGAATTTATATAAAACATGCTTTTCTTGAATATCATCTGAATATAAAATTTCTTCAGTCGTATTTTTTACTAATTCAGATAGTTTGTTTATAAGAATATCTAAATTTTGATTATTTAGAGCCGATATTTCATACACTTCTTTATTTATTTTTTGCTTAAATATTTCTAGGTTTTCTTTGCTTTGTGGTAGGTCCATTTTATTAGCAATAATGATTTCTTTTTTATTTAATAATTTAGGGCTAAATTCATTTAGTTCTTTTCTAATTACTTGATAATCTTCATATGGATCTCTTCCTTCAGAAGCAGACATATCAATTACATGAGCAATAATCTTAGTTCTTTCTATATGTTTTAAGAATTTATGGCCTAATCCAACACCTTCAGAGGCACCTTCAATAAGTCCTGGCAAGTCAGCAATAACAAAACTATTATCTTTAGTTTCTACGACACCAAGGTTAGGAGACAAAGTGGTAAAATGATAAGCAGCAATTTTGGGGTTGGCATTGGTTATCATTGATAGTAATGTGGATTTGCCAACACTAGGTAGTCCTACCAAACCAACATCAGCAAGCATTCTTAATTCAACTTTTATTTTTCTTACCTCACCTGGTTCTCCACGTTCTGCAAATGATGGACAAGGATTATTTCTTGTGGCTAAGGTAACATTACCTCTTCCACCTTTGCCACCATAGGCAACGATTACTTCTTCATTATGTTTTGTTAAATCGGCAATAATTATGTCTGTATCATAGTCTTTAATAGTTGTTCCAACTGGAACTTTAACGATTTTATCTTCGGCATAAGAACCTGTTTTATTTTTACCCTCACCGTTTTCTCCGGGATTACCTTTAATCTTTTTTTGATATCTTAAATCTAATAATGTTTTTAATCCTTCATCGGCCTTAAAAATAATGTCAGCTCCTTTGCCACCATTACCACCATTAGGTCCTCCCATAGGAACGAATTTTTCTCTTAGGTATGCCATACACCCGTCTCCACCGCGACCAGCTTCGACCTCCATAACGACTTCATCAACGAACATAGTATCACCTCACTCATTCGTTAAAATTATATCATAGATAGTCTAAAATTACTAGTATTATTCATATACTTTAGTATGAAGAAAATTAAAATTGTTGGTGTTTTTATTTCATTTATTTTATCTATAGTATTACATTTTATTTATGAGTGGATCCCAAGTAGTATTATTAGCGTTATAGCTCCCGTTAATGAAAGTATTTGGGAGCATATGAAATTAATTGTCAGCAGTAGTCTTGTATTTGGTATTACCGAATACTTTATCTATAAGAAAAAAGATATTGCATTTAATAATTTTTTATTATCATATGCAGTATCTAGTATACTAGGGGTCATAATTTACTTGCTTTTATATATTCCATTAAACGATATTTTTGGTCATAAGGCCTACATTGCAATTGGTTTATTATTTATAATTTTTATATTTATCCAGATTATTAATTATTATATTATGAATAGTAAGAAAATAAATTATGGAAATGAACTTGGAATACTTTTAATTATCATGATTTATTTAGTATTTGGTTATTTTACTTATCATCCACCCAAAATAAATTTATTTTATGATTATTTAAATAAGGGTTATGGAATATTAAATTTTCTTAATCGCAGGTGTTTCAATGAGATTACCATCAATATCAAATCTTGAGCCATGGCATGGGCAATCCCATGTCTTTTCTTTTTGATTAAATACTAATGGACATTTCATATGAGGGCAAATTAATTTTACTTTATGTTCTATTCCCAATTTATCGGTATATACTCCGTAGATAACATCTTTGACTTTGACATAACGAGGATTATTTTTATAAAATACTCCTATGATATAAACTTTTAGATAGTGAAATACACCTAGGATAGAATTAATAATTAAAGGAATATTTATTCTTCTTGGATTAAATAATTTCTCATATTTATTTTCTTTATTTTGAATTAAATCAGATATCAATTTAGCTCCGATGGTAGCATTTGTCATACCCCAAGCGTTATAGGCAGTAGATAAGTAAATACCTTCTTTTATTTTACCAATTAAAGGAATTCCATCATTGCTAACAATATCCTGATTCATCCAAATATATTCTGGTTTTCGGTCGAAGTATTTAGTAAAACTTTCAATACTTTTTTGATAGTTATTAGCATAATCAATATTACTAGTTAATCGGTGATCAAAGGCACCATAGATTAAATAATCTTTATAGTATCTTATGGAGTATAGTTTTTTATCAATATTAATAAAACTTTCTTTTTTAGGGTTAGTGACTTTACTAGCACATACATATTCTCTTTCAATATAAGTTTTTAAAGGAAAGAAATAAGGAATAATAAAAAATGGATAATGACATGCTAAAATGATTTTTTTAGTTTTAATTTGTCCTTTATTCGTAGTTACAAGATAACTATTATCTTGTTTATCGATATTTGTTGCTATTACATTTTCGTATATTGGTATCTTATTTTTAATTAATTCAACAAGACCATTTAAATATTTTATTGGATTAAAGGTATATGTATCGTTGGTACTAAAGGCATATTTAAATTGATCATTTTGGTAGTCTTTAAGGTTGACCCCAAATGATGATAAGATTGCTTTTTCACGTTCTAGTTTAGTTATGTTTTTATCTTCTTTTGTAAATAATATAGCTTTTGTTTTTTCTAAGTCACAATTAATATGATTATCTTTAATTATTTTAGTTAAAAGACTAATCGCTTCTTTTCTAGAGTCATAGTACTCTTTAGCGATTTCTAAACTATGCATTTTAGCTAATTTGCCATAGATATCTTGTTCTAAATAAGATATTTTAGCTGTTGTCTTAGAAGTTACGCCCTTACCTATCTTTCCTTTATCAATCATTATTATTTTATAATTTGTATCTTTTAAAAAATAAGCTGTGGTTAAACCAGTAATGCCCGCTCCGATAATTAAAATATCAGTATTAATGTTTTTTATTTCTTTAGTATTAAAATCTTTTGAATAAGTATCCCAAATTGATGTATTTTTCATATATAAAAAACCTCCATTATTATTATGGAGAATTAATTTATAAATATGAAAAAAGAATGAAATTAATCATTCTATATTCGTTACCCATAAGCCATGTTTATTACAGTAAGCATATATTTTGCCAGTATTAACTTTATCAAAGATAGCTTTTGCTTCATCTTTTAAATAAACATATTCTTCTTTATTATCTGTAACAAGGCAAACCCATTCAATATAGTGGTCATCTTCCATAACATGATTTACATTTACCACTAATTTGTCACCTTCATAAGTATACTCGGGTTTATGTTTTTCTAAGGCAGCATCACTGCTATTAGTTTTTAACTCTTTCATTGGTTCAGAGCAGCATCTAATACCACAATCTTCACAGGTACAATCTTTGATTACTTTTACGATTGCTCCACATTTTAAGCATTTTTTAATAACTAATTCTTTCATTATTACCTCCAAGGTAATTATATCACAATCTTTTAGTTTTAACATAAAAGTTTTGATGTTTATTAAAGGCTTCAGTATCACCTTCTTGATAATATGATATGGTATTTAATACCTGCTGATACTTTGAAAATTTGTCTTTAAATATGGCTATTTCTTGTGGTGTTAGGCGGTATCCAGAAATAAATCTTTTTACTTCATTATCTGTTAATCTCAAGGCATATTCAATTATTTCATCATGTGATAATACTTTTAAAATAGTCATATATTCGAAAGCATACATATCATAATAGCCATTATATTCATCTTCATATTGGGCATACTTTCCATAACATCTTACTAAGGCAATATCAACTTCGCCATTCATGGCATCAAAGTATCTTAAGGTATCTTCCAAATTTTTACATACATGAAATCCATTGCCATCATTACCGAAAAGAATTTCACCATCAGCGTGATATGTCTTACCCACTTCAAATAGTATACCATAACGATTAACTAATCCTTTATTAAAACATTTATAGCCAACAAACATGATATCACCTCAAGATATGGTTTGTATTATAGCACTATCTTTTAGATAATTCAACCACTTTACGCCATAGTAAAGGGCCTACGATACCATTAATATCAAAGCCATAGTCTTGTTGAAGTTTTTTAACTGATTTTTCTGTTAATTCATCAAAGATACCATTTACTCTTACACCCGGAATTGATTTATCATATCTACATATTTTAAGTAAGAAATTTTGAAATCTTTTGACATCTGGTCCTGTTGAACCACGAACTAAAAAGTAATCCGGATATAATTCATTAACATAATCTTGGTATTCAGTTGGGAATGATCTTAGGATATTACGATAAGCATTTTTTAGAACTGTCCAATCACTATAGGTGAATATTCCAGTAACTGGAAGATTATATTTTTCTTGAAATGCTTTAACCATTGTGATGGTGTTATTATTATAAATTGAATTTGTAGGAAGTCTTGGAATATCTTTATCAAGAAAAGCTATGGCATCTAAGAAATAGTGAATATATTCTACTTCAATACCAGTATCGCCATATTTTAATTCGTCGTTATAAAGAAAGGTGGCTTCTTCTTCAGTAATACCTTCAGAATATAAGTCTGCTAATTTTTTGACACTATTGTAGATATATTTTATACGATACCAAGTAGCTTTATCGACAATACCAGTTACAGGGAGACTAAATATTCTTTGAAATTCTTTAACTGCTGCTTCGGTTGTCTTTTCATAGATACCTAGTGTGTCAGTAATATCAGGAATAGCGGGATAATTTTCTCTAATTCTTCTTAAATCTCTTTGAATAGCAAGTACGGGGTTACCGGCATAGCCTAGGCCAACATCGTTACCTGGAAAGCCTTCGGTAGTATCACCAACGGGAGCATCATATTTAATACTTATATCTTTACCATAATAGTTTTTTAATATTTGAATTGGGGTTTTCCCTTCATTAGCCAAAGAGACGGTTCCCCACTGACTAAGACCACTACATGTTTTAGTTCTGCCATCACAATAAGTAGTAAAGTATGGCTGTATTTGATTTCCTTTGACAACATAATTATCAAAGATTTCGCCAACGATATCATCAATGTTTTCATAAGTAGAACGGTTTAGGGTATATGTTTGATCATAAGCAGGTGATGATGTAATATCAAAATTGTATCCTTTAGAACGATACCATTCATTATATATCCTGTTAAGTGCAAATGAATTAATAGCATATATATTAGCAGTTAAAGCATTTCTTGGCCAAGTTGGATATAGTTCTGAAGATGCGACATTAGAAAGATAATCAGTGTAAGGAATCGTAATATCTCTAGCTGCTTCATCGGGAGCACCTAAATGAACGGTAATATTATTGGGAACTGTGGGATATCTTATAGCCATTAATTACCACCTGCCATAGCATTTAATGTAGGAACGATATTGATAGTTTGAACAACATAAATATTTTCATAGATATTTACTTTATATATGGCATCTAGTTTGTCTTTTTCATAAGTAGCTTTAATGTCATATGTCGTGCTTGGAGGCGTTGTTAAATCATTGCTACTTAATTTAGGAGCTGGTAAAGTTATTCTTTCAATTACACCTGATGAATCAGTTACCCCTTCAAAAAAGATAATGTTATTTCCATCAATTATTTTTGAAACAACAATTTTAACGCCAGATATTGGTAATGCTTGACTAGCAGCTGATGCTCTTATTTTTAGATAACCATTACTAGGATTAGCTTGAATAAATTTTTGATAGCTCTCGGTATTTTGATATGCCTCATTATTAAAATTATATGTATTCATTTTTCCTCCTTAAATTATTAATTTTTGACCAATAAAAAGATTATTGGTAGTCAAATTATTTTTTCTTTTAATTTCATTTACAGTTGTATTAAATCTTCTTGCTATTGAGTATAAATTATCACCACTTTTGACAGTATATGTATTATTACTGCTTGGGGTAGATGGTTTAGTTTGAGTAGTAGTTTGAGGAGCAGGAATCTTTAATTTTTGACCGATTGATAAGTTTGCATTAGGAAGATTATTTAATAACATAATGGCTGAAGCACTAGTATTATACTTTTTAGCAATGGCATATAAGTTATCACCACTTTTAACGGTATATGTTGTGAGTATTTTATTAGTATCTTCTGGTGGAGTATAATCAGGGCCATAACATTCAGCCACAGTTGCCTCACTTTGGGGAAGTCTGATTTTTAATATCTGACCAATATTTATGGTATTTGATGTAAGACTATTATCTTTAATAAGAGTATCTACGCTAATGTTATTAGCTTTAGCAACACTATAGATAGTATCTCCTTTTTTGACAATGTAATTAGTATAATTAGGTAATACCATATCTTCTTCTTTAGTATAAGTTTCTGGTATTCTTAATACTTGGCCGGGGGTAATATTAGTATTTTTTAAATAATTTAGATCAATTATTTTCTGTGGAGTAGTATTATATTTTGCAGCTATTTTGTAGATGGTATCTCCACTTTTTACTGTATACATAAACATATTATTAGGATTTGTCCCAGACTTAGTTGGAATATTTAATACAGTACCGACTTGCAAGTTTGATCCTTTTATATTATTTAACTCTGCTAATTCAGTTACTGATACCCCATATTGATTACTAATGCCATATAAAGTATCACCTGGTTTTACAGTATAAGTTTCTTGCATATTCTCACCTAATCAATTATATGCATTAAAAATATAAATAGTATGTTATAATGTGAATAGATGGTGAGTAGTTTATGAAAAAGAAAAAAAAGAAAACCGAAGAAGAAGTTGTTGAAGTTACTGAAGAAATAGATCAGGATGAATTAAAGAAAAAGAAGAAAAAGAAAAGAATTATAATCGTTTCTTTAATCATTTTTTTAATTATTGTTGGTATTTATATTAAACCTTTCTTTTTATTTAGTAAAAAGAATAGAAGTATTAACAAAGAAAATCTTAATTATTTAAAAGAAAAATATGGTGATAGTGTCAATATTAGATTTATATCTAAAAGAAAGGTATGGAAATACCAAGTATGTTCTAAAATTACACCATATTGTGCTGAGGTGAGATACAAAAATAAGAAATGGAAATATCCAGAAGGTGAAGGATTTATCTATACAATTTTATTTATGGATGAAACTGTTAACATTCTTAAAAATAATAATATTGAATATAAAACTTATGGAAATAACAAGAATATTCTTACTTTACCAGATAATTTAATATTAGTAATTAAAAAAGATAATACTGGTGATTTAATTGATGCCATTAAACGAATTAATCGTAGTAATTATATTGATTCATTGTGCGTTAATAGCAAAGAAAAATGTACTGGTAAATTCGAAATAAATATCTTTAATGCGAAGGAATATGATGTAATTACTGATGCGATTAAGAAGGAATATGATGTAACTGGTTATGAAGATTTTTATAAAGTTTTATATGATAAAGAGGAAAATCGTTTTGGCAAGAGACTTGGTGAAAATGTTGTGCGTAATGGCATTAATGATTATATGTTTTCTTGTAATGATTCAACATGTAATAATTATAAATACTTAGCATATAGGTATGTTATTGGTAATCATAATCATGTTGGCAATACGATGATTGTTGAAGGAATTAAAGGATAATGCTATAATTATTTTAGGAGGATATGATGGAAGAACGTGAAATTGAATTATTAGGTAATGATAATCTTGAGAGCACTGTTTATACATTGTTAGCAGCTAAGGCAAGAGGTGAACGTGTATATTGCAATTTTAATGGACACATATTACATTCTGATACAGTAACTATGGATTCTGCTTATACGGAAGTAATGGGATATACCAAAAAAGAATATAATCAAAAGAGAAAAGAATGGGAAGAAAACTATGATAATGAGCAGCAACATGCCCAAGAAGAAGCTAAAGCAAAGATCCCCGATTGGATAAAGCAAGGTGAAAATTTGATTTTCCCAGAGAAACATCAAAGATGGGAAAAAGTAGTTAATGCTCGTGCTAAGGATTTATATCATGGTAGTGATTTAGATGATACATTGGAGATATTAGAAGCGATTGAAAATGGTGCATCAATGGAAGAAGCTAAAAAGATGCTAGAAAATCAATATCATTCTGGAATGTCTGAATTAATGGTTAGGCGTTTAGTATTAGATTTTTCTAGTAAGGGACCAGAATTTTGGGAAGCAACAAGCAAAGAAATGATACCACCTAAAGATAAAGAGATTCTGGAGGCAAAAAAGCGAGAAAATATTAGACTTGCTAAGCAATATAACAAAATAAGTGATACTGCAAAAAGTAAATAAATTTAAAGGAGGCTAATAATTAGTCTCCTTTTGTATATAAAAAATAGGCAAATGTGCCTATTTATATTCATTATGGTGCCTGTAGCCGACAGCTAACGAACACCTTACCTCGTTTCACTACAAGTATAATTTTACTCTTGTTTTAAAATTAAGTAAACAAAATTATAACAATTATACGCAAAATATATAACATGTTAAGTAATATTTTTTTAACTTATATTTTCTTTCTTACTGCTTTTAAAGTTTTTACCTTATTTGTATTTATTTCTTCACTTATGTCCATATCTTCAGTTGCCGTCAATATTAATTGTTCAAATAAATTACATGTTTCTAATCCATTTTCAAATTTTTGTTTTGACTCTTCATAGTATTTTTGCCAATTTACAATTGACAATATTGCAGACGATGGGGCTGGAATTTTTGATAATAAATTACGTATATATTCTTCATTTTTTTCTTCTGCAGTAGTCTTTGCCGATTCGTATGAGTCGAATAAATCTGAAACTATACTAATTGGATATATTCTACCACATGCATCATATCTAGGTACCTCAGGATTTCCAATATTTTGTCTACTATTTCTAAGTGAAATTTTAAAACCTTCTATGTCCTGAAAAGGAAATACTACTTTGTGAATAACTTTATTACTTCCATCTGAATTATATATTATATTACTTTCTACAACATAACATTTTGAAGCTATGAAACCTTGGGTTATATCTTCATATCCAACTAGATATCCGCCTTTTTCTTTAAGTTCCAATACTGCATATTTAATTGGATAATTGATTTCTTTATTCATTTTAAAAACTCCCTTCATATTTAATTATACCATAATGAAAGAAAAAACGAGCACATATTGTGTTCGTATGAAATCTTAATGGTGCGGGTGAAGGGACTTGAACCCCCACGGATAAACCACTAGATCCTAAGTCTAGCGCGTC
>CAZLQU010000016.1:0-17529 GCA_964561805.1 uncultured Muribaculaceae bacterium | reverse complement strand
TTTTAATTAGAATTATGGAAGGTATTAGAAAGAGCATTCAGGAAGATAAATTTTTGGAATATAAAAAAGAATTTATGGATAGTTATAAGATTAAAAAAGATAATTAATAAGATTGTCTTTTTTTAATGACAAATAATATTTTTTTTGTTATAATATATATTATAGGTGAGAGTATGAAAAATAATAAAAAGGAAGCAAATACTTTAAAAAACAAAATTAAGCAAATAAGAAAGGCTTTAAATAAGAAGATTAACAAGCAAGGATTTACCTTGGTAGAGTTACTCGCAACAATCTTAGTGTTAGCAATAGTTGTTTCAATTACAATGTATGTTGCTATTAATGTAATTAATAGTGCAAAGCAGAAAACTTATGAAGTAACAAAAGTTAATATTACTGATAATGCTAATAATTACTTGCTTGAAAATAGTGATAGATTATTTTTCATACCAGCAACTGATAAAGTTGAATATCAATGTGTTACAGTTAAAAATCTAATTGAACTTGATTATCTAGATAGTGGAGTAACAAAATCAAAGGTAGCTGAAAATCAAACGGTTAATGAAAATGATTATATTTATGTTGAACGCAATATAAAGACTAAAGCGGTAGTTAAAAGTATTTATGCAGGAACTAGCGATACGTATACTAATGTGTGTAATGTAGCATCTTCAGTTGGTGGAAAGATTCAATTTATTTCGGTACCAGATGTCAATGTTTGGTCAAAGAGTAAAGAGATTACAATTTATTATACACTTAGAAATTTAAGTAATATGGGAAGTATTAGTGATTATCATTATCGCTATAATTTTGCTAGTGTGAATAAGGATAGTACATTTGATAGTTTAACCGCTACACAAACACTAACAGTTACTAGTAATGGTACGTTATATGCCGATATACCGGATGTTACATCAGGTAGTCTTAGTATTACGAAAATAGATCGTCAAGGACCAGTTATTGCTTTAGCAGCTGATCCTAGTGGTAATGTTGCGAAATCTACTACAGTAAGAATAAAAGTTACTGATAATCAAAGTGGGGTTAATTATCGTAGTTTTACGAATGATGATATTGAAGTTACTATTGGTGGAGTTAAAGTAACAGATTATAATTTAACAATTAAAGATAAGACGAATGAAATAGTAAATTATAATTTATTAATAAGGGATACTACTAATAATGGAAATGTAATTATCAAAGTTAAAGGTAACAGCGTTTTTGATAATATTGAGAACGGGAATGGTGAAGTATCATTAACGCCAAAGATTAGATTCGATAATATTAAACCGGTTGCGACTTTAGAAAGTACTAATAAAATAAAACAAACAAGTCAAAAAATTACGCTTAAATGTAGTGATGAAACAGATCAAATAGCTAGTTATTATTATGGTACGACAGCTCCTAGTGCGAATACCATATATGTAACGACAGCCACTGATCTTACAGCCCTTAAGAGTAATACCGGTAAGGTTGTAACGATTACATCAGCAAATGACTATTATTTAGTATGCAAGGATGCGGCAGGTAATGTTAGTGATACCGCACAAGTAAGTATTAATAGTTATAAGGTTAATAATGTTTTATTGACAATCTCTGGAAAATATAATGAATATACTAGTGCTAATTATGCCCAAGTTAGTGCAGCAACATATTTGGCTAAGAAGGGAACGGAATTAGTATTAGCCGATATTTATACCGTACCAACGGGATCTAATGCTAAGAAATTCAAGGGATATAGTACTGGCAATGCCGGCACGACGGCTGCAACATTAGCAAAAACGAAAATATCATTAACAAGTAATGGCGTATATACCATGTGGTTTAATCGTAATTATGTTTATTTGAATTTTGATATGAATGAGGGTAGTTTAGCCTTGGCACATGGCGCTAGTTATGGTACAAGTGGAACATTGATTACTCACAACGATAGCGTTAATGTCCAATCAATTAGATATGGAGGTAATTTAAATTTATCATATAGTTATGGCTTGGCAAATTATAATAATTCAGATGGAATTAATATTGAAAGAAGTGGTTATTTAGCAAAACCACAACAGGAGTGGAAAAAGGAAGATGGTACAACCTTTGATCAAGATGAGAAGTCATATGACGCTATTAAATTTTGTGATGCTAAAAACGATGATTGCACAACAAAATTATTAGTTAATTGGGTTCCTGTTGTCGATAAACCAACAGCGGCTTATTGTAAGAGTTTGACATATACCGGAAGTAGTCAAACATTAGTAAATAGCGCAGCAACTGGTTTTGAATGGACAGGAAAAACGGCGGGAACCAATGCTGGTAATTATACTGTAACTGCTAAATTAGCAAGTGGTTATATGTGGAGTGATAAGAAGACAGACAATGTAACAATTACATGTTCAATTGCTAAAAAACCGATTACGATAACAGCTAAAGATCAAACAATTACTTATGGTGGTTCAATTTCAACTGGAACATCTTATGTAACTGCAGCAACATTAATTAGTGGTCATACACTATCAGCGATAATTTTAACGCCATCAACTACTGATGCTACGACATCAGGAAAAATTACCCCAAGTAAAGCAACGATTAAATCTGGATCAACTGATGTAACAAGCAATTATAATATAACTTATAATCCCGGTAATTTGACAATTAATGTAAAAGTATTAAATGTTCCAAAAACTCCAAATGATAAAACATATACGGGTAGTGAACAGACAAGTGGTATAGTTTGTCCAACGGGATCAACAGCCAGCGGTACGCAAAAGGCAACCGTTGCTGGTAGTTATAAACAGACATGTACTTTGTCTTCGACGACAAACTATAAGTGGGATGATGACACTACAAAAGCCAAAGATATTACTTGGAAGATAGCTAAAAAACCGATTACGATAACAGCTAAAGATCAAACAATAAACTATGGTGGAAGTATTAGTACAGGTACTGGACAAATCACAACAAGTGGTTTAGTAAGCGGTCATAGTGTAACAGATATTACCTTAAAAGCATCAACAACAGCTGTAACGAATAATGGAACTATTTCACCAAGTGCTGCAACGGTTAAAAATGCAAGTGGCACGGACGTAACTAGCAATTATGATATAACGTATAATACGGGAACACTCACGATTAATGAGTCATATACTACTAATCCAGGTAGTGGTGGAGAGTGCCAACATACATTTTCTGGCATTTGTGGTAATAAAACATTAACTTGTAATGGAAAATGGAATGGTTGGACAAATCAGGACTGTGCAAACAAAGATGGTCCTAATAATGCTAATTACCATAAGTGTAGAGTAGCTTGTTCATATACATGTAATGGAAGTGTAACACAATTAAGTGGAGATTATATAGCAGATGGTCAAACAGCTGAAGCATGTTGTACTTATGCGAATAAGGCCGCATGTACTGGATCAGACCCTAATGGTTTATGGAATTGTAAGTTAAGTAATCTGTGCTGGGTTCATTCTGGTAGTAGTCCAGTATCTTGCAATTCTGGATATTACATATGTGGTTCATCATGTTGTAAAAATACAACAAAATCAACTACTAAAAGTAGTGGCGGTGGTGGCGGCGGATGCTTCCCTGCTGGAACTAAAGTTACAACAATGGATGGATATAAAGATATTGATAAGCTTAAATTAGGCGACATGGTCTTATCATATAACGAAGAAACAGGCGTTAATGAATATCATGAGGTAGTTTACCTATTTAGATATGAACCTAGTGATATTGATGAAGAATTATATACTTTAACTTTTGATGATAAAAACACATTGAATGTGACATCATCACATAAATTCTATATTAAAACAGCTGATGGTTATGAAATATTAGAAGCTAAAGATATTAAAGTTGATGACTATGTAATGTATGCTGATTATACGTATCATAAAGTAACTAAAATTAAACATAAAAAATTAAAAGAATCAGTATATAATATCTCAGTTGAAAACACTCATAATTTCTATATTGATAGTGAACAAATATTAGTTCATAATGTTGGCATTAAGAAATTCAAATCATCTGTTAATGTGCCTAAATAGGAAAAAGGTGATAATGTGAAAAAGAATAATAAAGCATTTAAAATTATTTTAATACTGATTGATATTATTGCGGTTATTACGCTAGTTATTGTTACTGAAAAATGGATTGATCATAGAAATAATGGCGTGCCGATGGATAATAGCCAAGTCGTTAAAATTAGGAGATTTACTCTTCAAATTCCTGACTATATTAAATATGAGGAAATAGAGGAACCAAAATTCAGTTTTGATAGTGATAAATATTATGCCACTATTGAAATAATATCAAATGAAAATAATTTCGTATTTGCTGATGCTGGTGAGTTTTATCAAATGCTTCTTGAAGATGGCTTTAATGTTAACGAATATGAAGAATATGAATTAGATGATAATAAGGTATTAATATTTAACGATTATAATGGCGATGAAGATACTAAATTATGTTATTTTAAGTTATTAGATCCATATGCAGTTGAAATTATATTAGTCAATAAAGATGGTGAGTATAAAGATAATTTAGAAGAAATTTATAGTATTTTATTATCTGCTGAATATGATTATGAATCAAAAGAACCATATGGATACAAGATGTATCTTCCTAACGATTAATTATAAAAGTCCTATAAAAATAGGGCTTTTTTCTTTTTATAGGTTGCATCTAAAGTTTAGAGTATGCTATAATAAATTTAATATTATGGAGGTATATGATGAAGAAAAATGATAGTTTTAAGTATTATGCAATTGTAATCTTATTATCAACTTTAGTTATTACTTTAGTATATATTTTAAAAAATATTTCTCCATTTGGCGAAAACTCACTTTTAACTATTGATTTTTATCATCAATATGGTCCAATGTTAGGAGAATTGTACCGAAGAATATATAATCATAGTAGTTTAATATACTCATTTAATATGGGTTTAGGGTTACCTTTTTTTAGGAACTATTTTAATTATTTATCAAGTCCTATAAATATCTTACTTCATATTCATTTATTATTGGTATTAAAGCAATTCTTTCGGCTTTATCAATAGCTATATTTTTTAAATGGAAATTTGGAGAAAATTATAAACTTATTCCTTTGACAATTTTATATGCGTTTTCGGCATATTTTATCGCATATTATTGGAATATTATGTGGATGGATGGAATGTATATGGTGCCTATAATAACACTAGGAATAGAGAAATTAATTAAGAAGGAAAAGTATTTATTATATGTTATTAGTTTGGCAGTTATGCTATATATAAATTATTTTATTGGTTATATGATCTGTATATTTAGTGTTTTATATTTTATTATGTATTTATGCTTAAATATGAAAAAATTCGATTTAAAATATGTTAAAAAGAAAGTTCTCATTTTCTTTGTTAGTTCGCTAGTTGCGGGAATACTTTGTGCTTTCTTTTTGGTGCCATTATATCTTTCACTTAGAACAACGAGTGCTACTGGTGATGTATGGCCAATGAGTCAATATTATGATTTTACACTTAAAGATTTTATTTTTAGTCATTTTTCAGGTACTACGAGTACGGTTTTAAAGTCAAATAACATTTGTGCACCAAATGTATCTTGTGGAATTATGGCGTTGGTTCTTTTAATATTATTTTGGTTAAATGAAAAAATAAAAATGAAAGAAAAACTATGTTATGGTGGATTACTAATATTCTTTATTTTAAGTTTTACGTTAGCACCATTAGATTTTATTTGGCATGGGATGCATGTACCTAATGATTTACCATATCGATATTCATTTTTATATAGTTTTGTTTTAATTATTATGGCTGGTTATAGTATAATAAACATTAAGAAAATTAAGTTTAAGCAGATACTATTTACTTATTTTGGATGTTTAGTTGGTATTCTATTTTTTAAATTATTAAATTATGAGTACATTAACGATGACATGATTATGTTGAATGCAATAGTACTTACTTTGACTTATATTTGTTATTTAGTTTATATGAAACGGATAAAATGGGGTAAATATATTTTTATTGCTTTATCTATATTAATTGTAGTTGAAAGAATATTAGTAATTAATAACAACTGGGATATTGATCAAAAAATAGCATTATTTTATGAAGATAATACTACGATGAATAATATAATTAAAAATATCAATTATGATGAAATAGATAAGTTTTATCGTATAGGTAAGTATTCTACGGAAACATTTAATGATTCATCTTGGTATGGCTATGCTGGGGCGACCTCGTTTAGTTCTATGGAATATCGACAAATTGCTAAGTTAATGAATGATTTGGGGTTAAGTAGTAATAAAATTAATAGCTTTTCTTATAAGCAAAATACGCCAATTATTGATTTAATGTTTGATATTAAATATTTGATTATTCCAAGATCTGTTAGTGACTATTATACTTCTTATATTAAAGTTGATGACACTGATGTATATAAGAACAATTATACTTTAGGACTTATGTATGGGGTAAAAGAGAATATTAAAAAATGGCGTGTTTATCATAATCAGCCGTTTTATAATCAAAATAAATTTATTGAAAAAGCAACGGGGATAAAGAATACTTTAGAAAAAGTAAAAGATATATCAAAAGAAACGGTTTATCGTGACACTGAAAATTATAGAATTATTAAATATCACATTCTAAATAATAAATACGATTATTATTTATATTTTGATGGAGAAAGTCAGGATATTGACTTTATTGTTTATGAAGGTACATTATATTATACTAATGAAAATTATGATTATTACCAAAAATATAAAGAATTAAATATTCAAAAATTTGAAGAATATAATGAGCAGTATATTATTAATATTTTTAGTGATAAAGAATATATTGATATTTATGTTGGATGTAGTACTAATGATAATGTAAATATATATACATTAAACAAAGATAGATTTCTTGAAGCATATAACTATTTGATAGATAAAAAGGTGGAAATAACTGAATTTAGAGAAAACTATATTGAAGGAAAAATAGATGTAGATGATGATATGGTAATATATACATCGATACCTTATGATATGGGGTGGGATGTGTATGTTGATAATATGAAGGTAGAAAAATATAAGATAGGGGATTCTTTATTAGGATTTTCTATACCAAAAGGATCTCATACGATAAAACTTAAATATCATATTCCATTTTTATGTTTATTTATAATTATCGATATAGTAATTATTGGGCTTTATATTATCAATAAAAAATATAAAATTATTGGGGGAAAGAAATGAAATTAAGTGTAATTGTGCCAGTATTTAATGAAGAAGAGAATGTTCATAAAGTGTATATGACAATTAAGAAAAACCTTAAAGATATAAAACATGAAATAATATTTGTAAATGATGGATCAGTAGATAATACGTATAAGGAATTAGATAAAATATATAAGCTTGGTAGTGGAATAAAAATAATTACTTTTAGTAGAAATTTTGGTAAAGATGCAGCAATATATGCTGGAATGAAAAATGCCAGTGGTAAATATACGGCAATTATTGATGGCGATATGCAACAAAATCCTAAATATTTAATTGAAATGTATGATTTTTTGGAAAAAAACAAGGAATATGATCAAGTATGTATGCTTCCAAATAAAAGAAAAAATATGTCTTTAGTTAAAAGAATTGGTGGGCACTTGTTCTATAAATTAATGAATAGGCTAAGTACTATTAAATTTATGGAAGATGCCAGCGATTTTAGAATGTTTAATACAAGTGTAAAAGAAGCTGTCTTATCACTAAGTGAAAATAATCGTTTTTCTAAAGGAATATTTAATTGGGTAGGATTTAATACTAAAAGCATGATATATGATGTTGAACCAAGATTATATGGTAAGACTAAATTTAATTTTAAACGTTCAGTTAATTATGCTTTAATTGGAATTATCGATTATGCTGAAAATCCGTTAAATATTTTTGCAAGATTGGGGTTAATTAATTTATTTGGGGGCTTTGTTTTACTTATATATTTAGTTATTAAATCGATTATTTTAAATGAATTATATATGAAATTTTATCTTTTACTTTCTGTTATATTTGTGCTTGCAGGAATTATTATGTTAGGTATTAGTTTTATTTGTTTATATCTATCAAGAATGCAGGTAGAAATTAAGAAAAGGCCAATTTATGTAATTAAAAAAATACAAGAAAAATAAAAGAGTGTAAACTTATAATAAAACTATTTGAAAACTATTTACAAATAGTTTTTTTTGTGCTAAATTATAATTACAAGTGGTGAGAAGTGGGAGAAAGTGGGGGATAATATGTTAATTGGAGAATATCATCATAACATTGATGAAAAGGGAAGATTAATCATTCCTTCAAAATTTAGAGAAGAAATTGGCAATAGTTTCGTTGTAACAAGAGGCCTTGATGGATGCTTATTTGTCTATTCTTTAATCGAATGGGAAAAGATTGTAAGTAAACTTAAGAAATTACCTTTTACGAAAAAAGATGCCAGAACTTTTAATAGATTTTTCTTAGCTTCAGCCACTGTATGTGAATTCGATAGGCAAGGTAGAATTAATCTTGTAAACTCTTTAATTAATTATGCGGGTCTAAAAAAAGAATGTGCAATCATTGGGGTAAATGATCGCCTAGAAATTTGGGCATTAGATAAGTTTAATAATCTAATGGAAGAAAACTTTGAAAAACTTGACGAAGTATCTGAACATTTATTTGATGGGGATTTGGATGAAGCATAAAAGTGTATTACTTGATAAAAGCATTGAGATGCTTAAAATTAGGGAAGATGGAGTTTATGTAGATGCTACCTTAGGTTTCGGAGGACATAGTTTAGAAATCTTGAAAAGAATTAAAAAGGGGTTTCTTTTCGCCTTTGATCAGGATATGGAAGCAATTAATTATAGTAAAGAGAGATTAAAGGATTATCATAATTTTAAAATTATTAAGAGCAATTTTGCTAATATGCGTGAATGCCTAAGAAATGAAAATATTAGCAAGGTTGATGGTATCTTATTCGATATTGGGGTATCTTCGATGCAACTTGACGAAGATTATAGAGGATTTAGCTATCATAATGATGCACCACTCGATATGCGCATGGATACTGATAGGGAATTTTCTGCTTATAATTTGGTTAATGAATATGATTATGATAATTTAGTAAGAGTACTTAGAGATTATGGCGAAGAGAAATATGCATCAAGTATTGCTAAAAATATTATTAAATGTAGAGAAGAAAAGAAAATTGAAACAACACTAGAATTAGTAGAAATAATTAAAAAGAGTATGCCAATGCGTGAGCAAAGAGATGCTCATCCAGCAAGAAAGACATTTCAAGCTATTAGAATTGAAGTTAATCATGAGTTGGATGTTCTTGAAACAGCGTTGGAAGAAGCAATTGATTTACTTAATGTGGGAGGAAGGCTTTGCGTTATTACTTTCCAATCATTAGAAGATAGAATTGCTAAAAATATATTTCGAAAGTATAGTGAAGTCGATAGTAAATTTGCAAAATTACCATATGTTCCAGAAGAATATATGCCCAAAATAAAAATAATAAGTAAAGGAATAACACCTAGTCAAGAAGAACTTACAGATAATAACCGATCTAGAAGTGCTAGACTTAGAGTAATTGAAAAAATAAAGGACTGATAATATGAGTAAAAAGAAAAAACCAAGTAAACGTTATAGACGTGAAAAAGCATTATATAGATGTTTTGCTGTTGTAAGTATCTTTTTGGTACTTGGAATAATTTACAGCCGTGCAGCATTAGGTAAGATTAACTTGGAAATTCAAGAACTTAGTGATATAATTAAAGAAGAAAATGACGATAATCAAAGTTTAGCAATGAAGATAAATGAAATGGTATCTTTAGATAAAATACGTGAAGTAAGTAATGAACAAGGATTAACATATAATAATAAAAATATTAAGTCCGTATTAGAATAGGTGAAGATTATGAGAGACAATAAAATCAATACAAATAAACTTAAAATAAGTAAATTTGTGTACGTTATTGTCTTTTTTTTGTTTGTTATTTTTGCTTTAGCACTATGCTATAGAACACTCGTAGATTATAAAGCAACAGAAAAATTAACGATTAGTCAGTTTATTAAAAATAGAAATATTCATGAAGATGTATTAATGCCAGAAAGAGGGACAATATATGATAGGAATGGTGTGGCTTTAGCACAAGATGTATCTAGTTATACATTAATTGCTTATCTTGATGAAAATCGTGGAGAAATAGATGGCATACCTAGATATGTTAAAGAAAAAGATAAAACAGCAAAAGCATTAGCAGAAAAAATAGATACTAGTTATGATAGAATTAGAGAAATTTTAAATAAAGATGCTTATCAGGTGGAATTTGGGAATGGTGGTAAAAATCTAAGTCAATTAGAGATGGAAGCCATTAAAGAATTAAATCTACCGGGTATTGATTTTATTAAGAGTACGAAAAGATATTATCCATATGGAGATTTTGCATCATATTTGCTTGGGTATACCAAAAATAAGGAATTAGATGATGGAAATACTTATATGGTTGGAGAACTAGGAATAGAAAGCTATTATAATAATGAACTAACGGGAACAAAGGGATATATTAAATATGAAAAAGATGGAAGAGGTAATATTATTGCTAATTCCAATGAATATAGAGAAGATGCTATTGATGGCGCAGATGTATATTTAACAATCGATAGTAGTATTCAATTATTTATTGAAAATGAGGTTAAAAAAAGCCAGAGTAAAAGTAAGGCTGAATGGACAGTTATGGGGGTAATGGATGCCAAGACGGGAGCCATTTTAGGTTATGCTTCAACACCATCATTTGATCCAAATATTAGAAATTTAACTAACTATATGGATCCACTTGTTAGTTATGCATATGAACCAGGAAGTACTATGAAAACATTTAGTTATATGTGTGCTATTAATAGTGGAAAGTATAATGGTAGTGATACTTTTATGTCAGGGTCAAAGACGTATGTATCAGCAAGGGATGAGAATGATACAGTTACAATTAAAGACTGGAACCAAGGTAAAGGTTGGGGAAGAATCAGTTACGATAGAGGTTATGCTTTGTCATCTAATATTGGGGTAGCCAATCTTCTAGAAAATGTAATTACCAAAGATGAACTTAGCACTTGTTATGAAAAGTATGGATTTGGTAAGAAGACAGGAATAACTTTGGATGGCGAATTAGATGGTGATATTTTATTTACTTACGATGTCGAAGCAGCTACGGCAGGATATGGTCAAGGTATTACAATCACGCCAATTCAAATGCTACAGGGTCTAACGATAATATCTAATAATGGGAAAATGTTAAAGCCATATGTCGTTAGCAAGGTAGTTGATAGTAAGGGAACTACGATTAGTGAAAATAAAAAGACTGAAGGTAGTACTGTCGTAAATGAAAAAACTATTAAAAAAATTAAAGAACTTATGCGTAGTGTTTTAGCAGAGGGTGGTACCGGTAGTGCTTATTATATAGATGGTTATGATTTAATTGGTAAAACGGGAACAGCCTCTATCTTTGAAAGAGGAAGATATCTTGAGGGTAGTGGTGAATATATTTATTCATTTGCGGGTTTATATCCAGGCGATGATCCGGAAATAATTATTTATATTGCTAATAAAAAACCTCAAGATGGACAAAATTATTTTGCATCATCAGTACAAGATGTCGTAATTAATACTTCAAAATATTTAAGTATTGATGGCAAAGCTAAAGTAATTAAAAAAACAACGGTACTTGATTATACGAATAAAAAGGTATCAGAAATTAAAAAACAATTTACGGATGATGGCGTTAGAGTAATTACTTTAGGAAGTGGTAATAAAATAATAAATCAATATCCAAATAGTGGCGTCGATGTATCCAAGGGTGACTTGGTGGTATTACTAACAGATAAATATGAAAAAACAGCCATTGATTTTACTGGTTTATCATATAAGGAAGTAAAGGAAACACTTAAACTGATGAATGTTGATTATGAACTAAATGGCTATGGTTATGTAGTTAGTCAAAACATCCCATCGGGAGATAAAATAGAGGATAAAATTATTATCGAATTAAAAGGACTTTATTAAGTCCTTTTTTTCTCATATTTTACTTAGGTTTATAATATTATAAACTAGTGAAGTTTGACAAAAATAGGGGAATATGCTACGATATTATACCGAGAAAGAAGAAATTAAAATGAAAAAAATATATTCGTTTACATTAGATGATGAAGTTCCGCTCTCTGATGGAGTGGAGAGTAATATTAAAGCAGTAGCTTTTTGGTTATTTGATAGCCTTGCTAACCTTGATAGACAAATAGTTTGTTTTGATGATGATAAAGAAATAAATGATCAGGGTTTAATTAAAAATGATTTATATGATATTAAAATTAACAATAGATATGTGTATACATTTGCTTCTGAAGGTAGTAATATCGATAGTCGTATGTATGAACCATTCGTTTTAAATAATAAAAGTTTTGCTTTTACAGTAAATGAAAATTCTATTGATGATGGTGAAATAGCAATTATGCTTGAGAATGTACTAAGATTTTTAAAACTTAATTATAAGTTTAATATTGATAGTATTACTTATGATGAAAGTAATATTAAAAATCGTTATGAAGCTATTGATAAACTATTTAAAATAAAAAGAGAAGAACCCAAAGCAAAAAAAAGAGTTAAATTACAAGTAAAGACAATTATGCCAATACTTAGTTTATGGTAGTTAAAAAATGCTAATTTTTAGCATTTTTTTGTTTACTATGATATTTCATATGTTATAATTGTTAATATATGGAGAGTGAATATATGGAAAAGAGTAAGGTTTATTTTACTAAAGAAATTACTGCTGATAGTTTGATTAAGATGTATGAAATACTTAATGTTTCTTTGGATGGTAAGGTTGGTATTAAAGTATCTACTGGTGAAAGAGGAGCTAAGGGATACTTGAAAGCAAATTTAATTGGACCATTAGTTAAGAAATTAAATGGAACAATTATTGAATGCAATACGGCTTATCCTGGTGCGAGAACTAATACTTTAGAACATTTGGAAGTAGCTAAAGAGCATGGCTTTACAGAAATTGCAGATGTCGATATTATGGATAGTACTGGTGAGTTTAAAATACCAGTTAAAAACGGGAAACATTTAAAGTACGATATTATTGGTGAGAACTTTAAAAGCTATGATAGTATTCTTAATTTAGCTCATGGTAAGGGACATATAATGGGGGGATTCGGAGCTAATTTAAAGAATCAATCAATTGGTATTGCTAGTCGTAATGGAAAAGCCTATATTCATTCTTGTGGAAAAACTGAGGATCCAGAATTATGTTGGAATGTAGAATATGAACAAATTGATTTTATTGAATCGATGGCTGAGGCAGCTAAAGCAGTGAGTGATTATTTAGCTGATAATCATAAGAAAATAGTATATATCACTATAGCTAATCGGATTAGTGTCGACTGTGATTGTGATAAAGATCAAGGTGAAGCAGTAATGGATGATATTGGAATATTTGCATCTTTGGATCCGGTTGCTAATGATCAAGCATTTTTAGATATGATTTGGAATAGTAATGATTCAGGCAAAGAATTAATGAAAGAAAGAATTGATTCTAGGGTAGGAAGACATATTACTAAGTATGCTGAAGATTTAGGATTGGGTTCTACTGATTATGAATTGATAGAGGTGTAGTATGAAAAAGGGATTTGATAATGAAAAATATGTCAAAATTCAGAGTAAAAAAATCAAGGAGAGATTTAAACTATTTGATAAGTTATATCTAGAAGTTGGTGGTAAATTATTCGATGACTCGCATGCAGCAAGAATCTTACCAGGATTTAAAAATGATGTTAAAATCAGCATGTTTAAAGAACTTAAAGATGATTTAGAGATAATTTTCTGTATTAATGCTGGTGATATTGAAAAGAACAAAACTCGTGGTGAGTATGGAATTACTTACGACCAAGAAATCTTAAAATTAATTAATAAATCAAAAAAATTAGGCTTTTCAGTTAACAGTGTTGTAATAACTTTATATAAGAATCAGGTTAGCGTAGATAAGTTTATTAAAAAATTAAATCGTAATGGAATTAAAACTTATATCCATACTTTTACAAAGGGATATCCAACTGATGTCGATACGATAGTAAGCGAAGAAGGATACGGAGCTAATCCTTATGTAGAAACTACCAAGCCGTTAATTTTAGTTAATGCTCCAGGACCAGGATCTGGAAAACTTGCTACCTGTTTATCACAAATATATCATGAATATAAGAGGGGAGTTAATGCCGGATATGCTAAATTTGAAACATTCCCGGTATGGAATCTACCTTTGAAACATCCGGTTAATTTAGCTTATGAAGCGGCAACGGCTGATTTGAAGGACGTCAATATGATCGATCCATTCCATCTTGAAAAATATGGTATAACGGCAGTTAACTATAACCGTGATATTGAAACATTTCCAATCCTTAAAAATATTTTAAGTAAAGTTTCCAAAAAAGATATCTATTTTTCACCAACTGATATGGGTGTAAATATGATTGGTTTTTGTATCTCTAACAATGAAGTGGTTGAGGAAGCAAGTAAAAAGGAAATTGTAAGAAGATACTACAACGAACAAAATAATTATAAGATGGGTCTATGTGACGAGGATACTTATAAAAAGATTAAACTTTTGATGAATGAACTTGAGATTGATGAGACATATTTGGATGTAATTAAACCAGCTTTAGACAAAAAAGAAAAAGAAAATGGATTACCAGTAATTGCTATTAAGATTAATAAGAAGATTATTACTGGTAAACAAACGGATTTACTTACACCAGCGGGAACAGTTATCTTAAATGCAATTAAGTATTTAAGTAAGATACCAGATGATATTTATCTACTTTCACCAACGGTCTTAGAACCAATTTTAAAATTAAAGAAAGAGATGGGTACCGGCGATAGACTTACTTTGCCGGAAGTGTTAACATCTTTAAGCATTTGTTCAGTTACTAATCCGTTGGCAGCTAAGGCAATGTCATGTTTGACTAAGTTAAAAGACGCTGAAGCACACGCTACATATATTGTTACAGGAAGCGACAAGAAAGCATTAAAAGAATTGAAGATCAATTTAACTTGTGAAAATGAATATTTGGAAGAAGAATTATAATTCTTCTTTTTATTTGTCTTTTTTCTGCATTTATGGTATGATATTAAGCACATTTATGGGGGGATAATATGGAAGAAATAGTTATGCTTAAAGTAGAAAAACTAATGATTAAATATAGTTATTTAAATATTCCAAGGGAGACTATTTTACAGATGGCTCGTGAAGAATTAATTCAACTTAAAGATAAGTATAATAGTCCAAAGATATTATCAAACGTAATACAGCATAAGTTAGAAGCTAAAATTATTAATTTAGGAACTAAATTATTTAATGATAGTGTTGATATAAATGCGATTATTAATAAATATATTAATGATAGATATAGTGATGTATCTTCATATGAAGAGGCAGTAGTTATCATTAAAGATTTAAATCAATTGTTTTTAAAATATCGTTGTGTACCAGATCCTAATATCTTAGGGAAGCTTATTATGGAGAATGCAATTATAAATGAATCCATAGATATTATTACTAGCAAATATTTAAAAGCAATTAATGAAGGAAAACTAGAATTATTATTTAATGATAACATAATCGTTACGTTACTAGGCATTTACTGCATGATCAATGATATTCAAGTTGGTGAATACGTTGAAAATACTGAAGCTAACAAAGCAATGAGTACTGATAATGCAGCGGCATATTATAATGAAATAAAAAATATTCCAATGATCTCATTTAAGGAATTAGAGGATTTATATAGAAGAATAGATAATGGTGATGAGACTGCTAAAAAAAGAGTAATCGAAGGCAATTTAAAACTCGTTGTAAGTGTAGCTAAGCATTTTTATCAAATAGATAGTTCGATGAAAATGTTAGATTTAATTCAGGCTGGTAATATTGGACTAATAAAGGGCGTAGATAAATATAATATTAATTTAGGTTATCGTTTTTCTACTTATGCTACTTGGTGGATAAGAACAGAAATTGTTAGAGAAATTCAAAATACCGGAAAAACGATAAGAATTCCAATTTATCTTCATGAGAGAATAAATGCATATAAAAAGGTAAAAGAAAAATTAGAACAAACTAAGGGAACAAAAGTAACTCCAGATGAAGTAGCTAAGACAATGAAAATACCAGTTGCAATGGCTTATGAATGTGAAAAACATGGAGAAAATTTATTAAGTTTAAATTATTTAATTAGTGCTGCTGAAGACTTTGAAATGTTAGATGCCATAACAGATGATAGTATTAATAGACAAATGGAATTATGTTATCTATCTTCAGAAGTAAAAGCATTACTTAATAATGCCCATTTGACTAATAAAGAAATGGAAGTGTTAGTATATCGTTATGGTTTAAATGATGGTATACCAAGAACACTTGAAGAAGTAGGGATTATTCTTGGCAGTGGAAAAGAAGATATTAGAAGAAAAGAAGCCAAAGCTCTTTATAAAATTAGAATGGCAGCCCAAACAAAGAATTTTGCTGACTATATGGATGACCCAGAGATGGCGCTAGAAATGCTAGATAGATTTAAAGAAGCATATCTTGAATATAAATATAATATGTATAAATTAAACCCATTAGAAGATAAAGATAAAGGGTATAATACAGTTAAATGTAAGTAAAGTAGTAAGAGACTTACTACTTTTTATCTAGAGTATGGTATAATAATTTTGTGAGGTAAAGATGAAAGTATTAATTATCGGTGGCAGTAGTGATGTGGGTATTAGTTTAGCTAAATACTTAATGAATTTAGGTAATGAAATTACGATTACTTACTGCAACCATAAATGTAAAATTGATGGTATTAATATAGTTAAATTAGATGTTAGAAATGAATTAGATATCGAAGCAGTAATGAAAAAATTGGGGCATGTTGATTTACTTATTAATATGGCAGCTATAAGTAGAGATAATCTGTTTTTAGATACTACTAAAGAAGATTTTAAGGAAGTATTGGATGTCAATTTAATTGGTACTTTTAGTACTTCAAAAATATTTAGTAAATATAATCCTAATGGGACTATTTTAAATATTGCTAGTACTGATGGAATAGATACATATAGTAAATATAATATGTTATATGCAGCTAGTAAAGCAGGAGTTATTAATATGACTCGTAGTATGGCTCTTAGTACTAAAAATAAAGTATTATGTCTTTGTCCTAATTGGTTAGATTCAGAAAGCACTAGAAATATGGATAGAGAATATTTAAATAGTGAATTAGAAAGAATTAGACAAGGAAGATTAATAAGTTTATCCGAATTTAATGAATGTGTTAATAAAATAATTAAGGAAAATAAAAGTGGGGATGTTATGAGATTAGATACAAGGGGTGAAGAATTATGGATAACAAAAGTGTTATAGAATATGTTTATAAATGTGAAGAAGAATGCAAGGAAGAATTTAAAAAATATGAACATATTAGTTTCTTAAATAG
>CAZLQU010000015.1:0-18936 GCA_964561805.1 uncultured Muribaculaceae bacterium | reverse complement strand
ATAAATGTCCGGTATGTGGGTCTGATAATATGAAAGATTATGGTCTTGGTACTGAGAAATTAGAAGAGGAATTAAATAGAAAGTTTAATGCTAGAATAATACGTATGGATATGGATACGACTAGTAAGAAGGGAATGCATGAGAAAATTATTTGTGATTTTGGTAATCATAAGTATGATATTTTGCTTGGGACACAGATGATTGCTAAGGGACTAGATTTTCCACTCGTTACATTAGTCGGAGTAATTAATGCCGATACATCTTTGAATATTCCTGATTTTAGAAGTGCTGAAAATACTTTTGGTTTACTTAGTCAAGTATCTGGGAGAGCTGGAAGAAGTGATTTACTTGGGGAAGTAATAATTCAAACTTATAATCCAGAACACTATAGTATAATGCTTGCTAAGGATCATGATTATTTATCTTTTTATGAAGAAGAAATGAAAATTAGGAAAGTACTTAGTTATCCACCATTTTATTATCTAACATTAGTTAATATTACGAGTAGAGACTATGAACTTGGCTTTAGTGAGGCTAATAAGATAGGGGCATATTTAAGAAAATATTTAGGTAAGGATACAATCATACTTGGACCATCGATGGCTAATGTCTTTAAAATGAATAATGTATACCATTATGAGTGTATTATTAAATATAAATATGATGAGAAACTAAATAGTGTTTTAACAAAATTAGATGAGATATATAAAGTTAATAATAAAGTTGATATTTCAATTGATGTTAATCCAATAAGGGTGTGATAGGATGAAAGTAAAAATAACTTCAATGGATCACAAAGGTAATGGAATAGCTAAATTAGATAATAAAGTTATCTTTGTTCCTAAGAGTATTCCCGATGATTACGTGGATATTGATATTTATAGAGATTATAAAAATTATAGTATTGGTAGAATTAATAAAATCACTAAAAAGAGTGATTCTAGAGTAGATCTAATATGCCCTTATTATGACATGTGTGGGGGATGTAATATCAGTAATTTGAGTTATGCTGAGCAACTATTATTTAAAGAAAATAAAGTTAAGAATATTTTTAAAAAATATTTAGATTTAGATATTAATCCCAAAGTAATTGGCAGTAAGATGAAATATGGTTACCGTAATAAAATTACTTATCATAAAGACGATGTTTTAGGTTTAATTGGTGAATTTTGCGGAATAATTGATATTGATAAATGCTATCTCGTTAGTGATAAAGTTAATGAATTATATCAAGAGATAAAGAAATTAGATATATCGCTAGTTAAATTAATAACTATAAGAGAATGTGATAATGGATTAATATTAATTATTGATGGTAAACTTGATACTAATAGTTTAAAAGATTTATGTATTTCAATTATTATGAATGATAAGATTATTTATCAAAAAGAAGATGGATACATCCATGTTGGTGAATTAAAGTATAAAGTATCCCCAAAAGCTTTCTTCCAAATAAATACTAGTAATATTAGTAATTTATATGATGAAATAATTAGATATGGTAAATTTACTAAGAATGACTCTCTTATTGATTTATACTCAGGTGTAGGAAGTATTAGTTTATATGTTGCTAAATATGTTAAGAATGTATTGGGAATTGAAATAATACCAGAAGCAATTGATGATGCTTGGGAGAACGCTAAGATTAATAATATTGATAATGCTAAATTTATTTGCGGTGACGTAAATAAATTAATAGATGATAATGTAAAATGTGATGTGTTAATTGTTGATCCACCAAGGGTTGGGCTTGATAAACATACGGTAGAGATTATCAATGATAGTAAAATAAAAAAAATAATATATGTATCTTGTGATACTATGACTTTAGTTAGAGATATTAAATTATTAGATAATTATGAATTAACAGATATTACAGTTGTTGATATGTTTCCACAAACACATCACGTTGAATGTGTGAGTTTGCTATGTCGTCGTAATTAGTGGAAAGCATTGTAATATAAGGCATTATCAAAAATAATGGAAGATTTAAAAAAGAATAAAAATCGTATATTTGACTAAAAATACATGTCAAACACATACCGAAAATGATAGGGCAGTTAGTGGTAGACATGTTTCCACATACCATTAAGGTACACTTGTTAAATTAGAAATAATAGTTTTAAAAGGAGGAGATTACATGGCATATGAAGAGTACTTAGATTTGTATTTATTAGCTCAAAAAAATCCCAATTCATTATATTATGTTGTGTCATTTGATACAATTAATAGTAGATTAATGTCTACTGAAAAAAGAATTATATTACAAAATAATATAGATATAATAGTAAAATATGTATATAGCAAATTACTTGATAAAGAAGTAGAATTAAATAAACAAGTCGTAATAAAAGATAAAAGATTTATTAGGCCTTGGGATTTTAGAACTTCCAGTTGGAATGGTAATTATATTGATCCATCTGTTTTTGGAGATAGTTTTGGGTTTACTGTTTTAAGGGATACAGTAACAAAAGAAGAAATTATAAAATGGGTGAATGAATGTAAAAATATTCTAAATATGGAAGAAGAATTTCATATTGCTGATGGATACTATGAAACTAATGAATATGGTGAAGGTGGAATTAAATTTTTTAGAGGTTATTGTCTTCAAACTTTGGAAACATTGCATAAACCAAGAATTAAGAAAGAATTAGAAAAAATAGCAAAAAAAGTAAAGTAGTTTTAATATTGAATAAATAATATATTTAATAAACAAGGAGGAGGTAAAGATAATGAATGAACATGGAAATATAGTAATATATAAAGATAAGTATGGACATGATAATATAGAAGTAACAATTAAAGATGATTCTGTATGGTTAAATCAAGATCAATTAGTAAAATTATATAATTCTAGTAAATCAAATATTTCAGAACACATTAAACATATATTTGAAGAAAATGAATTGAATGAAGATTCAGTTGTTCGGAAATTCCGAACAACTGCTAGTGATGGGAAAAAATATAATATTAAATACTATAATCTTGATATGATTGTTGCAATAGGTTTTAGAGTACGTTCAAATATAGGTACAAATTTTAGAAAATGGGCAAATGATAAACTTACTGAATATATAACTAAAGGATTTACCATGAATGATGATTTATTAAAACGTGCAGGTGGTGGATTATATTTTGATGAATTACTATCTAGAATACGTGATATTAGATCGAGTGAAAAAGTTTTTTGGAGAAAAGTATTAGACATATATGCAACTTCAGTTGATTATGATCCAAAAGCAGCAGTTACGAAAGAGTTTTTTAAAACTGTACAAAATAAAATGCACTGGGCTGCGCATGGCCATACTGCTGCAGAAATAATTGTAGAACGTGCAGATGGTAACAAAGATTTTATGGGACTTACATCGTTTAATGGTAATTATCCAACTCTATCAGAAGTAACTATTGCTAAAAACTATCTTAATGAAAAGGAACTTGATATATTAAATAGAATCGTTTCAATGTATCTTGATTATGCCGAACTTCAAGCTATCGAACAAAATGTAATGACCATGGATGATTGGGTTAAAGAGTTAAACTACTTTTTAAAGATGAATAGAAAAGATATTTTAAAAGATACTGGTAAAATTAGTCATGAAGAAGCAATCAATCATGCCAAAAGAGAATATGATAAATATAAAAATAGAATATTAATGAAACCTAGTGATGTTGAACTTCATTATTTAGAAAGTATTAAGGATTTAGAATTAATTGGTAATAAAAAATAAAATGAATTATGTTTTATTTTATAGGGTTTATAACATGTCTAATTAACCACAAACAAGGTTGGAAAAATGTGCTCGTTTGCTATGCAAACACCCACTAACATATAAAAAATGACATGTCTAACACGCACAAACATGCCATACTGAGTGCGTCTGCCTACTATCACTCAAAAATTAGTTTAATTCCTTATAAAATAAGGAATTGTTAAAGATAATAAATAGTTAAACATAAGATAAAAAGTAAATTGAAGGGGATAGGGCAGTTTGTCGCAGATATGTCTACGCATATCACTATGGTACACTTGATAAATATGGAAAGAAGTGAAAAAATGGAAATTGTAAGTATTAATGAAAGTAATTTAATCGATAGTGAGTTAGCAATTATTAATAATAAGGTTAGAGGTATACTTGTTACAGATGATAAAGTACTTGTAGCGAACTACGGTGGAATTATGCTTTTTCCAGGTGGAAAAGTTGATAAAGGTGAAAACTTGGAAGAAGCATTAGTTAGAGAACTGCTTGAAGAAACAGGTATTAAATATGATATTAACGAGTTTAGAAAACTATTAATATTAAAATACTATCAACGTAATTATCATGATAGAGATAACAATGTTGTAAATAGGTTGATAACTACATATTATTACATTGGAAAATTTAAGGGGATTGATTTAAATAATACTAAAAGAACCGAAAGTGAAAAGAAAGATAATTTTTATTTGGAGTTAGTAGAAATTAAAGAAATATTAGAGCTATTAAAAAAAGGAAAATATAATCCTAGAAAAGAGTATTTTGATAGAGAGATGGGAGAAGTTATAAAGATTTATAAAAGAGATAGGGGGTTTTAGATGAATCAAGATAAAATGTATTTAGTTAATAAGCTATTCAATGATAAAACTATAAGAACAGTATGGGATAAAGAAAAAGAAAAATACTTTATAAGTGTTATTGATATTGTTGGCGTTATTGCTGAAAGTGAGAATCCAAGAAAATATTGGTCCGTTTTGAAAACTAGATTAAAAAAAGAAGGAAATGAGTTGACTACAATTTGTAGCCAACTGAAATTAAAATCAACTGACGGTAAATATTATAATACGGATGTTGTAGATATTGAAGGAATGTTTAGAATTATTGAATCAATTCCAAGTAAGAATGCAGAGCCAATTAAAGAATGGCTGGCCCATCTAGGTAGTGAAAGAATAGATGAAATATTTGATCCATCAATTGCAGCAGATAGAGCAATAGATTTATATAGAGCAAAAGGCTACGATGAAAAATGGATTGCCAAAAGAATACAAAATATTCAAGATAGAAAAGAACTTACTGATGTATGGAAAGAAAATGGAATTACGGAAAGTAAAGAATTTGCGATATTAACTAATGAAATTTATAAAACTTGGTCTGGAATGACTGCTAAAGAATATAAAGAGTATAAAGGCCTTCGTAAAGAGTCACTACGAGATAATATGGATAATATAGAGGTATCTCTAACAGATATAAGTGAAGAAGTAACAAAAAGATTAGCTAAAAAGACTAAACCTAAGGGATTAAAAGAAAATTTAAAAGTTGCTCATGCCGGTGGACAAGTTGCTAAAAATACGAGGGATGAAATTGAAGACCTACTTGGAGAATCTATAGTAACAAATAAAAACAAGTTAAATTATGAATACATGGATGAAAAATTAATAGATACTAAATAGAACGTATATATTATAAGAGAATAGACATGTCTAGTTCACACAAACATGCCATGTTGAGTCTATTTGCCTTTTGGAGAGAATAGAAAATAACGAGTGATTTTTATAGCAATAGTTAGCATAAACCGCGAGTTCAAAGAGAAATAAAAAGATTAACTTTAAAAAAGAAGTAAATTGATATAGTAAAAGACTGATTAAAAAAATCAGTTTTTTTGTCACAATTTAGTTAAATACTCATATAATGATTTAGGTGAATTAAATGGATTATGATTATAAGTTTGGAAACGATTATTATAAGTATTATGATACGTATGGCATAAAGAGTACGGTTTATAATATTTTAGCACCAGAGCAATCGCAAGAAGAGCAACCTGGTATGGAATATGAAATGACCCCGTTACCAATTTTTGATGACCCCAATTACGTAGGAAGTAATAAATTAAAAGATAAGGTAGCAATTATTACAGGTGGTGATAGTGGCTTAGGTAGAGCTTGCAGTATTGCTTATGTCAAAGAAGGTGCTAAGGTAGTTATTGTTTATTTAAATGAAACGAGAGATGCTGCTGATACAAAAAAATATATTGAAAATTTAGGCGGTGAATGTTTATTAATAAGAGCGGATATTACGAGTCATGAAAACTGTAAGAAAATTGTCGAAGCAGTTATAAATAGATATGGTCAAATTGATATTTTGGTTAACAATGCTGGGGTGCAATATCAACAAGATAAACTGGAAGATATTCCTGATGAACAATTTGACTGGACGATGAAAGTAAATATTTATGGGATGTTTTATTTGACCAAAGAAGCACTTCCTTATATGAAACCGGGTTCATCAATTATCAATTTATCATCAGTAACAACATTTTATGGTGATCCACAATTAATTGATTATGTTACCACTAAAGGAGCTATTGTTGGTTTTACAAGAGCATTAGCGAGAAATTTAGCACTTAAAAAAATTCGTGTCAATGCGATCGCTCCAGGATTCTTTTGGACACCGCTTCAACCAGCTTGTTGGGTAGCTGAAAAGATTCCATCACTCGGTGCTGATGCGGCTATGGCAAGAGGGGCTATGCCATATGAACTGGCACCTACATTTGTTTATTTAGCTAGCGATGATACTAGTTATATGACCGGCCAAGTAATTCATGTTAATGGCGGCCAAGTTATGGGATAAAATAGTCTTAGGACTATTTTTTTGTTAATAGACAGATAATAAAAAGTATGATAAAATTTATATAAATATTGCTTTAATTAGATATTTGTAAATAGGTGAATATAATGTATGATTTTGATTTGTTAAAAAATGAAAAAATTAAAAAGATTATCGATGATGTATTAGTGTATAATGATAATAAATTATATTCTTTTATCATTACTAATAAAAGAATTCTAATATTAGATTATCCAAGTGGTTATCATAATTCTATGGAAGATTTAAGAATGTCTGGTAAAATAAATTATGTAAGAATGAAAGAAATTATTTTAGCAAAAAAGATTGAAGATATTAAAGAAATATCTAATGAGAAAAATATAATAAGGTTTAAGGATAATAGTTTTATTGAAATAGATAATTCTCGTGTATGTGCTGAATTAATGAAGGTGGTAAAATGAAGGAAATAATATATAATTATGATTTATTAGATGAAAGCGATATTAATAATATAGTGGAGAGAGTTAAAGCTATCATTATTAATTCTAATGATGAAATATTAATTGGTTATGGTGATAAAACATATCAATGTGTTGGAGGACATGTCGAAGCCGGGGAAACATTAATGACAGCTTTAAAGCGAGAATTAATGGAAGAAAGTGGAATTGTTTTTGATAATTTAGATTTACAACCTTTCTTTAGAGTAAAATATTATAATAGAAATTATCCGAGTGAAGGATTAAACACTTTAACAATTAATAATTATTATGTTATTAGGACCGATGCTTTACCAAACGAAGACATAAGAAGTCTTACTGATTATGAAAAAGAATGGGGTTATGTTGTTAAATATATTCATAAGGATAAAATATTAGATGTTTTAAAAGATAGTTTGAGTGATGCCAAGAAAAAGAATCCGGTAATAGATACAATCGAAGCAATTACAGAATTCTTAAAACAAGAAGGCGAAGATACGAGAAGGGATGAATGGAGATAATGGCGGTATTTGAAGATTTTATGAAATTAGATATTAGGGTAGGAACAATTACCCATGCTAGTGTCTTTGAAAAGGCCAAGAGACCGGCCTATAAACTTACGATTGATTTTGGAAGTGAAATAGGAATTAAAAAATCGTCAGCTCAGATAACTGACAAATATACAACTGATGAACTTATTGGTAAAAAGATACTGGCGGTTGTTAATTTTCCACCAAGACAAATTGCTGATTATATGTCAGAGGTATTAGTGCTTGGAACATATAGTGAAGGGGGAGTAGTATTAATTACTCCTGATAAAGAAACAACTAATGGTGATAAATTAGGATAAGAAAAAAATGCCTTTGGGCATTTTTATTTGTTAATTAAATGATTTAGATAATTCATAAGGGTAATGTGGCAAGTAAAGATATTAATGATATAAGTAGTAATCATGATATAAAATAATATATACGCATCTTTATGTTTAAGATTACTAATTATCTTTTTAATCATAATTAATGAAATGATTAATTCCATTAATAGAAACAATATTACTTGACATCTTAAAACAGTAAATCCAAAGGTATGCATATACATATACATACGATAATATGAATTGAAAATTAAGATAATTGTAAATGTGATTACTAATAATACCAAATATTTTAATAATTTATTTTCTTTAATACCATTTGTTTTATATAAGATATAAAAGATGATACTAAAGTTAATAATAGTTACAAGGAGTAATTGGAAGAATCCTTCTCTAGCATAAGATGCATAAGTGTATTTAGCTGGTAAATCTAAGAAGTTACCGGTTAATCTTGATATTTCTGATACAATAAATAGTAAGAAAACAAAATTAATAGCTATTAAGATTGTATTAATAATTGTTGGCTCTATTTTTTTCTTTTCACTAATTGTAACATTAGTTTCTTTGTGTTTGTAAATATTTATAAATGTAGAAAATAAAGTAATAAATGAAAATCCTAAAACAAGGAAATTATTTTTGATAAATTTAAAATCAATGGTTTTATCAATATTCCAAATAATTTTTTCAATTAAGGCATTAAAATAATCATCGGCACTAGCTAAAAGTACTAGGATAATTAAAACAAAAGGAATACTTATAATAATACCTAAAATAATATTTTTAATTTTCTTTTTATTTTTATGATTATCATCCACATTTTCTTTGATTGTTTTTAAATTACTAAATAATCCTTCAGGGAATAGTCTGCTAGTCCATGATAAGAATTTACCATTAAGGAAATAATTTTTATTAGTTAAAGTAAAAAACATCATCGATAGTAGGATTGGTAAGATAATAACGTTTAATACTAAAGTATAGATATGAGTATTTAGAAAGAACCGTCCTAAGATAATTAAACTAAGTGGTATTAGGTAGAAATACCCTTTTTTATTAATAATTAATTTTTGTTTATTTAAAAGATAAATAAAGGTAATAATTAAAATTGTTATTGGAAAAATAAAATATTTATCATAGTTAGCAAACTTAAAATTACTTAAAATGGTAATAAGTAAGGTTGCTAAGATAATTGGTATAATTGTTAACTTATATGTTTTTTTATTCATGACTATCCTCCTTATATTCAAGTAAATCACTTGGTTGACAATTTAGGGCCTCACAGATAACTTCTAAAGTTGAAAACCTAATTGCCTTGGCTTTATTATTTTTTAAAATTGAAAGATTAGCTAATGTTATGCCAGTTTTTTCACTTAATTCATTTAACGACATTTTTCTTTTAGCCATCATAATATCTAAATTGACAATAATCATAATTCCCCCCTATACCGTATAGTCTATTTCGTTTTTATATTCAGTAGCTACCTTGAAGATTTGAGCTAGAGTATAAAAGCATAGACTAGTAATAAATGATACGACAATTAAAGCAATACTTAAGATCGTTGGGAAATAGATTAGTTTAACAATGATAATCGCTGCTAATGCCATAAATAATAAAGAAATGATTTTTAAAGCATTAACAATCATTTTATTAAAAGGACTATCTTTATAAATGTTTTTAAAAATATAATTTAACATAAAGATTATACCTAAACAAATGATGTAACATATATAGAAAAGAATTTTATAGAGAAGTGTTTTGGTATTAAAACTTTCTAATCCAAAGATTTCCATTAAATCATATAAATATGGAATAATAAATAGACCAATGATTCCTAATCCCAATAAGATTTTAAATAAGATTTCAATTGTTTTTGCCATTTTACTTTTTGGCATACTTATCACCTCAATTAAATCGTATACCTATTTTTATTAAAAGTCAATATATTTTTATTGATTATCGATAAAATGTGTAAATTGATTAGCAATATATATTTATTTATTGTATAATTAAAGTGAAGGTGATGATTTATGAAAAAAGCAATTTTGGCAGAAGTATTAATGCTTTTATGTACACTAATACTAGGGGTATGTTTAGTTATATGGGCTGATAAGGTAACAACAGTCGTATCTATTTTACTAGGATGTATTGCCATCTTTTATGGAATAGCGGCGTTTGTTAATTACTTTGGTAATGATGAAAAAATAATGGCTGATAGAATGCAATTTGTATTTGGAATTGTCGTTTTAGTAATTGGTTTTATTTTGATATTTAAAGTTGATTTCTTAAAAGAATTAGTGTCATATATTATTGGAATCTATATTCTTTTAACAAGTATTATTAAGCTTAAGGAATGTATTAGTTTAAGAAAAGAATTAAAAATTAAAATGACTGGAGCGTTAGTATTATCAATACTAGGAATAGTTATTGGTATAATGTGTATCGTAGGTAAATTTATTATTAGCGATATGATTGTAAAATATATTGGTATAATGTTAATAATTTATAGTGTTATTAGTATTATTGAATTAATTTTAGTTAAAAGGAGATAATTATGAAAAAGAAATTATTGTTTGTAAGAATATTAATTATTCTTGTGTTTGCTTTTATACTTTTCTTTGTAACTTTACCACCACTTAATTTACATGAGCCAGGCTTTTATGCATATTTACTAATGGTCTTTATTTGTTATTTAATAACATCAGGAATCAATCTTTTTGATGGAGAGAGAATTTTAAATAAAGTAAAGAGACTTCCTAAAAACATCTTTATTTTGGTGTGTATTGTCGGGGGTATTATAGCGCTTATTACAGTTACTAATATTATATGTAGCCCAGTATTTATGGCCAAGTCTTGGGCTCATCGTATCGATGTTAAGGATGATACTAATTTTATTGATGATATTAGTGAAGTAGATTTTAATAAAGTGCCACTCTTGGATAAAGATTCTAGTCAAAAACTAGGAGATAGAGTAATGGGACAGATGAGTGAACTTGTTAGCCAGTACTATGTATCTGACTTGTACACACAAATTAACTATAATAATGAAATTGTGCGTGTTACGCCAATTGAATATAATGGATTTATAAAATGGTTAAATAATATGCGTCATGGAACAAAGGGTTATATTAAGGTTAATTCGGTTACTGGTGCTAGTGAACTTGTTAAGCTTGATAAGGGTATGAAATATATGCCTAGCGCATATTTATTTAAAGATTTAGATAGGGCATTAAGATTTAGATATCCAACGCTAATATTTGGAAAAGTTAGTTTTGAAATTGATAATGAAGGTAATCCTTATTGGGTAGTACCAACGATTAAATATACAGGTGTGGGACTTAAGGAAGAAATCAATGGAATAATTTTGATGAATCCAGTGACTGGTAAAACTAAAAGATACAAAGTAGATGAAGTTCCTACTTGGGTCGATCAAGTATATTCAGCTAATTTAATTATTGAACAAATTGATGATTGGGGAATGTATAATAGAGGTTTTCTTAATTCAATGTTTGGTCAAAATGGTGTCGTTCAAACAACTGAAGGATACAACTATTTAATTAAAGATGATGATGTTTATATGTATACAGGAATTACTTCTGTATCTACGGATGAATCAAATATTGGCTTTGTTTTAACAAATTTAAGAACAAAGGAAACTAATTTCTATGCTGTACCTGGAGCTGAAGAGTATTCAGCAATGGCTTCAGCTGAAGGACAAGTTCAACAAATGAAGTATGTTTCGTCATTTCCACTTTTAATTAATTTGAATGAGAGACCTACTTATTTACTAAGTTTAAAAGATAATGCAGGACTTGTTAAGATGTATGCGTTTGTTGATGTAACAGATTATCAAAAGGTAGTTGTTACGGATAGTACTTTAGGAATTGAAGCAGCTGCCAATAATTATTTAAGTAATGCTAATTTAAATAATGATGGTAGAGTTAGTATGACAAAAGATATTATCGTACAAAAGATAACTAGTGTAGTCATCGATGGTAATACCTACTATTACATAATGGATGAGGATGGTAAACAATATAAAGCATCAATTAAAGTAAGTAATAGATTACCATTTGTAAGTGTCGGTGACAGAATTGAAATTAGTTATAATAGAGAAACGACGGTAACTGATATTGTAAGTATAAAATAGGACTGAAAAGTCCTTTTTAATTTTGACATAAATATATGTTGTTGGTATAATTTATTTATATGAGTGGTGTAATGTGAGAGAAGAAGAAATATCTAAATTATTAGCGTTTGCTATGTCGCTAGGAAGTATAAATAATAAATATAGTGATTATTTTATGTTTAGTGATGAAAAACTAATGGGTTATTCAGTTAGTTTGGTGATGGAAATAGATGAATTGCTTGAAAAAGGATATACCAAGGAAGAAATAACTAAGATAATTATTGAATGTGATTTTATGGCTAATGATAGCGAATTGACTAAAGAAGAAGCAGAATATTTAAGAAATTATGCTTTAAGAATGCTTCCAATTAGATATGAATTATACCTTAAAGAAAAAGAGAAAAAAGTTAAAAAACACTTGTTTAATAAATAAAAGTGTGCTAATATATTATTAGTTTTTGAAAGGCAAAGAATAGAAGTAGTAATAAACTAATTACTTAAAGAGAGAATACGGAAGGTGTGAGTATTTGGTATGTGTTTATGAACTTGTCTATTTAGCTGATTTATATCCGCAGCAATGCGTTAAAGTTTAGAGTGTATAACGAAAGTTATAAATGAAGGTGGTACCGCGGGTGTTCTCGTCCTTTAATTTATAACTTTTTTCTATTTTAAGGAGGCTATTATGTATAATTTTACAAAGATTGAAAAGAAATGGCAAAAATATTGGGAAGAAAATAAGACATTTAAAGCAGTAAATGGAAGTAAAAAAGAACCATACTATATCTTGGTTGAATTTCCCTATCCATCAGGAAGCGGGTTACATGTAGGACATGTAAGAAGCTATACAGCGCAAGATGCATTAGCTAGAGTTAAAAGAATGCAAGGCTACAATGTTTTATTTCCAATGGGTTGGGATGCTTTCGGAGCTCCGGCTGAACAATATGCAATAAAGAATCATATTCATCCCAAAGAAGCGGTTAAAGAAAATATAAAGACATTTAAAGGACAAATGTTATCCTTAGGTTTTTCATTTGATTGGGATCGTGAATTTGCAACAACTGATCCAGAATACTACAAATGGACACAATGGCAATTCTTACAATTCTATAAGCATGGAATGGCTTATAAAGCTAAGAAAGATGTTAACTGGTGTCCTACTTGTAAGAGCGTTCTATCTAACGAGGATGCTGCTGGTGGTGTTTGCGAAAGATGCGGCGACAAGGTAGTACAAAAAGAAAAGAGTCAATGGATGCTTCGTATGAGTGATTATGCGGAAGATTTGATTAAAGGATTAGATGACACAAACTTTGCTGAAAGAGTAAAACTTGGTCAAATCAATTGGATTGGTAAATCTACTGGTGCTGAAGTTGATTTTACGGTGGCGGAAACTGGTGATAAACTTACGGTTTATACGACAAGATGCGATACGTTATTTGGGGTAACATTCATGGTTCTTGCACCTGAGCATCCAATGTTAGAAAAACTTTCTAAAATAATTACTAATATGGATGAAGTAAAAAAATATCAAGAATATGCTAAAACAAAGAGTGCTTTTGAAAGAACTGAAGTAAATAAAGATAAGACTGGTGTTCGTCTTGAAGGAATTACGGTCAAAAATCCAGTGAATGGTGAGGATGTTGCGGTATTTATTTCAGACTACGTTATGATGGGTTATGGTACGGGAGCAATTATGGCGGTACCAGCACATGACCAAAGAGACTATGAATTTGCTAAAGAATATAATCTAGAAATTATCCCCGTAATTAAGGGTGGAGATATTTCTAAGGAAGCCTATACAGGTGACGGAGAAATGATCAATTCAGATTTCTTAAATGGTCTTACAAATAAAAAAGATTCAATCGCAAGAATGCTTGAATATTTAAAAGAACATAAAATTGGTAGAGAAAAAGTAAATTATCGTTTACAAGATTGGATTTTTTCTAGGCAAAGATTCTGGGGTGAACCTATCCCAATGATCTACTGTGAAAAGTGCGGATGGCAGATGGTGGATGAAAAAGATTTACCACTTTTACTTCCAGATGTAGCGGAGTATGAACCTACAGATGATGGCGAAAGCCCACTTGCTAAAATACCTGAGTTTGTTAATACAACTTGTCCAAAATGTGGTAGCAAAGCTAAAAGAGAAACGGATACTCTGCCTAACTGGGCTGGTTCAAGTTGGTATTTTCTAAGATATATGGATCCACATAATGATAAAGAGTTTGCAAGTATGGATGCGATGAATTATTGGAAGAGAGTAGACTGGTATAATGGTGGTATGGAACACACCGCTAGACACTTACTATATGCCAGATTCTGGGTACAATTTTTATATAATGTTGGATTAGTACCATCAAAAGAAATGCTATGGACTAGAGTTAGTCATGGTATGGTACTTGGATCTGATAATCAAAAAATGAGTAAATCAAAAGGTAATGTTATTAATCCTGATGATATTATTAGTGATTATGGGGCTGATGTACTTAGATTATATGAAATGTTTATGGGCGATTATACGCAGGATGCTCCATGGAATACTAGTTCACTTAAAGGATGTAAAAGATTTATCGATAGAGTATATCGTTTAAAAGAAAAATTAAATGATAAAGATGGATTTACGAAAGAACTTGAGGCTATTCAAAATCAGACGATTAAAGGTGTTACTTATGACTTTGGTCGTATGGGATATAATACTTATATTTCAAAACTTATGGTTTTAACAAATGCTTATGAAGAAAAAGAAAGTATTACTAAGGAAGACTATCGTTTACTTTTAATCTTACTTAATCCAGTAGCACCACATTTAACTGAAGAATTAAATCAAGAAATGGGTTACGATATTATCGCTAATGCTTCTTGGCCAGTATGTGATGAATCTAAATTAGTTCTTGACACACGTGAAATTGCTGTTCAAGTAAATGGCAAAGTAAGAGGAACAATAACCATTAGTAATGATGAAGAAGAGGAATCGGTTAAAGAAAAAGCTTTAACTTGTGAAAACGTTAAAAAGCATCTTGAAGGACTAGAAGTAGTAAAAATAATGGTTATTAAAAATAAGATTGTAACTATTGTTGCTAAATAGAAGTGCATAAGCACTTCTTTTCTTTAAAAAAATATTATGGTATAATTATAATGTAGGTGAAGATATGAATAAAAAAGGATTTACTTTGGTTGAATTAATTGTGACGATTGCTTTACTTGCAATAATTGCGGTAATTGCATTCGTGTCAATAAATAAAGTAATTAATGATAACAAAAATAAAAATTGTGAATCGTTAGTTAGTAGTATTGTCGTAGCAACTAAGGAGTATGCAAGTGATAATCGCTACAACAGCACTTTTATTAATCGTGTCGATAATAAGTATGAACTAACAATAGATGGTCAAGAATTACTAAATAATAATTATTTAAATGGTGAAATCGTTAATCCATATGATAAAAGTATTATTGCACCAAGTGATGTAACAATTCATATTTATTTGGATACCGATTATACAGTAAGAGCTGTATTGGTTGATAATCCGTCGGTTTTAAGTAATTGTAATTGTCAAACAACTCCTAGCGAAATAACTATTGATACACCACCATATGTTGATGATGGCAGTGATATAACACCGCCTGTTATTACATATAGTTTGAGTGGTGGCGAATACAAAGGATTATCATATCAAGTAACAATAACTGCTAGTGACACCGAAAGTGGTATCGATTATATGGAGGTTTATGTATATAACAAAGGTGTATTAATTAGTGAAAAGAGTAATGACCATATAATAGCAAATTCATATATAGTAAATTTCGATAAGTATAATGATTGGAAAATACTAACAAAAGCATATGATAAGGCGGGTAATAGATCTAATCAAGAACCACAAACAGATGATGGCAAATATTATCAAGAATACAGAATAACGGGTAAGCCAATATACATTTATTACAATGTTAATCATGGTACTATTGCGTCCGGAAGCAAATGTGCTAGAGGTGATGAAGCTGCTAAAAAATGCGTTTTAAAAGGAAAATATGCGGCAGTTAAATCATCTTCTGGTGAGACAGAATATGCATATCAAATATGCAGGTATGACCAAACTTGTAATTTGTGGGATTATAACAATAAAAAATATTTGAATATTACACGAAGTGGTTATGTTGCTGAAAACAAAAAGGAATGGAACACTAAAGTAAATGGCGAGGTTAAATCATTAAATCAAGCAAAAAATTATACATATGAAAAAATGTTGCCTTTGACACTAGAACGGGAAAATTATTACAAACTTAATATATATGTAAATTGGAAAAAGGATTCTACTACAGATTCATCTGGTGGTGGTGGCGGTGGTTCATCATCAACTGGTGGAGCATGTACGTTTGATGATATCTATTATTGCACAACATTTAATCCAGCATTTCAAACTACTGCCAAATGTTCTGGAACTAGCACCATTAATAATTATAAATGTAAGAATTCTGGAGATGTAAAATCAACAACAGTTTGCAGTGGTACTTGCACATGGAGCTGTACATATAAAAATGGCAAAAATGAATCTGGAAGTTATAGTAAGTCTAAGATAATATCAACAAAATATTGTTAATAGATTTTAAATATTAAAAACTATTTGTTATCAAATAGTTTTTTAATATAAATCTAAGATTATAAATATTTATTCTTGTGAATAAAATTATATTATGATAAAATAAATATGTAAGGTTAAGGTGATTATATGGAAAAGGATGAAATTAAAAAGATAATTCGCGAAATTAGTGAAAGTATGCGTAGTAAAGGATACGATCCAGTTAATCAAATAGTTGGTTATTTCATTAGTAATGATTTAGGTTATATTCCTGATTTTGATGATAATCGTAATAAGATGGCAACAATCGATAGGACAGTTTTACTTGAGGGCATGCTTGAGGAATATTAAAAATGAGATGTTTAGGTTTAGACCTAGGTAGTAAGACACTTGGAATAAGTATTAGTGATATGACTAATACGATTGCTAGTGTGTATACAACTTTAAATTTTAAAGATGAGAATTATGAAAGTTTAATTTTACCACTTAAGGAAATAATAGATAAGGAAAGTATCGATACTTTGGTATTAGGACTTCCTAAAAATATGAATAATACCTTAGGTGAAAGAGCTATGATTACCTTAGATTTTAAAAAAATGCTTGAAGAAAAGTTTAAAATACCAGTAATAATGGAGGATGAAAGACTTACTTCAGTAATATCAAATAATGTTTTAATTAGTGCTGATATGTCAAGAAAAAAAAGAAAGAAGAAAGTTGATGGAATGGCAGCAGTAATAATTTTACAAGGATATTTAGATAAATTAAGATAGGGAGATAGTTATGAAAGAAAAACAAAAATTTGTTGTTATTGATGACAAAGGAAAAGAAATTGAATGTGAACCATTATTTACTTTTGAATCAGAAGAAACTAAGAAGAATTATGTTGTATATACTGATAATTCAAAAGATAAAGATGGCAATGTTAGAGTTTTTGCTTCAATATATGAAGTAACTGATAAAGGTAATAAATTATTACCAATTAAAAGTGAAAAAGAATGGAAAGTTATTGAAACAATTCTTGAATCAATTCAAGAAGAGACAAAGAAAGCAGAAGGATAGTAATAATGAAGAAGTACAAGATAATTATGATAATTCTTGCGATTTTGCTCGTAGGGATTTTCATTGTGGCTTTTATTTATAATTATGGTATAAGCCCTGTATCTAAGAAAAGTGAACCTGTTACGATTACGATTCCTGAAGGTAGTACACCATATACGATTGGGAATATGTTATATGAAAATAAATTAATTAAGAATAAAGTTATTTATAAAGTTTATGTTAAAGTTAATGGTATTAAAGACATTAAAGCATCGACTTATGAACTTAATCGAAACATGAATTTAAAAGAAATAATGGATACTTTAAAAGAGGGAAATGCATATAATCCAAATGAAATTAGGATCACTTTTAAAGAAGGATTAAATGTAAGAAAAATTGCTAAATTAATTGATGAGAAAACAAATAATAGTTATGATGATGTTATCAATTTGATGGCAGATAAAGAATATATTGATACGTTGATTAATAAATATTGGTTTTTAACAGATAGTATTAAAAATAGTAAAATATACTATCCTCTTGAAGGATATTTATTTCCTAATACTTATGCCTTTTTAAATAAAGATGTAACAGCGAAGGAAATAATTGAAACGATGTTAGATGAGATGGATAAGCAACTAACACCATATAAAGATAAAATAAATGATAGTAAATATAACATACATGAATTAATAACGCTAGCGTCAATTGTGGAACTTGAAGGAGCTAGTGCGGATGATAGAGCTAGTGTAGCAGGAGTATTTTATAATCGTCTTAGTGATGGTTGGGTACTTGGTAGTGATGTAACAACATACTATTATTTAAAGATTGATGATTTTAAACAATCACTTAATGGTAATCCTAAGCTATATGATTGTGATCACGCTTATAATACTAGATGTACAAGTTATGTTGGATTACCAATTGGTCCAATATCTAATCCGGGTAAAGAATCAATTGAGGCAACAATCAACTATACAAAACATAACTACTACTATTTCGTAGCGGATTGTAAAGGTAAGACATATCTATCTAAAACATCAAATGAACACTATAATACAATTCAAAGATTAAAAAACGAAAATAATTGGTGTGCATAAAAACTTCTTATGAAGTTTTTTTCTTGTTAAATAGATGTAAAATTAAAAAATGTGATTAAATAAAATTCTAATTAATGAGATAAGTAATAACTTAATAAATGTAATAAATAGTTTATTTAAAAAAAGATACCGACAATTATCATATTGTTAGTATCTTTTCACTTATATAAACTAT
>CAZLQU010000014.1:0-19658 GCA_964561805.1 uncultured Muribaculaceae bacterium | reverse complement strand
TTTATGAAGATTATTTAAGAAAGAATACCAATAATAGTTTTTGGTTAGTTAATACTAATAAATTAGTAAAATTCTATTCTTATATTGATGGTCTTAAAACAGGATATACTGGAGATGCTGGATATTGCTTAACAGCTACTGGTAAAAAAAGAGATATGCGTCTTATAAGTGTTGTTATGGGTGAAGAAACAACTGAGAAAAGAACAACTGATACTTTAGCAATGTTAGATTATGGATTTAACATGTATACGATTGATAAATTAGTAGATCACTCAAGTTCCCTTGGGATTGTCAAAGTTAATTTGGGGGACCCAGAATATGTCGACATTGTAGCTATTAACGATATTACAGTTTTAAATAATACACAAAAAGAAAAAAGAAATATAAAGTATAATATAGAAACTAATGATATAACAGCGCCAGTTAAAATCGGTGATAAGGTAGGAAAGATAGATGTATATGAAAATGGTACGTTTAGTTATGAGGTGCCATTAACGGTAGCTTATGATATCAAAAAAGCCAGTATCTTTAAAATATTTATTAGGAATTTAAGAGATATCTTTACTTGTAATATTTAAAAAAGTAGTCAAAAACTACTTTTTTTGATATAATACTTGTCGAGTTTGTGAGGTGAAGATAATGCGCAAATTTATTATTAGTGATATTCATGGTAATGGTAATTTATATTATTCAGTTATGTCATATCTTGAAAATATCAGTAAGTGTGAAGATGTAACTTTATATATAAATGGTGATTTAATCGATAGAGGACTTGAATCAGGTGAAGTACTACTCGATGTAATTAGACGAATAAAAGAAGAAAATAGCCATTTTAAAATTATTTATTTAGCAGGTAATCATGAGCTGATGATGCATGAGGTTATGGAAAAACACAGGAAATATATTCACGTAAGAGATAATAATGATTGGTATAATAATGGGGGATGGATAACTGACGATAGTCTTTGGGATATACTAAATGATCGCGAAGAAATTTTAAAGGTTGCTTCCTTTATTGCTAATTTAGATGTATATTACAAATTTCCAGAAAAAATGGGTGGTAAAAATATCGTTTTAGTACATGCTAGTTCTCCTCTAGAGGTAAAAGATGAATGCGGCATGAAAACCAAAGATCTTAATCCGTTTACGGCCTATTACGTATGGGCAAGAAAAGATGATCCATATATGCCGTTTAGATGTCGAATTGGGAACAAAGATTATTTTTCAATTGTTGGTCATACGCCAAATAAAAGTAAGTTTGGTTACTATTATGACCAACATGAAAATTATATAAACATTGATGGTGGATGTGCTCCATATGTCTCTGGTTATTTTGAATATGATCATTATCCTTTGGTAGAAGTAAAAGATGATTATTTAAAAATATTAACATTTAATAATAATAATGAAATAATATATGGTAATTATTTTAAGGAGGGCAAAAGAATTCCTTTTAGTGAAATAGAACTTGATAATGAAAGAGAGTATTTAAATAAAACCCTAAAACCAAAAAAGTTAGTTCGTTTGGAAGATAATATTATTGGTTATCTAGATTAAAAAAAAACATATTTGGCTTTTTTATTTGTTTATTTTTACACTGTCATAGAATAGTGGCAAGATAATATAATCTTTATTTTGTAAATATTCAATAGCTTCAGGTAACATTGAAATAGTCGTATAACTATAATCATGAAATAAAATTACTTCGATGTTTTCATCGATTGATTTTGTGAAATTACTCCAAGCAGTATCATATGATGGAAGATATCCGCCATCACCATCCTGGGCACTCCAATCAACCCAACCATAGTTATTTTCTTTTAACCATGATTTAACAGTATTAACACCATTCCCTAAGAGTGAATTGGCAGTTCCAATACCTCCTGGGAAACGCATAATATTAGTTTTAACACCGGTTCTTTCTTCGATTAGTTTTTCTTGCATTTTTATTTGATTTGTAAAACTATCAGGACTACTGTAAAGACCTCTAAAAATTTGATGTGAATAAGTGTGATTAGCAATGGTGTGTCCATTATCAACAATTTTTTTATAAGTATTATAACAAGAGTATCCTGGACTATCATAACAGTCATCTTTATCTAGACCAATGGTAAAGAATGTTGCTTTTATTTCATATTTTTTTAAAATATCTAGGACTTGATCTGTCGCGTGATATGGTCCATCATCAAAAGTAATATAAGCTATTTTATAAGTAGTTTTATTATCTATTATTTTATTTTCTAAATCTTTTGCTAAATTAAAAACATCTTTTTTGGCCATACTAATAGTGTCATCGATATTATTTAAGGTGACTCTTTCATCATCTAGTTTTTTTAAGGTAGCTTTCTTTTCAATGTTAGTATTTTTAGCAATTAATAATTTAGCATTTAACTCTTTATTTTTATTTATAATTTTAGTGGTCGTAGAATAATTATTGGTAATGAGTATTAATAAGATAATGAAAGTGATAATGAAAATGATTATTTCTGCAAGGCGGCTTCTATTTTTTCTTTTGTTTTTTGCCACGTGTTTAGTTCTTGCCATTTATCTTCTTTCTCTTTCTTTAATGAGGTAATATTTTCTTCAGTTTTATGAATATCTTCATCTATTTTTTCATTATCTTTTTCAACATTTTTTATTTTCTTTTCAATGCTTATATTATCTATTTTAGTTAAATTAATTTTGGTATATGTAATAATTAAAATAGCAAATAAGCATAAAATTATTGCAATAAATACTCTTTTCACTACGATCATCTCTAATATTATGATAAATCAAAACAAAAAAAATAGCAATGCTATTTTTTAGTGGTCTAAACGATCTAGATCTTTCATTAGTAAACCTACTTGAATCAAGCCGGCAACCATTACTAGAACATAGACAATTCTGGTAAGTAAGGAACCATCACCAAATAAGTATTCTACTAAATTAAAGTTAAATAAACCGACTAATCCCCAGTTTAAGCAACCAACTGTACTAAGTACTAAACATGTCTTATATAGGGTATTCATATCTATCCTCCTTGATAATTATATTTTTACCAAAAATTATGTAATTATTCATCATAAAGAATAAAATGAACCATATAATTTACCATAAAGATAAAAAATGGGGTGTAAAATGAAAAAAATATTTTTATGTTTATTATTGGTTTTGTTGATGCTAACTGGATGCGGCAAACGTGATGAGAAGGAAGTGTTAAAAGAGTTTCAAAATAAAGTTAACAATACTGATGCTTATTATTTGACTGGTGAAATGGAATTAGTTAATAATGAAGATGTATATAACTATGATATTTCGGTTTCATATAAAAGAGATGATTTTTATAAGATTGAATTAATTAATAAAGTTAATGATCACAAACAAATTATTTTAAGAAATCAGGAAGGTGTGTATATTGTTACACCATCACTTAATAAGAGTTTTAAATTTCAAAGTGATTGGCCATATAATAACAGTCAAGTATATCTACTTTCTAGTTTATTAGATGATATATCTAATGATGAAAACAGAACTTTTGAAAGCACTAATGATGGTTATATTTTTACATCGATGGTCAATTATCCAAATAATGAAAAACTAGTTAAACAAAAAGTATATTTTGGTAAAGATTATTTACCAACAAAAGTGGAAGTAATTGATAATGATGGTAAAACACAAATAATGATGAAATTTGATAAAATTGATTTAAGAACAGAATTTAATGATACATATTTTGATTTAAATTCAATATTAGATACGAATAATACACAAAACGAAGAAAAGAAAGAGGAAACAAAAACAGAAGAAAATAATACACCAACTGAAACCCAGGAACCAAATAGTACTACTGAGGGTAAAACAAAAGAAACAGCGACAATTGATGATATTATCTATCCGATGTATTTACCGGTTAATACGTATTTAACAAGTCAAGAGAGAGTAAACACTGAAGACGGTGAAAGATTGATTCTGACATTTACGGGAGATAAATCTTTCGTTTTAATGGAAGAAGTTGCTAAATATGCAGAAATACCGGAGATAATTCCTACGTATGGATCGCCAGAATTAATTGGTTCAGCCTTGGCGGTAATTAATGATAATTCGGCTAATTGGTTTGATAATGGAATTGAATACTATCTAGTCAGTGATGTCATGAATACCGATGAATTACTTCAGGTAGTAAAATCAATTAGTGTACTTCCAGTAAGTAAATAAAAAAAAATAACGGCTTTATGTAATAAATAAGGCTGTTTTTTTATTTTAAAAGAGGGTTATTTGTGGTATAATTATTATTATGAGAGAGGGATATTATGGATAAAAAAACTTTAGAAATGTTGGCTAAAAAATTAATGTTTACAATGGATGAATCAGAGTATGAAACACTTAGCGAAGAATTTGAAACAATTTTAAAACAAATGGATTTAATTGGAAAGATAGATGGTATTAGTGAAGTAGAACCATTAATATATCCATTCCAACTAGATAATGTTAAGATGCGTGAAGATGAAGTAGTGGATGAATTACCAATCGAAGATGTTTTAAAAAATAGTGGTGATACTTTGTATAATCAAGTAAAAGTCCCTAAGGTGGTGGAATAATGAGTATTTTAGAACTTAGACGGGAACTTGATAATGGCTTAGATAGCGAAACTTTATTTAATGAAAGCATCGAAGCTGCTAAAATGAGTCAAAAAGAATATAATCCCTTTGTAACAATTATGGATAAATTTGAAAAGACTGATAGTGATAGTTTATTATCAGGGATTCCTTATGCCTTAAAAGATAATATATCAACAAAAGGAATATTAACAACAGCAAGTAGTAATATACTTAAAAATTATGTTCCGGTATATGATGCGACAATCTATGAAAAACTGAAAAAATCGGGAGCCGTACTTGTAGGTAAAACGGTCCTAGATGAACTTGCAATGGGGGGAACTGGGACAACAGGACATACAGGACTTGTTAGAAATCCTTGGGATAAAGAAAGACAAATCGGAGGATCTTCTGCCGGTAGTGCAGCAGCGGTTGCTTTAGGAATTGTTCCTTTTGCAATTGGTTCTGATACGGGAGATTCAGTTAGAAAACCAGCTGCTTATGGAGGGATTGTCGGCTTTAAACCAACATATGGAAGAATAAGTAGATATGGACTTTTTGCTTTTGCATCTAGTTTAGATCATCTAGGAATATTTGCTAGAAATGTCAAGGATGTAGCCATTGTAACCGATGTTGTCAAAGGGCATGATGAAAGAGATATGACAAGTTTACCAGATGATGATAGAGTATATCTTGATTTAATTGATAAAGATGTAAAAGGAAGAAAATTATTTTATATCAAGGAAGCTTTGGAAAATGCTGATAAAGATATTCTTGATAATTTTAATAGTGTCATTAAAAAATGTGAGAGTTTAGGAATGGAAGTACGTGCGATAAGTATTAATAAAGATTTACTTTTAGCATTATATCCAACATATATGGCAATATCTTGCGCTGAAGCTACTAGTAATGATGCAAACCTTAATGGTATTCATTTTGGGGTGCGTGGTGAAGGTAATACACCAGATGAAATAATAACTGATGCGCGAACTAAAGGCTTTAGTGAATTAATAAAGCGTAGATTTATTATAGGTAGCTTTATTTTACAAAGAGAAAATCAAGAAAAGTTATTTTTAAATGCATATCGTGTAAGAAGAATGATTGTCGATAAGATAAATGAATTATTTAAAGTATACGATGGCTTAATTATGCCGGCAGCAGCTGGAGTAGCACCAAAGTTTGATGAAAAAAGTGATAAATTAAGTGATGAATATTTAATTCTAGATAATCATTTATGTATTGGTAATTTTGGCGGTTATCCAAGTATTACGATTCCGTCCGGATTTATTAAGGGATTACCAATTGCAGTTAATATAACTGGTAGAATTAAAGAAGATGATGTAGTACTTAATATAGCTAATAAGTTAGAAGGTACAATGGAATATGCTAATCAAGTGGCAAGGAGGGATATACATGTATAAGAGTGTAATTGGTTTAGAAGTTCACTGTGAACTAAAATCAAAAAGTAAGAATTTCTCTAGTGCCAGAAATAGTTTTTCTGATATTCCAAATAGTAATGTATCAGTTGTCGATATGGGAATGCCAGGAATTTTACCAGTAGTTAACAAAGAAGCTGTAAGGAATTCAATTAAAATGGCTTTAGCTATGAATTGTCAAATTCCAGAATATTTAACATTCGAAAGAAAAAATTATTTCTATCCGGATTTACCAAAAGGATATCAGATTACACAATTTAAGCATCCGATTGGTACAAATGGTTATGTAATCATTAATGTTAATGGCGAAGATAAGAAAGTATTAATTCATGATACCCATCTAGAAGAAGATACGACAAGTATGGATCACTATAATGATTATTCACTTTTGGACTATAATCGTTGCGGAGTTCCTTTACTTGAAACGGTTACCGAGCCATGTTTAAACTCAGCCGATGAAGCGGTAACATTTTTGGAAAGCCTTCGTAGTATTTTCTTATACACAGATACTTCATATGCTCGTAGTGATAAAGGACAAATTAGATGTGATGTTAATGTATCATTAATGAAAGAGGATGCTACAGAGTTAGGAACAAAAGTTGAGATTAAAAACATCAATTCTTTTAGTGGCGTCAAAGAAGCAATATTATGTGAGGTTGCAAGGCAAACAGAAATTTTAAATAATGGGGGAGAAATAATTCAAGAAACTAGAAGATATGATGAAGGATTAAATAAAACCTTTACGATGCGTAGTAAAGAGGATGCAATTGACTATCGTTATTTTACGGATCCTAATTTACCACCAATTAAAATTAGTGAAGAATGGATTAGAGAAATTAAAAGTGAGATACCAAGACTACATAATGAAAGATTTAGTACATACACAAAAGTTTATGGTATTAATGCTAAAGATGCTATGACAATTGTTAGAGATAAAAAAGTATCAGACTTTTATGAGGAATGTGTTAGTTTGTTAAATGAACCGGTATTAATCTCTAACTGGTTAACAGGGGATGTCATGAAATATTTAAATCGTGATAGTCTAGCAATTGCTGAATCCAAGTTAACACCAAAGATGCTTACCGAGTTAATTAAAATGATTACGGATGGAAAAATCAATGGTAAGCAAGGTAAAGAAGTATTGGAAAAAATGATGGATACTGGAAAAGATGCTAATACTTTAGTTAATGAACTAGGTATGACACAGATTAGTAACGAAGAGGAAATCAGAAAGATAGTTCTATCAATTCTTAATGAAAACAAGAATTTAGTCGATGACTATAAAAATGGTAAAAATGTATTTGGTTATATTGTCGGATTAATCATGAAGAGTACGCAAGGTAAAGCCAATCCAGTAATAACATCAAAGGTATTAAAAGAAGAATTAGATAAATAAAAGTGAGGGATATAATGAAGGAGCAATTGGAAAGTTTAGGATATACCAACGTTCAGGCAATAGAAACACAAAATGGTATTGGATATGTTGGTGTAAAAAATGGTGGTTCTATTGTTATTCCACCAAATTGTCAAGATTGTTCGGGACTAAGTATGTTAGTTTGTGGACAGGGTGGTACGGGTAATGGAATATACTACAATAATTATTCTACGACTGATAAAACAACTGGCGATAGCCTAACTGGCCCCAATTTGTTAGCTAATGCTAAAAATGGTAATTTTCCAAGCAATCCGGTAGTTATTGCGCCGAATGATTTATATCCAGGTTTTGCCCAATCTCATTATAGAGCTGATCCAAATCAAGATCTTGGGGCCAATCTTTTAAATGATGCTTATACATTGCTTGAAAACAATGGGGCTAAGATTACTAATGTAGGAGTACAAGGATTTAGTAATGGTGGACCTGGGTCAATGCTTGCTTTGGGTGGTTTTTTGGAATTACATCCCAATAAAAAATTTGATACAAAAATAGTTCTATGTGATACTTATAATGTCGAAGAAATAGTCAGTTTATATGATAAACCAAGGTTAAATGGCGTAGAACAAGGAAAAATTGCGGCAATGAATGCTTTGATTAATAATGGGACACAAATATATAGTTTGAATTGGACAAGTCCTAGAATATACAATAATCATGCTACCAATGTAGCAGCTTGTTCACAATTAATAACAGATAAGGGATTTAATTTTTATTTTACCAAGAGTTCTAGAGAAGCACATGCTGCTTATATGACTGATTTCTTTAATGGAAATGGACTGGATTTCTTATCTGGAGTAGGCGATTTAAAATTAGATGAAAAATACTATAGTGGCTTTTTTAGCCTAGATGCCCATGGCAATGAAATTGTTGCCAATATTGCAAGACCACTCATATATACGAGTATCTTGATTGATGCCATTAGTCAATATGGTTATTTGGGTCAACTTCAACCGCTTACTATAAATAGTAGTAATGTAAGCTCTGATACAGAATATGTTTTATCTGAAATGAATAGATTACGTACGATGATAAGTGGGTCACAATTTTTAAAGTCTAACACAATACAAGAATTTACTAATAGTGCAGGTATTCCTGGATGTATAGCGACTTATATTAATACATACTACAGTATCATGGGTGAACTTATGGATTCGTTAGCGCAAGAAAGTGAGAAAGTTGTAAGCATTGCTACAACTATTGATGATATGAATACTGCCTTAACTGAAAGAGCCAATGAAATATCTGATGATGTATCACAGGCAGCAGCAGCTACAGCCACTGCAATTACTACAACGATATTAACAGATCAAACTGAAAATTCAATCAATGATACTTCAGATGTCAATACACCAAGTGATAATCAAATACCATCTGAAGGACAACCACAGGAAACTTCGACTCAAGAACAAAATGCGGAATCATCAAGCGAAGAGCAGACTCAGGAATCAGTAGTGGAAACTCCTACGGAGGAACCTGTTTTAGAAGAACATACTGAACAGACTCAAGAAAATTCTACTGATGAACAAGTGGAAGAAACATCAAATGAAGAAACTCAATCTGAAGAAGAAACGGTTACTGAAGAGCAATCACAACTAGAGGAAACTACAACTGAAGAAGAGAATAATGAGGAATCAACTCAGAATCAAAATAATACTCCATCATCAGCAAATCAAACGACTGATACTTCTTCACAACCTGATGAATCAAATAATGAACAAAGCGAAAATTCACAATCAGAGGAAACTTCAATTGAGGAAGAGAATACGGAATCATCAAATGAAGAACAGAATAATACAACGACTACTGTTCCACCAACTAATAATACTGATCAGAAAGATCATTCAACTGAAGAAAAAAATAATGAGCAATCAAATGACACTCAGAGTGAAGAATCTCAGAATAATGAACAAAGTGAAGAGACGCCAAATGAAGATAAAACAGACGATAGTAGCAATAAAAAGCCTAACAAAAATCCTTCTCCATCAAAACCTTCTCCTGGAGGACCAACTAATAATAAAATTACGGAACTTATAGAGGTGCGTGATGATGGTAGTAAATTTAAATTCTATCGTAGTGGAGATAAGATAGTAGATTTAAAATGTGTATATGAATTTTCAAGTTTTGATGAGGCAAATTTAAATATTGAAAGTATTAAGGAAGCGTTTAAAGATTTTGATTTTATTGATCGTATTGAAATAGAAGGTAATAATGTAATTATAACATATAAAGAAGATAGTTATTTAGATATGAGTTATCAAGATATAATAACTAAATTCTTTAAGGAGGAATATTTATGGAAGCCATACATTTAAGTGAATTACAAGCTGCCAAGAATTTTTCTACCTTTAATGATTTATCCAATGATATTAGAGAATCTACGAATATGCAAAGTTTATTAAATAATTTTGTAGCAGAATCGCATGGAAAACTTAATGGTAAGATGTGGGATGCAATCAGTACAGAACTTAATCAATTTAGCGAAATACTTAATGAGAGAATAAAGTTAGCTAGTAATTTATCATCAGCTATTCAAAGTGCATTAAATATGTTAATTAATTATTTAGGTGATGAATATACTTCTTTAGATTGTTCAGAATTACCTGATTTATTAACTGCTAGAGATAGGTGTAATCAAAATATTTCAAATACTAATGCAACACTTAATTCATTGAAGAAACTAAAACAAAATGGTGATGATTCTGTTGATAAAGACATAAGATACTATAGTGGGTTACTTACGAGTTATCAGGATGAATTAGATAAAGCTAATAAACTAATAGATAAATTAGAGGGACTTAAGGCCGTATATGCTGAAGCTGAGGGAATACTACAAGCAGCATTTTCTGAAGTTAATACTGTTGGAAAGACAATTTCAAATATAAATGTTGGAGGAACGGTTTCATTTGTTCAGTAATTAAAAATTTTCTACTAAGTTTTAATTGACACAAATTTGACAATGTAATAAAAAAATGATATAATTTATATCGATTGATGGCACATTATTCTAGTCAACTCCCTTCGTTATGAAGACGGGGATAAAAGACCGTTAAAGAGCATATCTGTGAAACCGCTTGTGTTTGCTTTAGATGCCCAATCTAGGGTGAATGCTGGCGATGAGAATAGTGGATAGAATATAATGGCATATATTTGATTCCATTATTCGTGGAGACCTATCTTTGCAACAAAAATTGCGAACTAGGATTAAACCTGTATGGTGGTTAATAGCTATCTACAGTGTAGCTTGTCTTGAGTGAAGATTTCGGGATTGAAATATTTCATGAAATAATCTTTGCAAAAGAGAACTAATAACGATAAAGTTGGTGAGGAAATCTCCTAGAGTGCGTTATGATATGGGATTGCAGTGAGAACTAAGTGGCAATCAAGTCGTATGATGTGGAAACACCATACTGTCTTCTTTAAAGGGGAACCGCATTACTGGTAACGGGATGTAGAAGATAGGGAAACCCTACTTGACCTAAGTCTCAAAGTTAATCATATCAATAGGCCATTAGTTTTTTTTATGGAGGAAAAATGAAAAGTAAAAACAGCTGGATATTAATTGTAACACTTCTTGCTTTTGGATTATCAATTGTTATGTCACTTTTGGCAGAACTAGTGCTTAAAAATGTTACATTGACGTTATCGATCATTGTTACTTTTATTTTTATTTTACTTGGAGTTGTATTTGATATAATTGGAGTTGCCGTAACAAGTGGCGATGAGACAACTTTCCATTCGATGGCAGCAAGACGAGTACGTGGTGGTAAGATGGGAGTAAAACTTGTTAAGAATGCTTCCAAGGTATCAAGTATTTGTTGTGATGTTGTCGGTGATATTTGTGGGATTATATCAGGCAGTGCAGGAGTGACAATCATCGCTTTGATAATAAAACTAACAGATATAAATCCTTTGGTTATAACTCTCGTTGTAACCTCATTAATATCATCATTAACGATTGGTGGAAAAGCACTCGGAAAAGGAGTGGCAATTAACAAGAGTGATAAGGTTATAACAATAGTTAGTAAAATCTTGTCAATATTTAGTAAAAGATAATAAAACATTGCTTTATGGCAATGTTTTAAAATTGCCATTAAATATCAGTAAAAACACGAAAAAAATGTTTGACTTTTTAAATTCTTTGTGGTAGTATAGTGAATGATTTTCTTGGAGGGGGAATTGTAATGTACGAAGAAAGAGAAAGATTCAGTTGGACTAGTCTTTTCATCAAAATAATCATTATAGTAATATTCGTATTATTTACTATTTGGTTGCTTCAATTATCAATGAAGAGTGCTAACAAAGATATGTCTAATGGAATCAATGCACTTACAGACAAAATCTTTAGTGAAAATATTGAAAAGATGAAGGATGTAGGTCAAAGTTACTTCACAACTGAAAGATTGCCAAAAAAGGTTGGAGAGGTTAAAAGATTAACACTTGAAGAAATGTACAAGATGAATTTGATATTAGAAGTCAAGGATAAGAATGGCAAAGCATGTTCAAAAGAAAAATCATATGTTGAAATTGAAAAACTTGAAAACGAATATCAAATGAAAACATATCTAGACTGTGGTAAAGAGCATAACTTTATTAGAGTAATAATGGGTTGCTACAGTTACTGTGAGACAGATATTTGTGAGAAGAAGGAAACACCTTCACACAAGGCTATAGAATACGAATATAGCAAATCAACTGGTGGTGCTTGGGGACCATGGAGTTCTTGGTCAGATTGGTCAAAGACTGAAGTAAGTAAGAGTGATTCAAGAGATGTGGAAACTAAGAATGTCAGTGAAACATATACTTATGAAAAACCAGTTACGGAAACAAAGTATATGGGCGTAGCAAATGTATGTGCTTCTATAAGTGGATATACATTAACATCTAATAAAGATGGTGTATGTACATATAGTAAAGGAACAACATCAAAAACTGATCCAGTATGTCCAAAAGTAGATAACTATACATTAACTGGAAGAAGCGGATTTACTTGTAGTTATAAGCAAACAAATCCAAGTAAGGCAAATCCAGTATGTCCAGAAGTATCAGGATACAATTTTGTAAGTAGAAATGGATTTACTTGTAACTATAGTGCACCAACAACACAAAAAGCAAATCCGGTATGTCCAGAAGTATCAGGATACAATTTTGTAAGTAGAAATGGATTTACTTGTAACTATAGTGCACCAACAACACAAAAAGCAAATCCGGTATGTCCAGAAGTATCAGGATATAATTTTGTAAGTAGAAATGGATTTACATGTAATTATAGTAATACTTATACAAGTAGTACAGATTATGATTTAGTTTATTATGGTACTGGTAGTGGTTCTTATGTACCAGCAGATACTAGTACACGTCACTATGTACAATCATCAGCTGATTATCAATATAAATGTACTCCTGGTTGTGCATTCCAATGGTATTATACTTATAAAATTTATACTAAACAATATAAGACAGTAACTGAAACAACAACGAGAACTGCAAGTTGTCCAAGTGGATACACACAATCAGGAAATGAATGCGTTAAGTCTGGTACAACTACAACAACAAGAACTGCAAGTTGTCCAAGTGGATATACAAAGTCAGGAAATGAATGCGTTAAGTCTGGTACGGCTACGACAACAAAGACAGCAAGTTGTCCAAGTGGATATACAAAATCAGGAAATGAATGTGTTAAATATCCAACAACAACAAAGACAGCAAGTTGTCCAAGTGGATATACAAAGTCAGGTGATACTTGTATTAAATCAAGTACATCAACAACAACTAAAAATGCTACTTGTCCAAGTGGTCAAACATTGAAAGACAAGAAGTGTTATAAAGATGTAACAACTATGGTTACTGTTGAAGGAACTAGAAATGTAACTTACTACAGATATAGAACTAGAGAATATAGTGGTGGATCAATAGATTATAAATGGAGTCCATCAAATAATGATAAGACATTATTAGATGCTGGTTACAAATTAACTGGTAAAACTAGAGAAGTAGGGGGTAAATAATAATGAATAATATTCATGAATTTAATGATCATGTTGATGAAATGCTTGCTGCAGAACAAAAAAAATATGATGATGCAGTAAATGAAAAAATCATATATGAAGAATTAAGAGCTGAAGCTGCTAGAAAAGAAAAAGAAGCTAAAGCAACAATTAAACAACTTGAACGTGCTAAAATTCGTGCTGATAAAGCAAATGAAACAGAAGTTGTAACAGAAAGAGTTGTTAAAGAAGATAAGACTTCTGAAACAGAAAGAGTTATTTTGACTGAAGATAATGCCAATGATTCTGAAGTAGTATATGTTAAAGAAAGAAGCACTAAAAAATCTGGTAATGGAATAGCTGGTTTTGTAATGGGTGCTGCAGCTGTATTACTTTTAATCGGTGGATGGAAGTTCTATAAAGAATCAAAAACTGGTGATGTAAAATTAGTACCTAAGTCAAATACTAATGATACTACCCAAGATACACCAAATGAAAATACTGCTTATGTTGGTGGTATAGAATATAATTACAACAATAATGAAGTTGTAGTTACTCCAGCTTTGGAAGAAACTACAAGTGAAGTACCAGTTGTTACAGAGGAAGAAGTAATTGCGGTAGTTAGTGAAGAAGATGTATTTACAACTGAAAAATTTGAAACTTTAGTTGCTGATTATGCAAATAAATATGCTGAAGAGTATAAGACTGTAAGTACTGCAGATATTGCTAAATTTGGAGTTATTGCTAATATTGATGTTTTAGCTGAACAAAATCCAGAATTAATTGCTTCAGTTGCTAATGGTCAAACAAAGGAAGAATTCTTAAATGATGCTGCTAAATTAATTGGGGCAACAGTTATGAACAATTTCCAAGTTTGGAATGAAACAAAAAGTACTGAAAAATTCATTAGAGTTAGTGATATTGTCTACGGACCACAAAAAGAACAGATGCTAAAGATTGAAGAGTATACTGACAGAATTGCTGATGCTGTTAATGCTGGAGACAAAGATTTAGTAAATCAAATTGTAAGTGAATTCTTAACTGATTTGAATAGTGGAAGTTTATCTAAACTAGATGATGGTGTAGGATTCGTTGCACAAGTTAATATAGCAATGATATCTGACGGTATTGCTAGAAATTATTTAAACAAAGAAAACTTTGATATGTTACAAGTATTAAAAACTTCAGAAAAATATGTATCTAATATCTTTACGGTATATAGTAGATGCACTGAAGATGCTAAAACTCGTACAAGATAATAAAAAGCCATAAAATGGCTTTTTTTCTTAGTAAAATAATGCTATAATTTAGATATGAAGAAGTTAATTAAGATATTTTTAGTTATTTTAATAATATTTTTCTTATTAATTCTATATATTGATTATAATGATTATAAGAATTATAGCAGTTTAGAAAAAGAAATAATTAAAAAAACAGATATTAAAAAAATTGATTATCTAAATACTTATGGAGATTATTATCTTGTTATGGATGATGATAATTTATATGTTTTGAGTAAGGAATATGTTGAACTTTTAAAAGTAGATAAAATATTAATTCATGAAAATGATAAAAAATATGATATTATATATGATGAAGTACCGATGTATATGGATAATTATTATAAAGATGGTAAACTAAATTATGTTTATTATGATTTATATAGCTATCAGCAAATAGATAAAGTGCTTATGGGAGGCAATTATGAGTAGTGTCGTTGATTTAATTAAAGAAAAGCCATTCTTTGTTCCTAAGATTTTGCTTAGTAATTATCGCGAATTAGGAATTAGTGACGAAGAATTAATTATTATTATGGTAATTATGAATAAAGGGGATAAAGTAATATATGATCCTGAGATGTTTGCTAATTCGATTAATGCTGATAAAAGAAGTGTAATGAAGATAATTGATAGTTTGTGTGATAAAAATATTTTATCTTTAATAATTGAAAAGAATGATAAAAAGACATATGAATATATATCTTTAGATGCATTGTATGAAAAACTAGGTAATATTGCTTTAGATAAAAGAGAAGATAATGAAGTTGATAATTCTATTTTTGGTATTTTTGAAAATGAATTAGGTAGAACATTATCACCAATGGAATATGAAAAGATAAAGGAATGGATTAGTAATAATAGTAAAGAAATGATAACTTTGGCCTTAAAGGAAGCGGTACTTAATGGGGTTAGTAATTTAAATTATATCGATAGTATTTTAAATAGTTGGAAGAAAAAAGGTTATAAGAACAAGGAAGATATTTTAAAAGATAAAGAAGAATATCGTACTAAAAAAGAAAAAGTTGATGTTTTTGAAACGGATTGGTTAAATGATTAATGAGATTTTAACTTATTTAGATAGTTTATTTCCAAATCCTAAGTGTGAACTTAATTATCATAAAGATTATGAACTTTTAATTGCTGTTATGTTAAGTGCTCAGACAACCGATAAAAGAGTTAATAAGGTAACGGCAGTATTATTTAAAAAATATCCTTCAATTAAAGAATTAAGTATGGCAAGAGTTAATGACATTGAAAACATTATTAAAGAGATTGGAACTTTTAGAAGAAAAGCTATTTATGTACATGAAGTAACTAAGAAACTATGTGATGATGGGTATGACTATATTCCAAATGATAGGAAGTATATTGAATCACTTCCAGGTATTGGTCATAAGTCAGCTAATGTTTTTTTATCAAATATATATAATGAACCAGCGATTGCAGTCGATACACATGTTGCTAGAGTTAGTAAGAGATTAGGACTTGCTAGAAATAGTGATGATGTCAAACAAATTGAAGAAAAACTAATGAAAAAAATACCAAAAGATAGATGGAGTAAGACTCATCATCAATTGGTATTGTTTGGAAGGTACTACTGTAAAGCAGTTAATCCGGATTGTGCTAATTGTAAAATAAGAGAATATTGTAGAAAAAAATAGAACTTAGGTTCTATTATTCTTTTACCTCTTCAATGGCTTCAGTTGGGCATTCTTTAATTGCTTCAGTTGTTACTTCTTCTAAGTCGGCTGGGATTTCTTCAAGAATGCAGTGTGCTAATCCTTCATCGTTAAAATCGAATACTTGACTTTCTGATAAAGCAACACAATTGCCGCAACCAATACATTTACTTTGATCTACTTTTGCTTTCATAATATACCTTCTTTCTTTACTTAATTATAAGTGTAAAGTATTAAAAAATCAACAAAATTTGTTTTAGTTATAAAAAAAGTATGATATTATATTTGTGAATACGAGGTGACTGTTATGAGTAGCCGCATGGATAAATATAAAAATGAAACTACTAAGGAAGAAGTACCAACAAGAAGTAATAAAAATAAAGAATTATATAAACAAATATATAATGCCTACGATGAATTTGAAAATTTAGTTGTGCCATCTAATGAGCGTGAAATAGATTCAAATGAATTTAAAAAAGAAATAACAAGTAGGCAGGAATATCGTAAGAAAAAGGAATATGACGATATTACAAATAAAAGTCCAGCAACTAATAATAGTGTTATTAGAAAAGAAAAAATTATGGAAGAAGATGAACAGGCATTAGAAATCTATGATATTAATGAGTTACTTAATAAGGCTAAAAGTGAAAATAAAAAACCAGAATTAATTGAACCAACACTAGCTAATACGGATTATTTAAAGAAACTTAAATTAGATAGTAGAAAAACCAATATTGAACAAGTTAAAGAAATGTATGAAGATATGGCTGAAGAAGTTTTAGATGAAGATGAATCTTTAATGAAAACAGCTAATTTATCTTTGGAGATACTATCTGATTTGAAAGGCGATAATGATAAAACTAGTGTTAGTGCACCAATTAAAGATGAAGAAATGCCAGAAGATAGTACGACAGGTTTTTATAGTAATACATATAAATTTAGTAAAAGTGATTTTGATGAAGAAGAAGAGGATGAAGAAGAAGAGGATGATGAGGAGGAAGAGGAAAAAGATAGTGGTAAATTTCTTTTCAAGATACTCCTTCTTATCTTTGGATTGCTCTTGGCCGTTTTAGTGATAATTTATTTTATCGGATATTTTCATAAATAATAATTACCAATTTATTTGGTAATTTTTTTGTCAAATAGGTGTTTATTTTGTTGTCTAATTTGTTGAAAGCATAAGGATTTTATGTTATGATAAGTCTAGGGTGATAGGAATGATGGAAGAAGAACTTAAACGTATTTACGAGTATTCACTTGAAGAAATAATGGGAGAACGTTTTGGTAAATACTCAAAATATATCATTCAAGATAGAGCTATTCCTGATGTTAGAGATGGTTTAAAACCAGTACAAAGAAGAATACTATATTCAATGTATAAAGAAAAGAATACGTATGATAAACCTTATAAAAAATCGGCGAGAGCAGTCGGTGATGTTATGGGTAAATATCATCCACATGGCGATTCTTCAATATATGATGCGATTGTCCGTATGAGTCAAGACTGGAAGATGCGTGAACCATTTGTTGATATGCAAGGAAATAATGGATCAATCGATGGTGATAGTGCGGCTGCTAGTCGTTATACAGAAGCCAGATTATCAAAAATAAGTAATGAGATGCTTAGAGATATCGATAAAGATACGGTGGTATTTTCACCTAACTACGATGATACATTACTAGAACCTACAGTATTACCAAGTAGATTTCCTAATTTACTTGTAAATGGAACAACAGGTATTTCAGCAGGATATGCAACTAACATTCCACCACATAATTTAGGTGAAGTTATAGATGCTACAATCTATAGAATTGATAATCCGGGAAGTAGATTAGATACTTTACTTAACTATATTAAGGGACCAGATTTTCCAACTGGTGGTGAAGCTGTTGGTTATGCGGGGATACATGAAGCTTATGAAACCGGTAGAGGAAGAATATTAATTCGTAGTAAGTTAACAATTGAAAAAAATAAGATAATAATTACGGAGATTCCTTATGAAGTTAATAAACAGTTATTAGTTAAAAAGATTGATGAAATTAGAATTGATAAAAAGATTGATGGAATTACTGAAGTAAGAGATGAATCAGATAAGAATGGCCTACAAATTACAATTGAACTTAAAAAAGAAGCAAATGCTAAAAATATTTTAAATTATTTATATAAGAATACCGAATTACAAATTAGTTATAATTACAATATGATTGCAATTGTTAATCGTAGACCAATGCAATTGGGACTTATAGCAATTCTAGATGCCTATATTGCTCATCAAAGAGAAGTAGTAACTAAAAGAACTAGTTTTGATTTGGCACATGCTAAAAAGAGATATCATATTGTCGAAGGATTAATTAAGGCAATATCAATTTTAGATGAGGTTATCAAGACAATTAGAGCTAGCAAAAATAAAGCGGATGCAATTGAAAACTTAATGATTAAATATGAGTTTACGGAAGAACAAGCAACGGAAATTGTTAATTTGCAATTATATCGTTTGACAAATACTGATATTGTCATTTTGCAAGAGGAAAAGAATAATCTTGAAAAAATTATGGCAATGTTAGAAGCAATTTTAGCTAGTCCAGAAAAATTAAATACAGTTATTAAAGAAGAACTTAAAAAGATTAAGAAAGAATATGCAACACCTAGAAGAACAACAATCGTTATGGAAGCTGAAGAGATAAAAATTGATGCTACTGAGATGATTCCTAAAGAAGATACAATTGTTGTTGTTACTAAAGAAGGCTATATTAAGCGTGTTAGTGTTAGAGGGTATGAAGCAAATACGGAAGCAACAGGTTTAAAAGAGGGCGACTATGTAATTGGTTTATATAATATTAATACGACACAAAATGTATTGGTATTTACTGATTTAGGTAATTACTTATATTTACCGGTTTATGAAATACCAGAAGTTAAATGGAAAGATATTGGTAAACATGTAAGTAATATTATTACAATGTCATCGGATGAAAAAGTAATTGGAGCAATGCCGGTATATAATTTTGATGAAGATAGATATATTACGGTATTTACTAAAAATGGTATGGTTAAACGTACAAAATTATGTGACTTTAAGGTAGGACGTTATACGAAAGAAATTAGTATGATTAAACTATCAACAGGTGATATGGTTATTAGTGTCGACTATACAAATAATAATGATATTTTTGTTGCTACTAAAAAAGGCTATGGATTATGGTATGATGTAAGTGAAGTATCGGTAGTTGGTATTAGAGCTAGTGGCGTTAAGTCAATTAAACTTA
>CAZLQU010000013.1:0-20493 GCA_964561805.1 uncultured Muribaculaceae bacterium | reverse complement strand
AAAAATTACTGGAAGTAGTTAAATAAAAAGAAAATACTACATTTTCTTTTTTCTTGTCATAATCATTAATTTATGATAAATTATATAAAGAAAAAGCGGTGAAAATATGGAAAAATATAAAGAAGTAGAAAGAAGTATTATTAAAAAATTTCGTAAAGAATTATGGAGCAAATTTGTAAAAGCCATAAAAGAATATGAATTAATCCAAGATAACGATAAAATAATGGTTTGTATCTCTGGTGGTAAAGATTCATTTTTACTTGCTAAATGTTTTCAAGAACTAAAACTACACGGTAAGGGGAATTTTGAAGTAGAATACGTTTCAATGGATCCAGGATATAATGAAGCTAATCGTAAACTAATTGAAAAGAATGCCAAACTTTTAAATATTCCCATAAAGATTTTTAAAAGTGACGTCTTTGATGTTGCTAACACAATTGCTTCTGAAAATCCTTGCTATATGTGTGCGCGTATGCGTAGGGGATACCTGTATAGTAAAGCCAAAGAACTAGGGTGTAATAAAATAGCTTTGGGCCATCACTTTGATGATGTTATTGAAACGACCTTACTATCGATGTTTTATGGATCTGAACTTAAAACCATGATGCCTAAACTCCATAGTGATAACTTTGAAGGGCTCGAATTAATTAGGCCACTATATTTGGTAAAAGAAGAAGATATTATTGCTTGGAAAAAATCTAATGATTTAACATTCTTAAACTGTGCATGTAAATTTACTGAAGAATGTAGCGTCGATGAATCTAAAAGCAAAAGAAAAGAAGTAAAAAATCTAATCAAAGAATTAAAGAAAATAAACCCCAATGTTGATAACAATATCTTTAAAGCCCTAGATAACGTTAATTTAAATTGTGTTATTGGTACTAAAACAAATGGCACCTATCACAGTTTCCTAGAAGACTATGATAAACTTGACAAAAAATAAGGAATATACTATAATATCCACTCGTTGTTGAAAGAGGGGATATTATGATAAAAGATTTTATACCAGTTGAAGCAAAAATAAATGGTAAGTATTATATTTGGTATTTAGATGTATCTTCATTAAGCCTTAACGAATTAATAAACTTAAGAAACGAATTAATTGGTAGTAGAGCAGACAGTATTATTACACTAGATGCTATTATTCATGACACAATCAACATTGATTGTCAAGATTTAAAAGGCGACAGAAGAGAAAAACAAAGAAATAGTATGTATAGAAATCAAAGAGCTTCAGTAAAAAATAGACATAATGGAAGAAGATAATTCTTCCTTTTTCTTTATACATTTTTAGCAATCTATATTGACAATTGCTAACATAAGTGTTATATTAAAAAATGAGTAAAGGAAGTGTTAATTATGGCTAAAAAACAATTTAAAGCCGAATCAAAAAAATTATTAGATTTAATGATTAATTCAATCTATACCAATAAGGAAATATTCTTAAGAGAATTAATTTCTAATGCTAGTGATGCCATTGATAAATTATATTTCTTATCACTAACAGATAAAAAATTAAAAATTAAAAAAGATGACTTAGAAATAAGAATAATTCCTGATAAAGAAAAGATAACATTAAAAATTACTGATAATGGTATTGGTATGACTAAGGAAGAACTTGAAGATAATTTAGGAACAATTGCTAAAAGTGGTAGTGAATTATTCAAAGAAAATAATGAGGAATCTAAAACCTTATCAATTATTGGACAATTCGGTGTTGGCTTTTATTCAGCTTTTATGGTTTCATCTAAAGTTGAAGTCTTAAGTAAAAGCATAAATAGCGATGAATCATATCTATGGACTAGTACCGGAGCTGACGGATACACCATAGAGGAAGCTAAAAAGAAAACAAATGGTACGGAAATAACCTTATATTTAAAAGAAAATACCGAAGAAGTAGACTATGATTCATTACTTGAAGATTATCGCCTTGAAGGTATTATTAAGAAGTATTCTAATTATATTAAATATCCAATTATCTTGCCTCATAAGACTGATGATGGTAAAACTGAAGATCATACCATCAATAGTATGATTCCAATTTGGAAAAAGAAACAAAGTGAAGTAACCGAAGAAGAATACAATAATTTCTATACTGATAAATTCTATGATTATGAAAAACCACTTAAAGTAATTCGTAGCGAAGTAGAAGGCTTAACTAGTTATCAAACACTTTTGTTTATTCCTTCACATATACCATTTAATTATTACACCAAAGAATATGAAAAAGGACTAGAACTATACTCTAAAGGTGTTATGATTATGGATAAATGTCCAGATTTATTACCAGACTATTATAGTTTCGTTAAAGGACTAGTTGATTCAGAAGATATTGCTCTAAATATCTCTCGTGAAACCATGCAACAAGATCATCAAGTAGCATTAATAGCCAAAAATATTGAAACTAAAATTCATAAAGAATTATTAAATATGCTAAAAGAAAATCGTGAAGATTATGAAAAATTCTATAAGGCTTTCGGCATGGGATTAAAACATGGTATTTATACAAGTTATGGTGCTAACCGTGATAAACTTGAAGATTTACTTTTGTTCTATTCATCAAAAGATGAAAAATATGTAACCTTAGATGAATATTTAGAAAGAATGAAACCTGATCAAAAAGAAATATACTATGTTAGTGGTGAATCTATAGACAATATTAAAATGTTACCACAAGTAGATCTTGTTTTAGATAAAGGCTATGAAGTATTATACTTAACGGAATATTTAGACGAATTTGTTATAAAAATTCTAAATACCTATAAAGAAAAAACATTCCAAAACATTACTGATAAATCATTTGATTCATCTACTGAAGAAGAAAAGAGAGACCTTGAAAAAATCAATAATGAAAATAAAGATTTACTTACTAAAATGACTGATATTTTAAAAGATCAAGTAAAAGAAATTAAGTTTACAAATAAATTAAAAGATCATCCAGTATGCTTAACATCAACTGGTGAATTATCACTTGAAATGGAAAAGATCATAAATAGTATGCCTGCTGAAACTGATAAAGTTAAAGCTGATACTATCTTAGAAATAAATGATGCTCATCCGATCAGTAAAAAGTTAAGAAAACTATATAAAGATAATAATACTGAAGAATTAACTAAATATACCAAAGTATTATATAATCAAGCAAGACTATTATCTGGATTAAATATTGATAATCCAAGCGAATTAACAGATATAATTTGCAATATAATTGCTAAATAAGGATTAATATGAAAATAATTAAATATGAAAAGAAACATAATGGTAATTATTTAATTTACCTAGATGATGGAAGAAAAATTAAACTAAACGAAGATGTTATCCTAAAACATAAATTATTATATAAAAAAGAAATTGATGACGTCTTACTTGATGAGATAACAGTGGATAACAATAATTATGATATCTATAATAAATGTGTTAATTACATCGGAGTAAGACTCCGTAGTATTAATGAAATCAAAGAATATATGAAAAGAAAAGGAGTCAGCGAAGACTTAATTGATGAAACAATAAAAAGATTAATAAAAAATAAACTCCTAGACGATGAACTGTTCACAAAAGCTTTTATAAAAGATAAAATGAATTTTACTACTATGGGTCCATATCGTATTGAAATGGAATTAACAAAGCATAATATTGATAACAAAATAATCATGAAATATATAAGTGAAATCGATGATAGTGAACTTGAAAATAAAATTAATAAACAAATCACTAAACTAATGAAAAGTAATAAAAACAAACCAAATTTGAAAAATAAGATTTATAACAATCTTTTAAATCTTGGTTATTCAAGTGAATTTATCTTAGAAAATTTAAATAAGTATAATTTCTAATAAATGGTAAATATTATATCTAGGTGATATAATGAAAAAGAAATTATTGCTGTTAATCATACCATTTTTACTCTTAGCATGCACGATAACAAATACGCCAACTAGTAAAGTGGAAGAACTTTTTATGAAATACCAAAGAATTGATAGTGATATCAAATTAGGAATTGACAATGTTCTTGAAGAACAGAACTTAACTGATGCCCACAAAGCTAGATATCGCAAATTATTGGAAACCCAGTATCGTAACTTATCTTATAATGTTAAAGATGAAATAATTGATGGTGATAATGCTACTGTAATTGTTGAAATTGAAGTTATTGATTACAAAAATAGTATTAGTGATTTAACATTTGACAGCACAATTTATACCAAAGAAAGTTTTGATGAAACTAAACTGGATAGATTAGAAAATGCTAAAGATAAAGTAACTTATACTATAGAATTACCTTTAACTAAAGATGAAGATGGTAATTGGCACTTAAGTGCCTTGACAAATGAACAAATAAAGAAAATACAAGGAATGTATTAATTCCTTGTTTTTAATTGTTAAATGTGCTATGATTAATATGATAAGGAGTAGGACATGGAAACAAAAGATTTAATTACCTTAATTGATAAGTTTCTTGATGAATACAAAGAATTACAAAAAACTAGCGAAGATCATTTACTTTTAAAAGACTTATTTACAGAATTAATAACATACCTAAATCTTAGCCCTGATGGTTTAAATGACAACAAATTAGTAATAACCTTATTATTAGATGAAATTTATCGTGATGACATTAAAGTAACTGAGTTTTATAATTTATTACATAGCAATGATAATGAGAAAGATCGTCTAAGAAAATTTAGAGGTTTCTGTAAAAGAATTGAACATGATGCTGAAGTCAATCAACAAGAATTAAATGAATTAAATCTACGCATATTTAGAAATAGATATCTTCCAGCATCCGCTAAAAGAGTAAAAATATGCTTATTACATGATATTCCAATTAATCAAGATAAATATGATATTACAAATGTCAAAAGAATTCTTAAATATTATGAAGCTGCTGGTATTATTACCAATAAGGAAGAATTAACATTAATAAATATAATTGAATTACATAATCGTAAAACAATAACTGAAAAAAATAAAAACAAAAAAGAAGCCGAATTTGTCGATACTCTTGTCAATGAAGTACCCAATATTATTAATGCTGGATTTCAAGAACACGATAAAATTGAAGTTAACGATGAACGTAAAGTTTCTTTGGATAAACTTATTAAAGAAATACTATCATACATTGAATTATTAGATCGTGAAGAAAGTTTAGAGTGTTTAAAAAGATACCAAAGTTTTAATCTTGAAGATAATGAATATAGTTATATTATCGTTGGTATTCTTAACGCTTATCAAGATGAATTGTTATCACATTACCAATTATTAACTGATAAAGAAATATATCGAAATCATAAAGATCGTATGGATGTCATCAAAGATTATTATCATAAATTAGATAAATATATTGCCTTATTGAAATATTATAATAAATTAAATAATTATGCCGTTAAAGACGAAGAAGAAACACCTGAAATGTCTACTTTAGAACTTGGTAAAACTAAAGAACTAATTTATGCACATACATATTCCAGCGATAAAGTAAAAATTATCTCTGATTTAAAATTAGTTCCGCATGAATACTATCAAACAATTATCTATTTACTTAATGACTTTATAAACAATAAAATAAGTAAAAAAGATATTAAACCATTAACTAAAAATGGCAACATAACACAATTTATTGAACTAAAATATGATCAAATAAGAATTGTTTTAAAGCATCTTAAAGATAATATTTATTGTGTTATGGGTATTGGTGTTAAAAAGAGTGATAACGATGTTACTATGTATAGAAACTTAGTAAATCGTAGAATTCCAGATATCAGTACTGAAGAAAAACTAAAAAAAGAATTAGAACTATCAGAATATATTAAAAAAGAACTTGATAGAATTGTCCAAGAAAAAGGCCGTAAAGGAACAAGATAATGTAGCATGTCTACATTTTTTTGTTATATATTTATCACTTCTTAATATAATTAATTAGAAAAGAGGAAATTATGATAAATAAAAAGAATTTATGGTTTTTAACATTATTTAGTTTAGTACTTGTTTTAAGCGTATACTATATCACTATGCCCAAAGAATTATTGCTTACTAATAATGATGCAATTAACGAAGATATTGGCAAAATAGACATCAAAGAAACTAGTATTATCGAAGCATTAAGAACTGAAGACAATGCCAGCGCCTTGGAAGAAATTAATAAATTAAAAGCAACAATTAGTGATAATAATGTTACTACTGATACCAAAAATGAAGCTTTTGATGCCCTTAAACTATTAAACCAAGTAAGTAGTAAAGAAGAACTCTTAGAAGAAAAAATCAAAAACACCTTGGACTTAGATTCTTTTATTAAAATAGATGGTGATCAAATTAGGGTAGTGGTAGATTCAAATGAACACAGTAACGAACTAGCAAATAATATTATGCGTAATATTCAAGAAAGTTTTGATACCAAGCAATATATTTCAATTCAATTTAAATAATTAGACATTTGCTCTCACTTAAACAACTAGAATAACATATTATATTATGAATATATATGACACCCATGGGGAAGTGAGGTAATATGGATAAATTTATATTAACAAGAAGAGAAAAAGAAGTCTTCACCCTGCTAGTAAATGGTAAAACTACAAAAGAAATTGCAAAAGACCTAGGTATCAGTGAAAAAACCGTTAGAAATCATATATCTAATACTATGCAAAAATTAGGAGTAAAAGGAAGAAGCCAAGCAGTTGTCGAATTACTAAGAATGAAGATTATTACATTATAGCCACATATGTGGCTTTTTCTCATATAAAAAGAATATAAACATACTATTAAATAGGTGATATCATGTTAAAGAAAATGCTCATAAGAAAAATAGCCGTAGCTACCTCAATTGTTATCATAATGCTAATGCTATATCTTATTCCAGCAAATCAAAAAGAAATTGATTTAAATAATAAAGAGCAAGTAGAGTATATCTATCCCAATAATCTTGAAGTAATCTATCTACTAGATGATAATGATTATTTATCACGTGCTAAAATTAATGTAAATAGTTACGATGAAATAACCAAAGCCACAAATCTAATTGAACTTCTAACCAAAGATGGTAAAAAAGCATCAGTTATCCCCAATGGTTTTAGATCACTATTACCTAAAAATACAAAAGTCCTAAATATAAATTTAAAAGATAAAATACTAACAATTGATTTTTCAAAAGAGTTTAATAATATTGAAAAAGAATATGAAGAAAGTTTAATCGAAGCATTAACATATACCTTAACCAGTATTAATGGTATCGACAAAATAAAAATCCTAGTAAATGGTAAACCCTTAAAAGAATTACCAAATAGCAAAATAAAACTACCAGAATATTTAGATAAAAATTATGGTATCAATAAAAAATATGAATTAACAAGTCTTCAAAACATTGATTCATATACCATTTATTATGTCCTAAATTATAATGATGAAGTATATTATACACCCGTAACAAAATATATAAACAATCAAAATCAAGATAAAGTAAAAATAATTATTAATGAATTATCTTCTTCATTATCATATGAAAGTAATCTTATGAGTTATCTAGATACTAATGCTAAACTATTAGATTATGAACTAACAGATAATGTTATTAAATTAAACTTCAATGAACAAATATTATCTGACATAACTAACGATTTAATTCTTGAAGAAGTAATGTATACAATTAGCTTATCATTATGTGATGAACTAGATATAGATACTGTTATCTTTCAAGTTAATAATCGTGAAATTTCCACATTTTCTCTTTTAAGTCTTGATTAAAAACAATTTTTGTTATATAATTAGTTAGCAACCAAAAAATATTGCTAACTGTCCTCATAGCTCAGCTGGATAGAGCACACGCCTTCTAAGCGTGCGGTCGAAGGTTCGAATCCTTCTGGGGACGCCATTATAAAAATAAACCACGCAAGTGGTTTTTTTGCTATATTTGGTAAATAATTGATAATACTTGGTAAAAAAACAATCAATTATAAGTATATTATTAAATAATTTATATAATATAGTTTCATAAATGGTGGCTATTAGCCTATATATAAATCTATAAATATAGCACAAAATAGATTTAAAGAGAGGCTGGTAGTACATATGATAAATGAACAAGTAAATATCCATGATGATGAATATTATTACAAAATAATTAGAAAAAACATTCGTTATTTCAGATTAAAAAAGAATCTAACACAACAACAATTAGCGGATATGATTGATATGTCACGTGAATATATCTGTGACATTGAAAATGAAAGCCGTAACAAACATCTAACAATTGCTGTATTAGGTAGAATTGCTGATGCAATGAATGTTCATATTGTTAATTTCTTTATAACTGACGAAGAAAACAATTAACGAAAGGTGAGTAGTATGGACCAAATTAAAATTGGCAAATTAATTGCCAAACAAAGAAAAGAGAAAGGCTTAACACAACAAGAACTAGGTGATAAAGTGGGTGTTGGATACCGTGCTGTATCTAAATGGGAAACTGGCCAAACAATGCCAGATATCTCAATTATCAATGAACTAAGCCAAACACTAGGTATCACCGCTGATGAACTACTAAAAGGTGAACTTGACAAGCATAAACAAACCCCATCAAAACAAAAAAAGAAATATCTTTTCTTATTAATTCCAATATCAATAATAGCCATAATAATCTTTATCATAATCAAACAAAACAATAAAGTATATGAATATAATCTAATATGTAAAGATCTAAATGCTTATCAAATTGAAGGTAAGCTAACACTAAAAGGTAATATCATAACCATAAACATTGATAAAATTAAATTCAATGATTATTCTTTAAAAAGAACAACAATTAAAAATTACGAATATAAATTATTATCAAATAATGAGTATATTATTGGTGTTGGTTATAATAATGTTAGCAACATTACTTCTAAAGAAATGCAGATATCAGAATTTCAAAAAAACTTTAAAATATATTATCATGATAAATCTTTACTTTCAAAAGAAGAAATTATCAATAATAATATGTTATTAGAATTTAATTTTATTTGTATAGACAATAATATAGTTAACCAAAAAATAGAAATACTACTAGTTCCAGTAAATAATGATAAATCAACCAACTAAGTTGTATAATTCGCTTTAAAAGTTGTTCCTATAGAACGACTTTTTATTTAGAATTAATTTTGGAAAGGAGGAAAAAAATGGAAATTAAAAGCTCAAAGTTAACTAGGTGTTCACTTATGGCGATAGTTGTGGTTTCTATCTTCATGATAAATATTGAAAAACCTAAAGCTTTAAGCAAAAATTTTGTCAATTATTTTGGCATTGAAATGACTGATAGTGAATACAATACTTTATTAAACTTGGGATTTACAGATGATGAAATAATGTACATGAATGCTGAAACATTCAAGGATAACAAAGATTTAGATGCTAAATTGGTTGCTACTTCTCATAAGTATCTAAGAATTGATTATCCAATGTACGGAGTCAATGAAATTACTGAATTAACTGAACAAGAGTATCTAGATGAAACAAGTGGAAGAATACCAACACTTCGCGGTGAAGTAAGTACAATATGGCTGCATGAAGTTGGGACCATTACCCAAAATGGTAGTAAATATCGTTATAAAAATTCTGTCAATTGGTACAATCTTCCTGATGAACGATATTACGATGTTATTGGTATTGGTTTTGATACGGCCGTAGCCATTGATTCAAGCGTATATTTTAACTATATATATATGAATTCAGATGGAACATATACATCATCAACTCTTTATTATAATAAAAAGAGTTTATCAACGGGCGGAACGACAACTTATAAATTACCAACAACTATGTATTCTTTATCAGCTAATATTTACTTTGATGTCGTGAAAAATACGAACGATACGTTAACGGAATTAGAATTCTGTGCTGACTACGCCCATGCCTTGTATAGTTTAACTTCAAGTCAGGCGGCTAATCATGGAATCGGCTCTTTAGGCATTAGTTTTGATGCCTCAGTTTATAACTATTTTAACCAAATACCATGTGCAGATACTTATGCAAGTGTAAATTGGTAAAGCTTTGTGTTTAAAATACTATATATCATAGGTGAATTTTTGTAAGTGATTACTAGAAATTATAATAAGAATATAATAATTATTTTATAAACGTCAATCTATACTCCTAAAAATTATATGTGGTTTTCTTATTATATTTATATAAATCGTACGATAAAAGAAGTTATCCCTGACGAGGGATAGCTTCTTTTTAAAATAAAAAGAAGAATTAATAAATAATTCTTCTGTATGTGTGATATTCATTATATACTGGTGCATACACAATGCCTTGAGATGGTGTTGCTGCATGAACCATCATACCCCCACCAGCATATATTCCAACGTGTCCCATATAAACTACAATATCGCCAGGTAATACTTCACCCTCTGAAACAATCTTTCCAATATATGGATAGTCACCACTTGATCTAGGTAAGGAATATCCAAAATTTGCATAAACACTCATTGTAAATCCTGAACAGTCTGTTCCGTTTGTAAGTGATGTTCCACCATATACATAAGGATTACCAATAAATTGTTTAGCAAAGTTAACTACTTCTTCACGCATTGCAGCTTTTTCATCTTCACTAAGTGAAGCATTTAAGTCATCATTTTGCTTAATATTAACCGTATAGTTAGCAAATACTGGTTGAGGTTTCTCTTTAACTGTGAATGTTGCTTCAGCATAACTTACATTATTGCCACCATCAACAGCTGTAATGTTTACTGTGTGTTTTCCACTATCAGTTGTATTAACTTCCTCCAAAACAGTCATTTTACAATCTGATAAATCGATACACTCAGCAATATCAGTAACATCAAAGTCACTGTCATATTCAATCTCGGCATTTTCTTTTACCTTGATTACTGGTTTAACCGTATCGATAACTCTAATTGTTGATTTCACATTGGTAAGTGTACTATATTTAAAACCATCATCATTATAAACTAAGTAGTAATTAAACCTACCAATCATTTTAGTGTGTCCTTCTTTATCAAGTGGAATATCGCTTTCAATTGACAATTTACTATCATTACTAATTAAACCGATATAATTAATGATTTCTTCAGGTAATTTTTCTCCAAGTTCTAACGTAATATCATTAAGTTTAACATAGACATTACGTTCGTAATAAAACCCCATTATAAATGTAAGTCCTATTAATATGATTATCGGAAATACAAATATTTCCATGATTCTTTTTGCAATTTTTTTAAATAAATACCGCTCTGTTTTCATATGCAATCACGTTTTCAATGATACCATAATTTACCATTAAAGTCAAATTATTTTTACATTTGCTTGACACTTAGACTCACCAAACCTTATAAAATAAAGACTTTTTCAACTAACAAATCATTTTTTAGAAATGCGTGCATATAATTAACCGAAAGGATGATTTTATGAAAAAAATAGTACCATTTAATAACGTTTTAACTTTTGATACCGATGTCTATGAAATAACTGCAATATCGCTTGAGCACGACATCAACACCGAATCTGATAGTATCGGAGGCACATTCCATATTACCGGTGAATACAAGCCTATGGAAGGAGAAATAAGAAAAGAACCATTCTCTTTTGATTTACCATTTGATATTGCTCTAGGTTGTAATTATAAATTAGATACCATGGAAGTTGATATTGATGACTTTAGATATGAGCTAATTAGTAAAAATCAAATGAAAGTAAACATTGACCTTTATATCGATGGTGAAGAAAAAGAGGAAGAACCGGCTGAAGATTTATTTAGCGAAGAAGAGGTAAGAGAACTTTCTGAAGCGGTACCTGAACCAGAAAAAAAAGAAATTACTGAAAGATTAGATTTATTAGATGAAATGTTAACTGATAACAAGGAGGAAAATATGGAAGAAAATGAAAACACTAATATTAATATCTTTAATGGCTTTAATGAAGAAGAAAAGTACGTAACTTACCATGTATATCCCTATACTGAAAATGATACTTTAGATAAAGTATTAGAAAAATATCATGTAACCAAAGAAGAATTAGCTAAATATAATAATCTCGAAGATTTACACATAGGTGATAAATTAATCATTCCAACAAGTAATAATGACAAATAAAATAACTTTAAAAAGGAATGTTAAAATCATCAATGATGAATATGTTATCAAAAAGAAAAAGCACTCACTGAAAAGCACTTATAATTATTTATTATCACGTTCTTTTGATTATTTTCCGGAAATAGTGAAGGAAGATGACAATTATCTTTATTTTAAATATATTCGTGATGTATCTGAACCTGCCGAACAAAAAATGATTGATTTGCTTATTTTATTATCTATTCTTCATAGTAAGACAACCTTCTATAAAGAAGTAGACTTAGATTACTATAAAAGCATCTATGAAGGCATTAATAAAAAGATCGATGACGTCTATAATTACTATAACAATTTAATGGACACAATTGATAATGAAATTTTTATGTCACCAGCCAATTATTTAATTGCTAGAAACATTACCTTGGTTTATAATTCCTTAAATTATGCCAAAGAAAATATCGAGTTGTGGTATGAAATGATTGAAAATAAACATCAAGTAAGACTTGTCACAATTCACAATAATCTCTCTTTAGATCACTATCTAAAAAGCGATAAACCATATCTAATTAGTTGGGATAATGCTAAAACAGATATGCCAATATATGATCTTGTCACACTTTATCAAAATCATGCTCTTGATTTTGAATTTATTGATATCCTAAAAATCTATTTAAATAAATTTCCTTTAAGTGACGAAGAAATGCTTTTATTTTTCATTTTAATTTCGATTCCAGATAAAATAAAAGCTATGCCAACTGAATATGAAACAACAATAAGCATCAGTAGCCATTTAGATTATTTAACTAAAACAAAAATATTACGGGAAGAATATCGTATAAAACAAAAGACAAATAAAAGTAGTGAACTCCAAAAACAAGATCAAAACATTGATAAAACAAGGTAACACTAAAGTAATAATTAAATGATAAAAAATGATAATTACTAAAGCTATACAAATAAGCAAAGTAATTAACTTTAAACCTACAAAAAACCTAAAACAATTAAAGAAGTTATTTAACATATTACCACCTATTATAAAATATGAAAAAAATACCATTTTGTGCTTGACTTTTGTCCATGATTAGTATATAATCTATAACGAAGAAACGGAAAGTAGATGTATTTATCTCACCTGATTAGAACTACTAATGGGTAAAAAGCCTCAAGAAATATACATGTTGTATTATTAGGTGAATTAGATGAATACAGTTGGTTTCTGTATTCATTTTTCTATGGAGGTGTTATTTATAACAAAGGAAAGGGAAAACCCAATTAATGAAGCAATAAGGGTAAATGAAATGATGGTCATTGGACCAAATGGTGAACAATTAGGAATTAAATCTAAAGAAGATGCTTTAACTTTAGCAAGATACGCTGGCTTTGATTTAGTACTAATGAGTGAGAGTTCGACTCCACCAGTATGTAAAATAATGGATTATAATAGATTCCGTTATGAAAAGAAAAAGAAAGCTAAAGAAGCAATGAAAAAGCAAAGAGAAGCTATCGTTGACACTAAAGAATTTAGATTATCGACAACCATCGACGTCCACGATTTTAATACGCGCGTTAAAAATGCACGTAAAAACTTAGAAAAGGGCGCTAAAATTAAAGCTAGTATTAGATTTAAAGGCCGTCAAATATCACATCCAGAATTAGCTAAAGATGTCCTTATGCGTTTTAGTAATGAACTTTCTGATATTGCAGAAATAGAGACTGAACCAAAAATGGAAGGTAGATCTATGTATATGCAACTAACACCTAAAAAATAAAAGGAGAATAAATTATGACAAAAGTAAAGAAAAATAAGATGAAAACCCACAAGGGAATGAAAAAAGTATTCAAAGTAAGAAAAAGTGGAAGCATTGCTATTCCACATCAAGGAGTTTTACACAACACTGGAAAAAGAACTGCAAAAACAAACAGACAAAAAAGAAATGTAAGTAGCCTAGATAGTTCAGACTACAAGAGAATTAAAGATTTAATTTAATAGGGAGGCAAAAAGAAATGGCAAGAGTTAAAGGTGGCACAGTAGCACGTGCAAGAAGAAAAAAAGTATTAAAAGAAGCCAAAGGTTACTTTGGAAGTAAACACAGATTATATAAAACAGCCCATGAACAATTAATGCATTCAGGCGAATATGCTTTTAGAGACAGACGTCAAAATAAACGTAACTTTAGAAAATTATGGATTGCTAGAATTAACGCTGCATGTCGTGAATTTGAAATTAGTTATTCAAAATTCATCAATGGTTTAAATAAGGCTGGCGTAACTGTTAATAGAAAGATGTTATCAGAATTAGCAATTGATAATAAAGAAGCATTCAAAGATTTAGTAAGTATTGCTAAAGATGCCTTAGATGGTAAAGCATACACTCCAAAAGAAGTAAAACTACCAGCTAAGAAAGAAGAAAAAGTTGTAACTGATGCTAAAGTAGAAAAGAAAGAAACAACAAAGAAAGAAGCAACAAAAGTAGCTGCTCCAAAGAAAGAAACTACTAAAAAGGAAACAACTAAGAAATCTCCTGCAAAGAAACCAGCAGCTAAAAAGACTACAGCAACAAAGACAGCCCCAGCAAAGAAAGCTACAACAGCTAAAAAAACTACAACTAAAAAAACAAGTAAATAACCCCAAGTGGGTTTTTTATTTTGTAAAAACGTCAACGCCTAGTTTAATATTAGGTGTTTTTTTATTCAAGTGTGCTAAAGTTTTAAGCAAAAAAAGTAAATGGTCTTTCTTTTGTCGAATATTATTAATGAAGGATAGTAAAAGAGGATCATATATGAATGAATTAAAATTAACTTATAATACGTTTGAAGACATTAAACATATTGATGAATGTGGTATGGAGTATTGGATAGCTAGAGAATTATATAAAGCACTTGACTATAGTGAATATAGGAAATTCATTCCAGCCATAAAAAAAGCAATCATTTCCTGTCAGTCCAGTTTACAAGAAGTTGATGACCATTTCGCCCGAGTGGGCGTAATGGTCGAAATAGGTTCAAACGCCAAAAGAAAAGTAGCAGATTATAAATTATCTCGTTATGCCTGCTATTTAATTGTTCAAAATGCTGACCCCCAAAAAGAAGTAATAGCCCTTGGGCAAACTTATTTTGTCATTCAAACAAGACGCCAAGAATTAACAAAAGAAAAAACTAGCACTAATTTTACAACTCCCCATTAAGTATGTTATAATATATTTAGTTATTATCATATGGAGGAATTGATAATAATGAGCGCCTGACCATTAAATTGGTGACGAGGTTGATAGTTATCGAAAATTCGGCGGATTCTATCACGGAAGTGCATTCGTAAGATATATTGAAAAAACAAAATCAAAATTGTAACAGAGAATATATCAGGCACATAAAATATTACAAGGAGAAAATTATGTGTGGAATTGTCGGTTATATCGGCAAAGAAAAGAAAGCCCTAGATGTCCTAATCAATGGCTTAGAGCATCTAGAATATCGAGGATATGACTCCTCAGGCGTAGCTTATATTTATGATAATAAGCTAATAATTAAAAAAGAACCAGGAAAAATAGAAAGGTTAAAAAGCATCCTAGATTTTAATGATAAAGCAAATATCGGCATCGGTCACACAAGATGGGCAACTCATGGTATACCCAATAAAATAAATGCTCATCCCCATAGTTATAAAGATATTACGATTGTTCATAATGGTATTATTGAAAATTACTTAGCTCTAAAAAAAGAATTACAAGCTAAAGGCTACGAGTTTTTAAGTGATACTGATACTGAAGTGGCCGCGATACTTTTATATGATTTATATCAAGCAAATAAAGATGTTTTGCAAGCCATTAAAGCCTTTAAAGAAAAAGTAATTGGTGCCTATGCCATTGGTTTAATTTGCACAAATGAACCAGATACCTTATACGCTATCAAAAAAAATAGCCCATTAATTATAGGTATTGGCGAAAATTGTAATTATTTGGCATCAGATGTTCCAGCTATTGTTGATTATACAAATAAGTATCTTATCTTAAATGATGGTGATTATGCAAAAATAACAAAAGATAATATTACTGTTTATAATAATCAAAACAAAATAATTAATCCTAAAATTAAAACTTTTGAAGTAGGGGCAGAAACTGTTAGTAAAAATGGCTATGATCACTATATGTTAAAAGAAATCTATGAAGAAGCCGATGTTATAAAAAGAACGACCGATATTACTAAAATAAATCTAAAAAAATACGATAAAGTAGTAATCGTTGCTTGTGGTAGTGCTATGCATGCGGGTTTAGTAGGTAAAAACTTATTAGAAAAATATGCAGACATTTATACTGAAGTAGAAATTGCTAGTGAATTTCGTTATAAAAAACTATTTATTGATAAGCATACCTTAGTAATTGCTATTTCGCAGTCAGGTGAAACAGCCGATACTTTGGAAGCCGTAAAAATTGCTAAAAAACATCATAGTGATACCCTAGGTATTATTAATGTTAAAGAAAGTTCTATTGCTAGGGAAGTAAAATATGTAATTTATACCGAAGCCGGTAGAGAAATTGCTGTGGCTACCACTAAAGCATATCTTGCTCAAGTCTTAGTCTTAGCCTTACTTGCTTATCATAATGCGAAAAATAAGAGTGACTACACAATCGTAAACTTTAAAAACGATTTAAAAGAATTACCAATCTTAATTGAAAAATTACTAGCAAGTACCCAAACATACCAAAATATAGCCCAAAAAATATATCATTGTAATGATATTTTCTATATTGGTAGGGGTATTGATTATGCTCTTTGCATGGAAGCATCTCTTAAACTAAAAGAAATTTCTTATATTCACTCCGAAGCCTATGCAGCTGGTGAATTAAAACATGGAACAATTTCTTTGGTGGAAGAGGGTACTCCCGTTATTGGTATTGTCACAGACATTAGCATTGCTGATAAAACCATAAGTAACCTAAAAGAAGTAAAAGCTAGAGGTGCTTACGTTATCTATATCATTACTGAAGACTTGGATTTAGAGGGCGACTTTTATGATGATAAAATCATTATCCCTAAAACTAATCCTATACTTGAATCCTTACCAACAATTATTCCTATGCAATTAATTGCATATTATGTTGCTAAGTTGAACAAGTGTGATATCGATAAACCTAAAAACCTAGCTAAATCAGTGACTGTTGAATAAAAGAAATCTCATTCAGAGATTTCTTTATTTATCCTGTAAAAATTAATTGATGGTTGATTCCAAAGACGACAGTTTACTAAACTAACGCCAATACCTGATGATATATATAAATCAGTATTGTTAATTCGATAATAATTGTCATAATATTTTTTGGAATATGGTGGCGTATATACTGCTCCCACAAAAGGTAATCTCACTTGTCCATTATGCGAATGTCCTGCTAAAATTAAATTAATATGATCATCACTTGCTAGTTTATCACTAATATCGGGTTCATGTACTAAAATAATCGCATAATCAACATCATCATGATCATCAAAATAATTAAGCGTCTTAGAAATATCTTCTTGATGATAACTAATTGTTCCTAAACCACCAATAAAGATTTTTTCACCATCATTATTATATAAAATATCATAATCATTTTCTAAATAAGTAAAACCACTTTCTGTTAGTATATTAGTAACACTTTTCTTATCTTTTTGATAGTCATGATTACCAATAACGGCATATTTTCCATATTTGGCATTAATCTTTAAAAGTGTATTTGTCAAATCGTTATAATCTTTATCCGTAAGGTTCATATCTTTATCGATCAAATCACCAGTAAACACGACAATATCGGGATTTATTAAATTAATTTCTTGAACCATGCTTTTAACCTTATTAAGACTAATTGCCCGGTTATAATGAATATCTGAAAAATGAACAATTTTTAATCCATCAAAGCCATTAGGTATTTGCCCACTACTTATCGTATATTCTTTAGTAACCAAACCACTTGTTCCCACATATCTAGAATATATGATTATAAGAATGAGAATAATAATCAATGACACTAACTTTTTTGTTAATTTTTTCATCTCTATCACTATTTTCATTTTAACATAGCCATGTTTATTTTACAATCCATTATTGCTATTTTTAAGTATTTATGGTATTATATTTGCCGTGAAAGAAGGAATAAAAATGAATTATCAAGAAGCATATCATTTCCTAGTTGAAGACATAAAATATAAATTATCTAAATTATATTTAGATGACACCGAAAGAAATAAATATTTAAGTAAATTAGATGCTATCTCGTTATTAATAAATAATAATAGTGATGACTTTGCTTACTATGAAGCATTTCTAAAAATATCAAGTCTAGAATCTACACTAGGTAATTTAATTAATAAACATTCAGATTTAATCTTACCACCATATGAAACTGAAAAATTTTTAAATGACAAGATTAAAAAAGATAGTCGTGAACTAAGAAAATATGAACATAAAAAAGATAAAATAAAAGCTCGTATTGCTTCATGTGCCTTAACCGGTTCAATTCTTTTAACAATGGGCGCTTATACCGTTATCAAAGATCGTGAAGAACCAAGAGAAAAACTATATCTAACAAGAGAAACAACTTACTATGATAATACTGCTACAACACATAGTAAAAGCACGTATGAAAAAGAAAGAGAAAGCGAAGTAGTTATCAAAAAAATTACTCCATGGCATCTTACAGACACCGAAGCTTATCGTGATATTTATACTTATCACATTAATAACATGACTTATAGTGATATTGTTAATAATAAAAATTATGAAGAAGTTATTGCTAACTTATCATTTGAAGAAAGAACTGAATCTATGCCTCTTGCTAACTTAAGCGGTATATTCCATTATTCAGAACCAATATATGAAGTAACGGAAATTAGCCAAAAAGATGGTAAATATGTAATTAGTAGACCTATCTTATCAAATAAAGCCGTAACTATCTTATTATCAGAATTATTAGTTTATCTTTTAATAATGAATATTAATGAAGGGCCACTTCTTGAATCAATCTTAAAAGACACAAAAGAACTAAACTCAACTAAAAGAATTATTGCTAGTAAAGATAGCACAATAAAAGTATTAAAAAAGCAAAAAACAATGAAAAAATAATAATAACAAATGACTTTTTAAGTCATTTTTGTTATACTTAAATAGGTGATATTATGGCATACATTAAAGGTATTTACATAAATGATATCTACACAAATGACGATAATGGTTATATCGTTGGTCTTTTGCGTGTCAAAGAAAGTGATGAAATAGATGTAATAGGTAAAGTAATTACCTTTACTGGTACCTTTAATGAATTAAAATATAAAGCCAATTACTTAATGAAAGGGGAGTTTGTTAACCATAGTAAATATGGTAAACAATTTAATGTTGACTCTTATGAATTAATTATGCCCACTGATGAAGAAGAAATTATTACCTTCTTATCATCAGATTTATTCCCAATTGGTGAAAAAACAGCCGAAAAAATAGTAAAAAAATTAGGCCCTGATGCTATAAAAATTATTACTGATAACCCCAATACTTTATTAGGTATTTCAAGACTAACCGATACTAAAATAAAAAAGATATATGAAACATTAAAAGATTATCAATTGACAAGTAATATCGTTATTGAATTAACAAAACTTGGCTTTAGTACCAAAAATGCCTTAACTTTATTAAAAAAATATAATACAAAAACCTTAGATATCTTAAATGATAATATTTATACCTTCCTTGATGATATTGAAATACCTTTCTTAGAATTAGATAAAATTGCCAGAAATAATGGCTATACCTTAAATGATGAACGAAGACTATTATCTTTAACTATCTATATGATGAATAATCTTACATTTAATAATGGTGATACTTATCTATATTTTGATGAAATGTATGAAAGTATCCAAAAATATACCGATGATTTGGATGAAGATACTTTTGAATATATTCTCATCAAATTAGATAAATTACATAAAATAAAAATTGTTAAAAATAGATATTATCTATATGAATTTTATGAAGCTGAAAATTATATCGTAAATCGTATTTATAGTTTAAATAATTTAGAAACAAGAAAATTACCAAAACTAGATAAAAAGATAGCTGAATTAGAAAAAATATTAAATATTACTTATGATGATTCTCAAAAAGAAGCTATTACCAAAGCGCTTAATAATAACCTAACAATTATAACGGGAGGTCCTGGTACCGGTAAAACGACAATCATTAAATGTATTACTGATTTATTAACTGGACTATGTAACATTAAAAAAGAAAAAATTGCCTTATTAGCTCCTACCGGTAGAGCAGCTAGAAAACTAATGGAAACAACTAATATTCCAGCATATACCATTCATAAATATCTAGAATGGGATAAAGAAAGTAATGTCTTTAGAAAAGATGAATACTCTCCCAATAAAGAAGAATATATTATCATCGATGAAGCCAGTAT
>CAZLQU010000012.1:0-20674 GCA_964561805.1 uncultured Muribaculaceae bacterium | reverse complement strand
TAGGGGAACAAAAAAATATGGAAATAGATGTGGTACCAAGTGGTTCTATTTCTTTGGATATAGCACTTGGGGTAGGAGGATATCCCAAGGGAAGAATAATTGAAATTTTTGGACCAGAATCTTCTGGTAAAACAACGTTTGCCTTACATGCGATTGCTGAGGTACAAAAAACTGGTGGAAGAGCAGCATTTATCGATGCTGAGCATTCACTTGATCCAGTATATGCAAGTAATTTAGGTGTTAATATTGATGAACTATTATTAAGCCAACCAGATACAGGTGAACAAGCTTTAGAAATTTGTGATGCTTTAGTTAAGAGTGAGGCTGTAAGTATTATTGTTATCGATTCAGTTGCAGCATTGGTTCCACAAGCTGAAATTGATGGTGAAATGGGAGATAGTCATGTAGGATTACAAGCAAGACTTATGTCACAGGCTTTAAGAAAACTATCTGGATCAATTAGTAAGACGAATACGATTGTAATATTTATTAATCAATTACGTGAAAAAGTTGGGGTAATGTTTGGAAATCATGAAACAACTCCTTGTGTAAAAGCACTTAAGTATTATTCATCTGTAAGGCTTGATATTAGAAGAGGAGAACAAATCAAGAGTGGCACGGATGTCGTAGGGAATAGAACGGTTATTAAAGTTGTTAAGAATAAGGTAGCTCCACCATTTAAGACGGCATCAGTAGATATCATGTATGGTGAGGGTGTTAGTCAAAGCGGTGAACTTATCGATTTAGCGGCTGAAGCTAACATTATTGAAAAGAGTGGAGCATGGTATGCTTATAAAGGAGAGAAGTTAGCACAAGGAAGAGAGAATGCTAAACTTCTGGTTAAGAGTAATGCTGACTTTAGACGTGAACTAGAGGAACAAGTTCGTGAATATTATGGAATAAACAGAAAGAAAGATAAAGAAAAAGATCAGAAATAACTGATCTTTTTAATTATTTTAATAATCCAAATCCAGTAACAACGTATCTGCCACCTTGTCTTTTAGCAATGGCTGGTGGATTATTATATAAAACACCATTGACTGCTAATGATGATGAGTGACCACCATCTAAGTTAGCGGCATTATAGGCTCCATACTTAGTTAGGACATCGACAACATCTTGTAAAGAAGCACCATCTATGTAGTTTTCTCCATCGATTACTAAGAATAAGACAACGCCATCTTTTCTTTGACCGATAGCCACTCTTGGAGATTTACCCCATGGGTCACCAACAATTTCTAGTGGTTTACCATTGACAATTAAGAATGGTCCAAATTCTAGGCCATCGACCATACCTTCAGCTAAGGCATTTTCTCCAGTAGAGTTACTTAGTAGTAATAATTTACCTTCTTGGTTGAAACCTATTAGGTTTCCTTTTCTAGTATCCCAACCACTACTTGGCCATACGATTTCACCATCATCAATTACATATCCTAGTGGAATGTCGGAACCTATTCCTTCATCGACAAATCCTCCACCATTAATACATACAGAGGCATTGTAACGGTTACACATATAAGTTACTTGTTCACCATATCTACCAATATTAAAACTTTTGGCTCTGATTAAACTTACTTTTTCTGGTTTATAGATGGCTACTAAATATGCTTTTGAAATACCAACTTTTAAATTGATTATTTTATAATCTTCGTTATTACCATCACGGGTTAATATTTCTTCGTCTTCTTTATTTTTATAACTTGATTTAGGTGATGTGTCAATGACAACATCATCTAGTTTTACTTTTTCTTTAATTTCAATGAAATAGTTACTATTGACAATATCATCAATTGTTTTATCACTATAGAAAACTTTGGCTAAATATTGATGATCTTTAGTTTTCATAGCGGTATTAACATAGAAGTTTCTAACTTTATTCCAAGGGCCATACATCATAACGAAGCCACCAATTGCTAATAAATCAAGAATGATAAAGAGAATTGTTAATTTATTAATTTTACTTTTTCTTTTATTACGTCTACTCATAATTTACTCCATTTCAAACGGACTATCTTTAGTACCATTTCCTTTTGTTAATATACTTTTATCAATACTTATCGTTGGAACGACATTAACACTTGAGCCAATTTGGCGTGGATAAATTCTTTTATCTTCAGTAACGATATAAACCATACTAGCTTTTTCTTTTGAACCAGTCATTGTAAAGTAATTACTTAAATCTGGATTTAAGAAGATGTTACCAACACTCATTAGGGCTACTTTAGTATCAACTTCGGCTTTTAAGGCATTAGTATAATCATAATCAGTGGTACTATTATAGTAACCATTTGGCCATTTAATTTCTTTGATTTTATCTTTATATGATAAGCTATTTAAGAAATCTTTATTTAGATAATAAGCAATACTTCCAGATGCAGTATCATTATGATATGAACTACTGTTGGAATAACGATATGTAAGGTTACTACCATTAACTTTTAAGTAATCATTTAGCATTAATCTAAGAGTTGTATCGTTGATTTCGTATACACGCCAAACTTCATTACCTAATTTAACATAGCTACCAAATAAGCTATTTTCTTTTTCAATTGTATATGGGTTATCTTTAGTACCATCGCCACTAATATAGTCGGCATTAGCTTTAATAGTTATAACAGGTCTTATACCAATAACATCATTACCAGTTCCAATTTTACCATTGCCAGCATCATCAATATACCAAGTTTTATTTTCAGTTGTCATATTACTTAAGTAGAAATATTCTTCGTTAGCTAAGTAACTATCTTTAGAGCCAACATTTAAGTAATCAGCTACAGATAATAGGGTAAAATAATTATCGTTATTTTCTTCGGTACAAGGAGTATTTGTTAATTCATCTATTTTACTAGCACAAGTTACTGTTTTTTGTAAGTAATCTTTATTTAAGGCTTTTTCCAAGATACCAGAGTATTCTTTATCGGTTTTATTTAACCAATTATAAATCTCAGAATCAATGTAACTTTCACTTTTACCAAATGCAAGTGAAGTTATGGCTTTATCACTGATAACTGTTAATGAATTATCATCATTTAATTTAACAATACGCCATAAGATATTAGAAAACAATAGATAGTTCTTTTCTTCGTCACCTGTAAAATAATTTTGTCCATTGACAGATTTAAAATTTTCATTTTTTTCATTGCTTTCTTTAAGTACTTTCGCTAATGAGTTTTTCTCACTTATTTCATCTTTCTTATTTTCAATGAATAATTTTAGAAATCTTGTGCCATAAAAGATACAGCAAGAAAAGATAAATAAGAAACTAATAAAGCAAAATACTTTTTGAAAATTTAATTTTTTCATTTTCGACCACCTTTACTTTTCTAATTATACCAAATTTGATAATTTTAGACAATACTGTTGTTATATTTTTTATTTTATAGTATAATTTACTAGAGGTGAGGAGAATGCAATGGTATCAATATGTCTTTATTATCGTCGTGTTTTTAATAATTGCGTTTGCAATTGCTAAGAGTAACAAAAAGATGTTGCTTTGGAGTTTAATAAGTTAGTGGAGTTATTAGGCGGCAAGGATAATATCTTGGAAACAGAATTAGAAATGTCTAGATTTAAGGTTACTTTAAAAGATATTACGAAAGCGAATAAAGAGGGAATTATTAAGTTGGGAGCTCAGGGTGTTGTTGAGATTGATGATCAATTAAAAATAATATTTGGTTCAGATGCCAAGCAACTTAAAAAATATATTCGTGAATTAAAATAGTTCTTGGAACTATTTTTTTTGACAAAATTTTTATTTATCTACATAATTCGACAAATTTCGACAATGGAATATACTACAATATATGTGGTGGTGTTATGGAGAAAATACTTATTAGTATGATATTAATTGTTTTTCCTATTTTAATGTATTTGGTATTTAGTTCATATAATTCACTTAATAATAAGAAAATAGCTAAAATTACATTTATTATTACAATTATGACATCGTTATATTTAAGTTTTGTCTATGATGATATGCATTTACTTCTTTTATGTAATATACCAGTACTGATATGTTATTTTAAAAAAGAAAGTATTTTAGGAATAATTTTGTCAATTATTGTCGTTATGGTTAGTTATTTTAAATATGATATAAATATATGTATTGTAAGTTTAAAGTATTTGGGATATCTTATTACGTATGTATTACTTTTTAAGAGGAAAGAATTTAATTATTTATTTTTAAAGATTAGTGCCATTATTCAAGGAGTATTTATTTCGTTTGAATACTTTATGAGAACATATGAAAGAATAGATCATATTATTAATCTATTTATCTATATTATGGTGACATATGCATTAACTTTCTTTATATTATATTTGTTTAAATCAGCTAATAATGTTAGTTCTTTATATTCGATGGTTAATAATTTAAATGAAGAGAGTAAGATAAAAGATTCTTTGTTTAAGTTAACACATGAGATTAAAAATCCAATTGCAGTATGTAAGGGATACTTAGATATGATCGATTTAAATAATAAGGAAAAAAGTAAAAAATATGTTGGAATTATTAAATCGGAGATAGATCGTAGTTTAAATGTAATTGCTGATTTTATGGATTATAGTAAGATTAAAATTAATAAAGAAATTTTTGATATGGAAGTGTTACTTCAGGAAGTATATGAATCATATAAATTACTTTTGAATGATAAAATTACTTTAAAGTATACTCAAAAATATGATGAAGTATATTTATGGGGCGACTATGATAGGCTAAAGCAAGTATTTGTCAATGTGATTAAAAATAGTATTGAATCGATAGAGGGTAATGGTATAATAGAAATAGATATGGAAGTAAAAGGAAAAAAGGTAAAGGTAACTGTTAGTGATAATGGGGTAGGTATGACCGAAGAAGAACTAAAAGACATTAAGACAATGTTTTATACTACTAAAAGAAATGGGACGGGATTAGGAGTAGCTTTATCTAATGAAATAATTTTAGCTCATAGTGGAACTTTGGAATATGATAGTATTAAAAATGTCGGTACTAGATGTATAATTACTTTGCCTCTATAAGGAGTAAGATGGAAGATATATTTTTGAAAAGATACCCTCATCTCGATTTGCATGGATATGATAGAGATAGTGCTAGAGTAATGGTTAATGATTTTATTTTAGAAAATATTGTTTTAGGGAATGATACAATTATTATTATTCATGGAATTGGCAAGGGTATTATAAAAAGGGAAGTTCATAGAGTGCTTAGCCATGATAAAAGGGTATTAGAATATAAAACTGATAATTTTAATGATGGTTGTACGATTGTTAAATTAATAAAAAAATAAATCTTGTAAAGAAGGTTTATTTTTTTTGTAAAGTGGCTTGCTTAATTTTTAAAAATATGATTATAATAAATGTAATGATATGGAGGTAATTATGGATAAATATTTAAAGAAAGCATTAAAATTAGAAAGGAAAAGACAGGAAGAAAACATTGAATTAATCGCATCAGAAAACTATGTATCAAACGATGTTTTAAAGATTCAAGGGAGTATTCTTACAAATAAGTATGCTGAAGGTTATTCGGGTAAGAGATACTATGGGGGATGCGAATATATCGATATGTTTGAATCAAAAGCAATCGAATATTTAAAGAAAATATTTGGTTGTAAATATGCCAATGTTCAACCGCATAGTGGATCAAGTGCTAATATGGCAGTATATAAAGCACTCCTTAATCATGGCGATAAAGTAATGGGTATGAATCTTAATCATGGTGGACATTTAACACATGGTTATAAACTAAATTTTAGTGGCGTAGATTATGAGATTGTCAGTTATGATTTAGATCCCAAGACAGAAATGATTAATTATGATGAATTAAAGAAAATGGCATTAAAAGAAAAACCAAGAATGATCATTGCTGGGGCTTCCGCTTATTCAAGAACAATCGATTTTAAGAAATTTAGAGAAATTTGTGATTTGGTTGGGGCATATTTATTTGTCGATATGGCACATATTGCAGGGTTAGTAGCAGCAGGTCTTCATCCATCACCAATACCTTATGCTGATGTAGTAACATCAACTACGCATAAGACACTACGTGGACCACGTGGAGGAATTATTCTTACTAATGATGAAGAAATCGCTAAGAAAATTGATAAGGTGGTATTTCCAGGTATTCAAGGTGGACCTTTGATGCATGTTATTGGTGCTAAGGCACAGTGCTTTTATGAAGCACTACAACCGGAATTTAAGACTTATCAAAAACAAGTTATTAAAAATATTAAGGCAATGTGCGATGAATTCATTAAGATGGGTTATAAAGTAGTTAGCGGAGGAACTGATAATCATTTAATTTTATTAGATGTTAAGACAAGTGCTAATATAACTGGTAAAGATGCTGAAAAATTGCTCGATAAGATTCATATTACGGTAAATAAAAATACGATTCCAAATGAAACGGAAAAAGCAATGGTTGCTAGTGGAATAAGAATTGGTTCACCAGCAATGACTACTCGTGGTTTTAGAGAAAAAGACTTTAGACAGGTAGCTAGAATGATCAATAAAGCTTTGAAAGATAGAGATAATCAAGAAGAGTTAGATAAGCTTACAAAGGAAGTACTAACTCTTACTAGTAAGTATCCTCTTTGGTATAAGTAATAAAAAATATCCTTAGAATAAAGTATAAGGATATTTTTTTGGTAATGCTAGTTCAAAATGTAACACTTCATTTGTCGTTGGATGATACAATGATAAATCTTTAGCGCTAATTGCTAAATTAGTGTTATTATCATCAATAAAATGTTTATTATATCTATGATCGCCATATAATGGGTAATTTCTACTTGAAAATTGAACCCTGATTTGATGATGACGGCCAGTTAAAAGATTAATTTTTACAAGTGATAAATTATCTTTGGTTTTAATGGTAGAGTATTCTAAAATTGCTTCTTTACCATTAGATTTATCAGTAACTTGTGAAGTATTAGTTTTTTCATCTTTAATAAGATAATCTTTGAATATTCCTTCTTTTGGTGTACCTTCAACTACGGCATAATATGTTTTATTAAATTTCTTTTCATTGATTTGTTTTGTTAAGCGACTAGCAGCTTTACTAGTTTTAGCAAAAACGATAATACCTTCAGTTGGCCTATCTAATCTATGGACTAAACCTAGATATACGTTACCAGGTTTTTGATATTTTTCTTTTATATATTCTTTCATTATGGTTAGTAAATCTTTATCGTGAGAACTATCTAAGCAAGTAGGAATATTGGCTGGTTTATGGACTACTAATAGATGATTATCTTCATATAAGATATTAATGTTTTGATACTTTTCCATAGATACCACATGGTAAGGTTAGATTGTTCTCAGTTATTGGTAAACCAATTTCACCAGTTTCAATATGACTATTAGGAAATGTTAATGAAAGAATATTATTAAGTGAAGTAGGTGATAAGCCTGTAGTATAAGAATTAATTAAAAGAAATGAATAATTGGGATCTAGTAGTTCTTTTGATTTATTTAATAATTCTTGGAGATTATCTTCAAGACGCCATACTTCTTTGTTGGGACCTCTACCATAGCTTGGAGGATCCATAATAATTGCATGGTAGGTTCTACCTCTTCTGATTTCACGGTCTAAGAATTTTAAGACATCTTCGCAAATAAAACGGATGGTATTATTTTCTAGGTGTGAAAGACGCATGTTTTCTTTAGCCCAGTCAATCATTCCTTTGGCCGCATCGACATGAACAACTTCTTTAGCACCAGCCATTGAAGCAGCCATCGTTGCACATCCGGTATAAGCAAATAGGTTTAGAACGCGCAATTCAGGATTGTTTTCACTTTTAATTTTATCGATAATGTAATCCCAATTGGTTGCTTGTTCTGGGAAAATACCGGTATGTTTAAAGTTAGTAGGACTTACTTTAAATGTTAAATCGCGGTAATTAATAGTCCAATAAGGGGGAAGTTTCTTTTTAAATTCCCAATATCCGCCACCTTCATTTGAACGGTGGTAATATCCATCCCATTTCTTCCAAATGGGATTATTTGTTTTAGCCCACACGATAGTAGGATCTGGTCTATTTAAGATGATGTTACCGAAACGTTCTAATTTTTCTTTATCACCGGTGGCTAAGCATTCATAATCTTGCCAATTGTTACTAATATTCATAATATCCTCCACTCAAGTTTATTTTATCTTAAAAGTGCTTTTTTGTCTATTAAAATAAATCGAGAAAAGTGCATTTTACAATTGAAATTGATAATAATAAATGATATAATTTGGTTATGATTTGTAAGGAGACGAGAATATGAATAAAAAAGGTTTTACGTTAGTGGAGTTACTAGCAACATTAGTAATACTAGGAATAATTATGGGAATAGTTTTAATTTCTACGACTAGTGGTTTTGGTAAAGCAAAGGAAAAAAGTGAAGATGTATTTATTAAAACAATTGAAGATGCGTTAAATATTTATCTTGATAGTGACGCTAAAAATTTAAGTTTTAGTCGTCAGTGTACAAATGGTATTAATAAATCACATAACGCTAATGTCAAAGTATATAAAACAACAGTAACATTTAATGATGTTATTAATTCAACATATAAGCCAATTACTGCTAAAGAGATGCATAATCCTGCTAATAAGGGAGTAGATGGTAAATATAATTGTAAAACTAATGTGTCTGTAAATATTTATCGTGATGAAGATTTTGTATATTATTATGCTGTTGATAAAAGTGGGTTTGGATGTTTAAATAGTACAGGAACGATTACTAATTTACCAACGGGTTATGGTTGTTAAAAAAAGAAAAGGGGTATTAAAATGATAGCAATAATTGCCTTTATTATCTTGATAATTGATCTTGGCAGTAAGATGATTATTGCCAAATATATTGGGGCATCCGATAGTGTTAAAGTTATAGATAATTTTATGTCTTTAACGCATGTAAGAAATACTGGGGCTGCTTGGAGTATGTTTAGCGATAGTAAGTATTTAGTACTTATTATTTCAGCTGTGATTATTAGTGGTTTAATTTTATATATCATAAAAAATAAACCAAGTAATAAATTAGAAAAAATTGCATATGGTTTTATTTTAGGTGGAGCTTTAGGTAATTTTCTTAATAGATTGGTGAATGGGTATGTTACGGATTTTATCGATTTAAGAATATTTGGTTATGATTATCCCATTTTTAATTTAGCAGATACTTTTATTGTAATTGGGGTTATTCTTTTTATTACCTATACTTGGAGGGATAATAATGGAAATAAAGGTAGAAGAAAATAATATTAGATTAGATAAATATTTAATGAACAATACAGAATACTCTCGTAGTAAACTTCAAAAAATGATCGATGAGGGTTATATACTTGTCAATGATAAGATTGTTAAGGCAAGTTATAGTGTTCGTTTGGGTGATGTAATAACTATTGATGAATATGAAGAAGAAAGCAATATAGAACCGGAGAACATTCCCTTAGATATTGTTTATGAAGATGATTATTTACTTGTTATTAATAAGCCTAGTGGGATGGTTGTTCATCCGGCACCAGGAAATTATCATGGGACACTTGTAAACGCTTTAATGTATCATGTGAATCAACTATCCAATGTAAATGGGAGTATTCGCCCAGGAATAGTGCATAGAATAGATGCCGATACCTCAGGATTATTGCTTGTTGCCAAAGATGATAATACACACAATGATTTAGCTAAGCAGATAAGTGAAAAGAGCGTTACAAGAAAGTATCTTTGTCTAGTCCATGGAGTAATTAATGAAGACAGTGCCACTATCGATGCGCCAATTGGAAGAGACGTGCACGATAGAAAAAAGATGTGTGTAACTGGTGAAAATTCTAAGGACGCAATAACACATATCAGGGTGCTAGAAAGATATGCTAATTCAACTTTGATAGAGTGCACTTTGGAAACTGGCAGAACTCATCAGATAAGGGTACATATGAGCTATATTAATCATCCGGTTGTCAATGATCCGGTATATGGATACAATAAGCTAGATGATAAAGAATTTGGACAAATGTTACACGCTAAAGAGATTGGCTTTGTTCATCCGGTAACACATAAGTTTATGGATTTTACGGTGGAACCACCAGCAAAATTTAATGAAATATTAAATAAATACAAGAATATGTAGGTGATAATATGAACGAGATTAGAATTGATGATAAAGAAGTCATCATTATGAATCTAGTACATTATTTTGTGACTGAGAGAAATTATAATCCAGTTGTTGTACATGGTATAAATGATGAGATATGGCTTGAAAATATGGAGTCAGATTATCGTATTATTAGAATTGTTTCTAGATATATTCATAATGATGAACAACTGGGATTTAATCGCTTTAGATCAAGACAGATTGCTAGAAAATTAAGACTTAAAACGCTATCTTTTAAGATGCCGGTACTTAGTATATATGTCAATTTAGGAGAGAATGTTAAAAATTTAAAGGAAGATGATAATGGTAATTTATCAGTCTTTGTTAATAATTTAAAAGATTTTAAGAATGAAAATTTGCTTGAAATATTTCCTGATATTGCCGAGAAGACATATCATGATGAAAAGGGAATTGAATTACTATTTAAAATTACTGAAGATATCAATCAAACAAATGAAAAGAAAAATAAAAAAATGGAGAAGATATTTTCTGCTAAAAAACCAATTTTTACATATGTAATAATGGCACTTTGTATAATTATGTTTATTGTTTCAGGTTTTGGAGTTAGTAATAATATTATTACAAGTATGGGGGAAAATGTTGGAGTATATGTTAAAGAGGGACAAGTATATCGTCTAGTTACATCGATGTTTTTGCATTATGGATTAATTCATTTATTCTTTAATATGTATGCACTTTTTGTGCTAGGGCCTAGAATTGAAGATTTTTATGGCAAATGGAAATTTTTATTGATTTATTTTCTAAGTGGTATATGTGGCAGTTTATTAATGGCTGGTTTGGATGCTAATACGCCAGGTGTTGGTGCTAGTGGAGCATTATTTGGACTTCTAGGAGCATTAGCGTATTTTGGTTATAGTTATCGTGGATATATTGGAGCAATGATAAAGAGCCAAATAATTCCAACGATGATATGTAATTTGATTATTGGCTTTGTTTTTCCTAATATTGGTGTTTTAGCACATATTGGTGGTTTTATTGGGGGAGTACTTGTAGCTAATATGCTTGGTACAATTGAAAATAAGAAGTATAGTTTAAGCAATACAATGCCATTTTTGATATATTTTGGGTTCTTAATTTATTTGGGAATTTTTAGATAGCTTAGGCTATCTTTTTTTTATCTTTTTTCGTTGACAGATTAAGTGTAAAATGGTATAATTTTTATAGTATGGTAAGGTAGCTAAAATAGAGGTGAAATGATGAAGAAATTATTAGATAGTAAATTCTTATTTATATTAGCACTAAGCATCGTTGTCCTTATTGTTTTAGGCATTGGGGCATTTTATTTGTTTGACGATTCTGATGCTGTTTTTGTTAAGGATGGATATATTTTAAATCCATTAAGTGAGAAAAATGAAAAGTATTTATTCGATAAGAATACTTCATATAAAGAAAATCTATCATCTATGATTGTTTTTAATGATACAGATGATAGAGAAGTAAGTGTATTCAAAGATAGTTTTCTTCACTATATGGATAGTTCAATGTCATTTCTTAAAAACGGAGCTATTCTCGATCTTGAAAGTATTGGTGAAGGGGATGCGGTTAAGTTTTATAATATTACACCAAAATCAATTATTTCAAAAAGTGGTAATGGTTATACTATTGAAACAAATGGCGATGATATCAATTTAAAGAATTTCATGGGAAGAATCAGCGATAATAAATATATTGTGGCTGGTACTTTAGAAGCTAAAATACCAGGAAATGAAAAAAATATAAAGGGCAATTATTTTGAAATCGTTTATAACGAAGAGGGCGTTATTACGATTGAAAATAACGAAGTTAAATATCAGGTTGCAGCTGAAGGTAGTTATATATATGCAGGTGATATAACAATCGATTTAGGAAATAAAAAGATTGTTAAAGGTAGTGAAGACGTGATGTCAATTACCGCTATTACAATAAATGGTAATGAAAATATCGAAATTATGCCAAAAACACCAGATAAAGAAGATGACAATGGGAACGGGGGAAATGGAACTGGCGAAGATGGCAATGGTACAGGAGAAGATGGAAATGGTAATGGCGGAGCTAACGATCAACAAGAAGATATTAAAATTGAAGGACTATTGGTGTCTTTAAAAGATTATGAAATTTATAGTACAAAGATAAATGTTGTTTTTGATATTTTAAATAAAAGAGAAGATGATTCATTAATTCTTAAAGTAACTGATTTAGATTCTGGCAAGACTATCGACAGAGTATATGATGTATTAGAAAATCAGGAAATTAGAGTTTCTAAGATGGCACCAGATACTAACTACTTGTTTACAGTTATCAATGAACGTGATGGCAGCAAATATTTCCAAAAAATATTGAAGACAAAAGATTTTGGAATTAATCTAGAACAAACTTGTATAACTAGTAACGAACTAGGTTATAAGATAACGGTTGATGAAGGCAGTGAACTTGGAGATATCGATATTACATTAAAGAGATTCAATGAAAATAGTAATAGTTATGAAGATGTAGAAACAAAAAAATTAAGCGATTATAGTGATACTATTACGGGTAGCCATAGTGGTATTAACTTCACTGATTTAGATAGTGATACGATATATACGTTAGCGTTAGATGGTTTTGTTATTAATTCAATTAAAACAGAAAAAATCTATAATGTAACGATGACTTCACTAACATTAAAAGAAACACCAACCTTTGGTGCTGTTAGTAAAGAAATAAAAGATGATGGCTTTAAACTATTTATTGATAATGTAGTAGATAAAGATAGTGCTATTGAAGGATATACGTATTATATTTTTGATAATGCTAATGATGAAGATATTGCATCATTTGAGTTTAATCCAGAAGCAGCAATTCTTACAAAAACAAAAACGACAGCTGATCCACTTGAACTTAAGATTGGTCAGGAGGGAATTGATAGCAATCACAATTATTTATACATGGTAGCGGTAAGTTATTATGACAATGAAAAGTATTTTGAATATGTCATTCCAGGAAGAATTGATTTATTTATTGGTAATGATCCATTTGTAACAATTCAAAAGAATGATGATGAGATTAGTTATGATGAAATTGGAGCAACCATTACGATTACTGATAATAGTTGTTTACTAGCAATGAAGGATAGAACTTGTTTTAACGATTATGAAGATTATCCAATAGTTATCGATATTAAAGAAAAAGACGGCAAGGGTAATTTGATTATCTTAGATGGCTATCCAAAGACAGTTAGTGATTTTGAAATTATTGGTAATACATTGAGAAAAAATTTACATGTAACGGGACTTAAAGAAGGAACAACATATGTAATTTCTGTTTCAGCAGTTCGCAAAGATAAGGCAGATGATGGTATCAAGCCATTAAAAGAGGGAGCTGTTTATGAAAATGAAATTACAACTAAGTATTTGGCTAGTTTCAAGGTAGAATGGAATGAAAAAGCTAGTACGGAAACTCATCCGATTAATGGAAGCTTCCGATTAGCAGAAAATAAAAATGATTATTCAATTGCTGGTGGGGTAGCTGCTAATTTAATTGAAAGAGTTGTCTTTAGATTATATGATGGACCATTTACAAATAATTTAGCACAACAAACATTACTTGCTAGTTCACAAACATTTACAAGTAGTGATGATGCAACGCTTAAAGAAATATTTTATGATAATGATTTCGATATTACGGAAGCATTATTTGGAATTGAAGATATCAATGAATTAAGAACACTTACAAGAGAAAAAACTGGTAAAGATGATAATAAGTTAAGCCCATACTACACAGTAGTGGCGGAAGTATATTATGCAAACGATGCTAAAGTAACATTGATTCCAGCACAATATAGTTTCCCAGTAGCGGCATATTTGTGTAGTGATGTTGAAGAACCACTACTTACAAAAGAAGAAATTTGGAAGAGTAGAAACGATAACTTTAACAATAAACTTACAAGTGGTGAAGGCGGAGCAGTTGTTGGATATCAATTACACGTAAGCTATGATAAAGCGGGATATGATAATAGTAGAATGACAATTGATAATGTCAAAGTTTATATCTACAATGACCAAAATCAAAGAGTTCAATTTTATACTAATGATTCTTGGACCCACAGTAATGAAATTACAGTTAATGGAAATACGCTAACTGGTTCAAGCTTTGATGTCAATGTTTATATGGGTGATGGCGTAGCAAATGGTAGTAGTGAAAATACCTTTATGACTAGAGGTAGAAAGTACTATGCACGTGTCGAAATTAATTACAGAACATCTGATAACAAAACGGAAAAACAGATTTCTGATGCGTTAGAACTACTTGCTAAGAAAGAACGTCCTAAGATGCTTAAACTATACATTGCTGAAACAACAAAAACAGGAAGTGTAACTTATAAATATCAGATTGAAGATGTCGACAATGCTTGGTATAGTGATGCTGATGGTGATAATATTTACTATGCTATCGGTGAAGGTGAAACACAAAAGATTCCAGTTGTTAAGAATTTAGATGATGTGAATACATTTACAATTTCAGGATTAAGTAACGGAGATGATTATACATTAAGTTATAAACGTAATGATTACGATACGGGAAATAGTGAAAACGATACTGTCGTTGCTGTTATAGGTAATGAAAATAGATTATTTGATGGCTACTACGATGCAACTGATGGCAGGTATAACTTTAAGTATAAGGTTATTAATGACCCTCTTCATGATAATAAAGTAACAATTAAAATATTAGCTAGTGATGATATTTTAGATAAGATTTTAATTTATAAGGTTAAATTTACAGATGATAAAGGTAATGTTTATCAAGTGCCTGGTGATGTTTGGAATTTAATAAAATGTGATGATGATACTAGTGATGATAAAAATCGTTGCTTTGAAGTTGAATACACAAAATTAAAAGCCAAAAATATGAAATCTGAGGGCGATGAAAAGAATTATATTACAGCAGAAATTAATGCTATATATGATAATGGATTAACAGGTTTTGATTATATTGATAGCGTTGGTGAAAATAAAGAATATCCATATATGATAATGCAAGATGATAGTACTTTAGAAAGAATTGGTACATACTTTATTGTCAATAATCGTACATTATATAATGTTTCTTCTGTAGGCAATAGAATCATGCCTTTAGGATACTATAATTTTAGTTATAAATATGGTGGTATTGAATATAAGAGTCTTTATAATACAAACGATGTATTTAATATTATGTATACTTTGGATGAACGTGGTTATTATGTAAGTGGTGCTGGTTCATTAAATCCAAAGATGGTATCAGTAAATACGATGACTGGTGTCGATAATCAATTTTATTTCAGTAGTATTACACCAATGATTAAGATTGATAAGACGATTAGTTTAATCAATGGGGCACAAATAATGATGACACTTAGTGGTGCAGATGTTGATGATTTCTGTGCTGATAATAATCAAAGTACATGTGCTAGTAACGGAGAAAAATACTTATATATTCAAACACTAACAGAGGATATGTTAGATACTGTAAATAGTAATGATATTCTTAATGAACCATTAATACCTACGGTAAAAGTAAGATTAGATGGAACAGATATTAATGATCAATATATTACAAATATAGTTAATTTAGCACATGATAGTGAGTATTATTACAGAGTATATGCATATTTGAATGATGGTGGTACTAAGAAGCTAACACAAATATTTGATGCAACTAGTAAGAACAAGCCAGAAACATATACATTTAACAGTAAGAGTTTAACTGGTAAAGATGGTATATTAGCTAATACTTCAGTTATTTACGAGCCAATCGAAGATGGTGAATATAATGCTAAAGAATTAGTAACAACAATCGATTTAAACAGTTATGATAGCGAAGTTAATATTCCATATAATTTTTCAGTTTCATATGAATTTTGCAAAGAAAGCGATTGCGATGAAGCGGGAAGCAGATTATTTAGCAAGGATGTTGAATCAACTGTTAAGACAATTACAAGTACGCAAGATATTACATCGTATGATTTAGAATATGGAAGAGATTACTATATGTATTTATATATGATATATGACTATTATGATAAGAATAGTGGAGAAGTAACTAGTCGTAAGGTAGCAGCATATAGTGAAGCATCTGAAGCACTTGTCAATGTGGCATTACTTAAGACACCAAGTTTTGTTGTAAATAGATGGGCTGATTACATTGTTGATAGTGATGATTATGTTATTAATTTGAAAGTTACTGTGAATGATGATGATCAGGTATTAAATAGTAGTAAATTCTATGTAAAACTTGTTAAGAGTAATGATGAAACTAATACAGTTAGAGGTAAATTATATCTTCAAAATAATCTAGGAGTATTTACACAAGTAGGTAATGAAGGAGAATATGATAGTCATATCTTTATTGCTGATTTAAGAAGCGATAGTAACTATCAAAATAAAGTAATTCGTATTGGGGGATTAGAGCCAGATACGAAATATACATTAATTGTTTATGGGGAAGCCCATATCAATAATAGTAATTTAGCTTCATCTGAAGTGACAATTGTCAGTGGCAAGGATGGAACGGGTGATCCAATTTGGTCATCTAATAACTATGGACTAGCCTTTGGTAAAGAAATTACTTATCGTGCAACGGAAAGAGGTTTCGTTGTTCGTTATCCAGGTGGATCTAATTTGGATGAATTACATATTAGTAGTGTAACAGTAGATGTTAAGGACTATAATGGTAGACCATTCTATCACGATGTAATAGAAATTGGCGCTAATAATAGATATTTCACGGTCAATAAAGATGGTAAATATCGTTTAGTTATCGAATATGAAGATGAAGGCAAAACAAATGAACCGGATGAAACATACTTGGTTAAGACTACATATGATGTTTATGATCCAGCAACAGGAAATACAGTGACACTTGATGAAACATATAATTCATCATTTGAACAACCAGTTACTTACGACCCAGATCAACTTGAAGATGATGATTAATGGAGGATATTATGAGGAGAAAATATGATTTAAGAAATAAGAGAACATTTATTATAATTTTAATATTATCGATTATTATTATCGGTATTTTCTCCTTGTTTATCTATAAATATAAACATGCAGAGAAAGTTGAATATAAAGTGGGCGTAGGCAGCATAGTTCAAGATAATGATAAGAATTATGTTGAAATTACAGATGAGGCATTATTAAAAGTAAAGTGGAGTGGTAATTATTATTTAGTATATCAAGATAAAAAGATTAATCTTGGTAAAAAGGTAATTGTTTATGACACGATATCAAATGGCATAAAATTATATGGTAAGTTATATGAGATTACTGAGAGTGGTAAGATTGTAGAGCATACTAAAGAAACCGATATTAAAAATACATCAGATGCCAAATTTTATAAGTTAGATGATCGTGAATACTTACTTATTGATAGACAAATCGTAAGTGAGGATAAAAGTATCGATGCAAGCAATTATTTACTTGTTGAATTGGATAAGATGGGTAATGCGAAATTATCTAATAATAAATTAAATTTAAAGACAATTAAACCAACGACATTAATTACTAGTAAATATACTTTTGATATTGCTGGTGAACAGTTAAAATATGAAAATTTAGATATTGATTTAAGAAAGATAATTGGTTCAAGTAATCAATATCAAAGAGAAGATAAAGATAAAGATAAAAAAGAAGAAGAAACCAATATTACCGAGATTGAAAATAATAATCAGGTAACTGCTAATGGCGGTGGAGCTGGAGCAACTACGGTTAATAACAATAATGAAGATGGAAAGTATATCAGCATTGAAGAATTAAAAAGAAATGTTAAGATGACATCATTAATTAGGGCATATGCGAGTATGACACAAATCGATGTCGATTATGTAGTATATGATCCATACAATGAATATAAGTCAATATATGCAGAAATTAATAAAAATGGATCAGTTGAAACTGCCCAAATAGTAAGAACCGATACCCATATGGTTTTTGAAGGATTGAAAGCTGATACAAGTTATAAAATTAATTTCTATTACACAACTATTGATGAAGAAACAAAGGAAACAGTAACAACTAGTTTTGGAGAGTTAAATATTCGTACTAAGAAACCGCAGTATACGATTAAGGTTTATAAAATATCAGGTATAACAAACATGTTATATTATAAAGTATACCTACAAGAAGATTATGAAATTGATACAATCAATGTGACATTGTCTTTTGATTGTCAAGCATGTCAAGTACCTGGTCATGTGGGTATAAATAGAGAGTTAGCGGTTAGTGGTGGTGAGACTATTGCTTATGGGCAAATATCACTAGCTGACTATAGTACAGAAAGTAATATTCCAATGACACTTACAATAAATAGTGTTAGTGGTCCTAACGGAGTAATGGAAGTTAATAGTTATACAACATTTAGGATAGGGAGGTAAAGATGAAAAAGATAATTGATTTTTGTAAACAAAAATATAAAGTACTTATCCCTATTATGGTTGTATTTGTATTACTGTTAGCAATATATTTCTTATATCGTGAATATAGATATGATACATATCGTAATCGTAAAGAATATGCAGTATATCAATATTTTGGTGGAAAGAAAATGGAATATACGGCAATTGTTACTTATAATTTAAAGAAAGTTATTATTGGAATTGAAGGAAAAGATAAAAAAATAAATTATGATTCAACGCCAGTATATTATAAGGATGAGGATAGAATCTTATTTCCAGAAGAGATGAGTATCATTTTACCACTTAAAAGTGGAGAGTCACATCGGCTATATAAATATGCTACTTATGGTATAAAAGATGAAATACATAAAATAACTAATGGTAGTTTAGATATAGCATGTAGTCATTTCTTCTTGTTTGATGGTACAGGATTATATTTCTTTTCTGATAAAGTAACGCTTAGTATTGAAGGAATGGATGATATTGCTTTAGGAAAAGAATCATATATTGAAAATGTTGGAGGTTATACTTTAACATATTATGATAAAGAAAATGATAAATCAGAAGTAGTAGATATATATGGTAAAAAGGTAACTGTTAGCAATGATGATGTTACTATTGACGTAATTAAGAAGGAATTTAAGGTCTTTGGAAAGACGGTATCGTTAGGTCAACCATATAATCTAAATCCACTTGTAAATAATTGACAAATAAAATGTCATAATGATATAATGAAATTTAGAATAGGCGTATTATAAAGTAAAAAAGGAGTGAAAAAATGGAAGCTATTTTATCTAACACAGCACTAGCAATCGGAATTATGATTGGACTAGGATTTTTAGGACTAGGAATTGGAGTTGGAATCCTTGGTGGAAGAGTGGCTGAAGCTATCGGTAGAAACCCAGAAACTAAAAATGATGTAGTTCATTCAGTAATGACGATACTAATAGTAACGGCAGTATTTTTGCTATTCTTATTTGCTTTTTGTTTCTTATTATTATTCTTTAATCCACTTGTAACATATTAAGATGGTAATTATATTTATCGTTGTTTGTTTGATTATTGCGTTTCTTGTTACAATAATGTTCTTGATCCTTAAGAAAACGGTAGGAATCGTCAATGACCAAACAAAATCGTACTTTGTTAATAAACTTCAAGGTTATGACGATTTAATTCAAGACAAAGAAAACAAATTACTAGAAATTGAAACTCAAATTAAGGATAAAGAAAAAGGAATAAAAGAAGAGGAAACATTAAGAGCTAATAATCAAAACTATGCATTCGATAATAATGTAATAGATTTATTTAATGCAACAAAATATCAAGATCAGAATATATTTGAATTAAATAAGAAGATCGATGAAAATTTTGTAGTTAATTATGAAGAATTAATTAAAGATTTTCTAACTTTATGTAGTGATGAAACAGATTATACATTTTGTGTTAATTTAAGGGGTAAGTTTGATAGTGATACGATATACAAACTTAAGAGTATGCTTAGTAGTGATTACGAAGCAGAACTTAAAAGTTTGTTAGATACTAAAGAATATAAGGTATATGAAGCTTTTAAATTAGTAACGAGTGAAAATAATATTGAAAACTTCATTGATTACTTGGATCAATTAGTTACATTAAATGATCCGAAAGTAAGAATATTGGTTGGTAATAAGAGTGAAAATTATGATCATCTAAGCAATAATATTGAAACTGTATATAATGAAAAAATATACAGAGGTATTAAAATTGTATATAAGAATAAGGTATATGATTTTAGTCTTTCAGAAAGGAATGTATAAGTATGGATGACAGTTGGACTAGCAATTTAAATGATACGGTTGATAGTATTAAAAGCAATGAAAATGTTTATAATACTGGAAAAGTTATCAAAGTAAATGATTACAATATTGAAGTAACAGGCCTTAACGATGTCGCTTTTTACGAAGAAATCAATGTTTCTGATAAAGCAAGTGGCTATGTTTTTGGAATATATCCGGATAGAGTAATTGTTGCTTTGGTAAAAGTAAATGAAGAAATTAAACCTGGTGATATGGTATATGCCTTAAAGAAAGAATTTAAGTGTTTATTTAGTCTAGATTCGATTGGAAAAGTTATCGATGTTTTTGG
>CAZLQU010000011.1:0-21153 GCA_964561805.1 uncultured Muribaculaceae bacterium | reverse complement strand
TAGCTTTCATAATAACTGCATTCTTTTCTCTTTCAGCTTCAGCAACTTTAGCCATAACTCTTTGCATTTCCATAGATAATGAAATGTCTTTTAATTCAACATTTTCTACTTTTACACCCCATGGGTCAGTAGCATTATCGATGATTTCACAAATGTTACTAGAAATCTTTTCTCTATCAGTTAATAACTGATCTAGAGTAACTGTACCAACAACGTTACGCATTGTTGTTTGAGCTAATTGGCCAACAGCATAGTGGAAGTTTTCAACTTCACATAAAGCTTTTCCAGCATCAAATACTTTGTAATAGATAACGGCATTAATTTTAATAGATACGTTATCGCTAGTAATCGCTACTTGTTCAGGAACATCGACTGCTCTAGTTCTAATGTCAATTTTTTTCATTGACTGGAAGATAGGCCATACGACATGCCATCCTGGGTTCAATACTTTTTTGTATTTACCCATTACAAATAGGATTCCCCTTTCATATTGATTAATTTGTTTGATTGAACATAAAGCAATTATAACAATTATTATAAGTAAAGTTGTTAAAAATTCACCCATAATATTCCTCCTTCCTATATTTAGTTTATAACAATATTAATTAAAAATCAATATTGGTTATTTAATCTTTTTAATCATATGATGCATTCTTGAATGATAGCCATCACGATTATAAAAATTAAAGGCATTATCGTTATAAGCAAAGACTTCGACAAAAACATATTCACAACCTTTTTCTTTAAAATAAGTTTCCATTTTATCCATAAGACTTTTCCCTACACCTTTGCCTCTCGTATCGTTTTTAACGATTAATTCCGTGATTTCTCCACGCTTCGGACATTTATAGTCTAAGTAATCATATTCACTATATGGAAAAATACAACCCATAATTAAACCAATAACTTTATCATCTTCAAGTGCCAAGTAACACATTCCTTCATTCTTGTTAACATCATCTAGATCAATTATGGCCATCTTTTCACGATATTCAGGATGGACCATATCGAGTTCATCTTGATCAATAGAAACGATGTATTCTTCAAGTTCAACAAGTAGATCTCTTACATCTTCTAAGTATTTTTCTTCGTATTCGATAATTTTCATATTACTCCTTAATTATATAATTTTTAAATATATAGGCATGTGATGTTAAGAATAGGTTATCATCTATTAATTCTAATATTTCTTCTTTGGTTAGCCACATAACTTTTTCGACTTCTTCTTTTTGAAGTGATAATTTACTAATATCAAAATCTATATTTTCAATTAAGTAAACATTAAATAGGCAAAATCTATTCGGATATTTAAAGGTTGTAACGTACTTTATTTTATCTTTAGAGACACCTAATCCTAATTCTTCAGACAATTCTCTAATGATAGTACTATAGCCATCTTCACCATGAGTAACATGTCCTCCAGTACTGGTATATGAACCACCTTTCTCTTTAGATGATTTTTGAATTAGATACTTATCATTATTTTTAATAAATGCCAATGATAACATAATATTTTCATTATTACCTGGAGTTTCTCCCCTTACGATTGTTTTATTTAATTTTTTACCATCGTTATCATATAAATCTAATATTTCCATATTCCTCCTTAATTAAATTTATTATTTACTTTAGGCATTGGTTTATCAAATGTTACTTCTTTATAACAATCTACGTCTTGTTCATGACACAATGATTCATATTTATCATCCCAGGATAAATGATATGCCTTGTTTATATCAAGGCCTACTTTTTTTGTCCAATATTTTACAACTTCAGAAGGATTTTTATCGATACTTTTATTTTCAATTTCCAAGCAAACACCAAAAGGATACTCATCAACTGCAATTTCAATATCATTATTTTCAAATATAGTACGATACCTTTCGTAACTTTCTACAACAGTAAAATGCATAACATTTTCAATGATATAGATAAAGTTATCGGCGTCGCTAGCATTAACTCTAACTTCTTTTTCAATTTCTTTATTGACTACATGACTTGTATTATCTTTAGTTCTTTGTTTCCAACTTAATTTACATTTATTGTTTAAATCATTTTTAGATATTCTTAATCTAAATCTTCCATCTACGTCTTTTGTATAAAAGTCATATCGTTGATCAGAATGATTATACTGAATAGTTCTTTCATAGAACTTACCATTGCTATGTAATTCAGGTATTTCTCTTAGCACATCAATGATTTTTGATAATTCTTCGTGGTCATAATAAAATCTTACTTCATATTCCATACTATCCCCCATAAATACTAATTTTTAATTATTAGATGATTAAATACTAAATTATCTTTATTCAAGATATCTTTTAAATATGCTGGTTTTAAATTAACATCAGTTAATTTATCTAAATCAAACCATTTAAAGTTTAAGTTAACCAAAGTGCCTTCATCATTTTCTATACGCGATAAGTCATTAATTTTTTCATCTTTAAAATCCATTAAATAATAAAAGGCGATTTCATGAATACTTACGTTATGCTTGTTCACAAAGAAATTTTCAATATTACCTAAATATTCTTTAACATACGTATCTTTAGTAGTCTCTTCCTTCATTTCTCTAATCATTGCTTCTTCGGTGGTTTCACCTAGTTCAACATGGCCACCAGGAAGACAGAAGAAGCCAGCATTATCCATTTCCACTAGGAGTACTTTATTATCTCTAATAATAAGTCCAGATACTCTAAATTTAAATGTGTAATGCTCATCTTGAATTTTAATATGTTCACGCATAATATCACCTCTTTCACTTATATTATAACATAAAAAGAAGATAATTATTTTTTATCTTCTTTTGTATATTTATCAATTTTTTCTAATAATTCTTCTTTCTTTAGTGGTTTTAAAATGTAATCAACGAATCCTAACTTTAGATATTCTTCATTATATTCATAACTATTATCTTTAGTAAGAAGGATTACCGGAGTATCAAAGTTTCTAATTTCTTTCATCTTTTGCATTAGTTCAGCCCCACTTATTTGAGTTAAGGCTTCATCTAGTAAAATTAGATCATATTTACCAGTCTTAATCTTATCTACACATTCTTTACCGGTACTAGCTAAGTCTAATTTAATGTTAGTTCCTTTTAATAATTTTTCAATTATTTTTAAACCTGATTCAGAATCATCAACAGATAAAATAGATATATTATCAAATACACTTTCATATTTAGATACTTCAGTCTCTTCCGTTTCACCAATCTTTTGGTCAATAATTACTTTAACTTTAGTACCAACACCATAATCTGATGATATTAACATTGTACCATTCATCATCGTAATTAATTTATTAGCTTTTGATAATGATTTATCATCAACTTTAATTTTATTAATATCCTCACTCTTGATACCAGTACCAGAATCCTCTACCGTAAATATTAATCTACAAATATCATTTTTAATAATTGTATTAACATTAAACTCAACAAATCCACTATTTGTATATTTGGTACTATTATCTAAAATGGTGTTTAATACTTCTTTTAGATTAATACCATCACCATATAACATATCCGGAATGTCATGATCAATATTAGTTCTGAATTTTAATTCTTTATTCTTACATACGTCTCCATATACATTAACCATTTGTTTAATAATGTTTTTGACACTATACTTGTTTTCATATGTTTTTAAGTTAGCTGAATCAATTGTACCAACATCTAGGATATCATTAGTCATCGAAGTAAATTCTGATGTTTTAGCTTTAATGTCTCTAGCAGCATCATAAATATCTTCATATTCTTTACTGTCTAAGATGGCGTCTGCATCGTCATTAATTTTACCGGTTAGATTTCTTATTTCTTGAGTTAAGTTATAGACGAATAGTGTCTTTTCTTCATTGGCACTATCAGATATTACTTTTGATCTATGAGCTTCTTCAAGCAACTTCATATCAGGATTTTCAATAGTAAAATACATAAGTACAGTAATAAATGTTTCAGTAGCGGTTATCAATAACAATCCTGGATTTAATTTTTGAATAACGACCACTATTAAAGTTAGAACTATAAATAGTATTACAGGTATTGATTTTTTACTCTTAAGAATTTCATGATTCTTTAAAATGATTATGATCCAGCTAATTATTATAATGGCAGTAAGGGCATATATTAAATTAGCGGATGGGCCATAAGAATATACGATATTATTTTCATTGTGATAGTATAGTGGTAAGCAATAAATAGTAAGTACTAAAACGGCATAAAAAATTATTAATATTGGTTTATATCTTTTTGCATCTTTTTCTAATGTATTACTAGCTTTTCTAGTGATAGCAATAATATATGTTGTAAAGAATAATTCCCATGTAATAAATAGTAATAATAGGCTTTTACCAACGAAGTCATTTAAAAAAGGCATATAGTCTTTATTGATGATTGTAAAAGCACACAAGATAGCTCCCGTTACATTTAAAATATTAGTTATAATCATACGTGAGTATAGTCTTGTTTCTATCGATTTTATGTTCTCTCTTTTGAAATAAATAATCGTTAGCATTAAACTATAAAAAAAGCTACATATTGTGAAGAAATTGTTTACCATTCTATCACCCTCTCTATTATAAGTATAGCATAAAGACATAAAAAAGAAAACATTTTATTGTTTTCTTAATGTTTTCTTTTTAGATTGTCTTATTCTTGATTCATCGATTATATAGAACGCTTCTTGACTCTCTTCATCTTTAACTAATTCACTTACTTTTACAGTAGCATAATCGATCATACGCTTATAGTCAACCTTGCCATTCATTGTATATGGAATAGTATCTGCGATTATAAAGTATTTTGCTCTATCTCTTGGTTGTAAATTCTTATTGCATTCTTCCTTTATTTCATCTAGAATCATCGTTATTTGTTCTTTTGTTAATCCAGCATCTTTCATATCAAGACATAAGGCGGCATAACTACCATGTGAATACTTTGTACTTGGTACCGCTACGACAACGGCGTTCTTAATAGAGTCATGAGCATTACCAATACTTTCTATTTGATTAGTTGGAATATTGTGACCATCCGGTCTTACAACAATTCTCTTTTCTCTACCTTGAAAATACAAAGCACCATCTTCATCGATTCTAAAGATATCACCTGTATTTATCCACTTTGCTCCTTGATTATCGATATAAGTTATTTCATTAGTGGCTTCTTCTCTTTTATAGTATCCTAGGGTAGTGGCTGGTGATGAGATAAACATTACACCAATATTACCATATGTTAATTCTTGTTCGTTGATATCATACCTTTCGCCATTTTCTCTTCTTCTCAATATTTTTACATTATTATTTAGCAGTGGTATACCAACGCTACCAACTTTATTTTCAACATCAGTTTTAGTAAATGCTCCACAGGATGCTATTTCAGTCATACCCCAACCTTTATATATCTTTAAGTATTTTCTTCCTTGCTTTTCAATTTCAGGATCTAAGTGATCGCCACCGACAATCATACCTTTTAAAAATGATAAATCTTTTTGATAGTTCATCAAGATTGTCAAAAAGTTAGGAACACCCATGATATAGTCAGGATGATATTTGTCAATTAACTCTGGCAATAATTTTGGTGCTTTATCTAGAGTGAATGTTGGTACCATTATTAAGTGTTGTCCTTGACATAGCATACCATGCATACCAATTACCAAACCATAAGCAATGAATGGTGGCATTATCAATAAGAATTTATCGCCAACTTCATTCTTTAATGATTGGAATTGGAAATGAGCCAAGGAATTAAAACTTTCGTTTGACAGCATTACACCTTTAGGAATTCCTGAAGTACCACTCGTATATTCAATTACAGCTAAATCATCTTTTTTAAATTTAGCAACTATTGTTCTTCTTAATGTAACATCTAGAAAATCTTTCCATTTTGTAAACTTACTTTGTTTCAATTTAGCAATTGTTCTAATCATACCATTGCCATGAGAAATTAGTGGTGATATTGACACTACTTTTCTCACTTCAGTATTAGGAAGTAATCTAGAGACTTTTTCTTCAATTTTATCGATTATAAACATATATTTTGATCCAGCATTGTTAATATACTCAGTAATTAATTGTTCATTGATTCTTGGATCTATCATGTTGACAACAGCACCAATTTTATTTAATGCATAAATTGTATAAATAGTTTCTGGTAAATATGGTAAGCATAGGCTAACTATGTCACCTTCTTTTATTCCATCTTGTACTAGGGCACTAGCTACTTTTTCAATATTTTCGAATACTTCTTGATATGTTATTTTAGTACCATAATACTCTATAGCGATACTATTCAAATTATTCTTGTTGTACTCTTTTAAGTCTTCATACATTCTTCTTTGTGGAATGTCAGATACAACATCTGATTCGTCATAATATTTTAGCCATGGTTTATCAATACTTGGTTGTCCAGTCATAGGCCCATATATTTCGCCATTAGCAATTTTGCGGAGATATAAATCTCTTTCTTTATCTTTAGTCATGCAATTTCCCCCTACTTTAAGTAAATCATATTTCTTCAGTAGTTATATTATACCACATCTAAATAAAGAAAAAAAGAATAAAATTAATTATTCTTTAAAACTTTTCGATTTTGATTCTATCAAGTGAGATTGTTTGTCTTTTAGCAAGTTTTAGAATATCTTCAATTGTTTCTGCTCCGCGTATTTGTTTTTTATCTAGTGATAGTATTTCTTTTTCACTCATCCATTTAACATCAGATATTTCTTTCTTGTCATACTTTATGGTTCCTGATACATATTCACCAAGGAAATATAGTATTACTAGTTGTCCTAATGAACTAATTGTTTCTTGAATGGCAATTAAGCCTTTAATAGACACATTAAGATTGGTTTCTTCTTTGGTCTCACGGATAGCTGCTTCGATGATACTTTCACCATCTTCTAACTTACCAGCGGGCATATTCCATTTACCTTTAATTCCTTCTTTGTTTTCTTGAACCATTAAAATTTTATTGTCTTTTTTTACATAGACTTGGGCCACGATTGTTTTCATTTTTATATTCCTCCATTGAAATTCTATTTATTTCAATTATTTCATTTACATATGCTTCATCATCCATACCATTAATTATTATTGGCCTTGGTAGTTGCCATCTTTGATATTCATTCCAATTTTCATTTTTTATTGTAACATCATATTTTTCAGGATGCAAGTATATTTCGGAATCTGGATATGGAACAAAGAATTTAGGAAATGTAAAATCATATAATCCTTCTTGTTTAAGTTTGCTTATAACCGCTATATTTTCTTTGATTTCTTCTTCGTGTTCATTTGGTAGACCAACTAATGTATATAATGAAACAACAGGGATATTTACTATTCTTTTTGTGTAGTATAGTGCTTCGATAAAATCATCTATATTATATACTTTAGCTAGGTTGTCTAGCACTTTTTTTGAGAAGTGTTCTGCACCAATTAATATTTCAACAAGTCCAACTTCCTTTAATTTGACTAATATGTCATCACCAACATATTTATGAAGTGTTATTGGAGATGTATTAATACTGAAGCAAAAATTTAGACCTGAAGTTTTTATAAAATCAATAAATTTTTCAATTGTAGGTCTGTGAATTAGAAAATCACTATCTGCGATATGTACAAATCTTACATTATATTCACTCACTAGTTTTCTTATTTCGTCGAATTTTTTAGGGCAATCATTAAACGCTATTTTATCAACAAATTTATGTTCAACGCAATATTTGCAGTCGTTTGGGCAGCCAAAATTTATGTATGAATAAAGCATCGTACTACCTATTTTTTCTTTGGGAATAACTGAAAAATCTTTTTCAACGTCATAATAATAATTTGTGATTACTTTCTTTGGAACTTCTTCACCGTTTAACAATTGATTGGCTACTTCTTTGCTTTTATCTATGCCATAGCCTATACACGTAGAATCAAAGCATTCTTCAGGGTCGTGTGTTAAATAATATCTACTATGAGGTCCCCCAAAAATTATTTTTATATCTGGTTTTACTTTTTTTAATGCCTTTGCTATTTCCAATACTTCGTTAAATTGTGGCGTAGTAGAAGTTAAGCACGCTAAATCATAGTTTGATATTATTTCTTTTAAGTGTTCAAGATATTCTTTGTTTGAACTATAATAATCCCCATTATCATAGTCTACTTTTGTATAGTCTTTTTTTAATAGTGTTGAAAGCATTAATAGGCCATAATTAGTAATATATTTTCCATGTAAGGCTTTATTCTCGTTCTCTGGACATATTGAGTCAACTACTTCATTAATTCTATCGACATATTTTTTATTTATAAAATCATCAGTTTCCTTGATGCTTTCTGGTGGTCCATGATGAATCGACGTTGGATCAATTAATATTATTTTTTTATCAGAATTCAACATTCTCTCCCCCTTTATTTAAACATTATTTTTTATAAATTCTCTTTTTACTAATAACACCTTCGGAATAGTTATCTCTATTTCCTTCAAACATATCCAATATATCATACTGTGGTTGTGTAAAATCAATGTTATTTGGTGTAAAGAACTTTCTATTTACATCAATTATCCATGCTTTTCCTTCAGGAGTTACTTTTAATTTATTTCCTTCTATTACAATTAAGTTGTCACGTAATAATTCGTTAATTTGGTCAAGATAGACATCTTCTATTCTTGCACCGACTAAATACTTGAATTCGTCTAAGTCAATTTCAAGATTCTTTACGCCAAGGACTAGGTATCTTGAAATTTGTTCTAATAAACTAATTTTTTTACCTGTTTGGACAGGCTTGATTCCATTACTTATTTTTTGATAATAATCATCTAATTTATGTTCATTGCAATAAACGTAATCTTTCACTTGTGAAAATGCCCCTGGTCCAAAACTTAAGCATTCTTTTTGTGGGAATCCCCATCTATCTATATTATAGATGTTTTCTTTACCTGGTTTAGCAAAGTGATTAGTTGTATATTCTTTATATGGTCCATTTAATTGTAATTCCTCAGTAAGCGCTCTATTCATTTCATAGTATTCTTCAATGCTTGGCTGTTGTGGTAATATACCATTTTTTACTAATTTGTATATTGGTAATCTTGGAAATAGTATTAGACTATATAAGGTTATATGATCGATACTATCTGACATTGATACGATAGATTTCATATCTTCCCTAACTTCATCTACTGTTTGTCCTGGGTATCTATACATAACATCTATACTGATATCCAAATCATATTTTTTAATGAACTTGAAGAAATAGTCAATCCATTCTCTGCGGTATGTTCTTCCCATCATTTTTAGATATTTATCATTGAATGATTGAACGCCGATGCTAAGTCTAGTTACTGGCGATTTAGCTACAGTCTTGATATATTCTTCATTTAGATCAAATAAATTCGTTTCCAAAGTTATTTCAGTATCTTCATTGAAATTAAATTCTTTCATTAATAGATCTAAGACTTCCTCTATTCTTTCAAATGGAACTGCTGATGGTGTCCCACCACCAATCCATAATGATCTTATATAACGATCCTTAAAATATGGTTCTTGTGCATATAGCATTATTTCTTTTTTTAGCATTGTAAAGTATTCATCAAGGTTCTTATTTGTTATTGGTTGGCTATTAAATGGACAGAAGCCACATTTTCCTTTACAAAATGGTATGTGGGCATAAATATTCATTCCTTTCTTATCCCACATTGTTTTACAATCGGTATCATTAAATTCTGTTGGATACCATCTAATTACTTCATCTACTTCGTGATGTTTTTGCATTTTATCTTTCCTCCTTCAAAAACATTTATATAATTTTCATTTGGTGAATAATAAGTAAAATATACATCTTTTATTCCTCTTATTTCCCCATAAGCGAATTCATAATATCCTTTAAAGTATTGGCACATTTCTTTTATTTCATTTATCTTTGATGGCGTTTGTGGAATCAAATCATCAAACGAAATATAGCGATATGTATTTATTCTTCCTTGCATAGCGCCGGTACTAGTCAACTCTCTTGAATCACATGTACCACTTATGGTTTCAATAATCGTGTTCCCTTTACCATCGGTCATAACTGTTCCAGCAAATGAATCAATAGTTTCTTTTATTATTTCAATAAAGGATACGTTATACTTTTCAAGTGGTAAATTTTTGTTGATTATATATTCATCTATCTCGTCGATATTTGATACATTAGTTACTCCATATCTTTTATATTCTTTATTTGGTGGTTCAAATATTACTATATATTTAGAGTTATTAATTCTTTTGGCAATTCTTTCTTTTGATTGTAAATACTCATTATAACTCATTGAAAAATTGTTTCCTGTTGGTATTTTTACTCGTTTTAAGAAGTCAAAGCCATTTCTACGTGTATCTCTAGAATCAGTATCAATTATTCCCCACTCTAATGAGTTATAGTATTTTTTATTATCCTTATAAATATTTAAAGTTATTTTAGCAAGTTTTAGCAAAATTTTCTGAATTATTTTTATGCTTTTATTATTTATATCAACAACTGATAAAGTATTAGTTTCAATTTTATTAATTAACTGCCTTTCTTCTTCATCAAAATCAAGGTAATTATTTAATTTGACTATAAAGTCATTGGTCTCTATCATATTATTAATATTGCTTATAGCTTTATTATAAGAGTAATAAAATAGTTCCATCATATCAATATTGCTAGTTGCAACATATTCTCTCTTAAGGGTTAGTCTCTCATCATCAATTATCCATTTTGAGTAACTATTCTGCCCTTTACTTATTAGTTCAATGCAGAAATCTATGCCTTCGACTGCATTAATAATATCATTGGGAGTTATAATTAATTTCTTGTATTTATCAATTAGGTCCTCCCCATACATATGCTGATAATTTTTACTATAAGAATATTTATGAATATTAGGCAAGTTATCTAATTCTTTTTTTGTCATTGTAATACTGTGAATTAAGACATTTCTCTTCTCTTTAGGCACCATTTTAACCGGTCCTATTACATCTGAGATTTGACAACCAATTTTTAATTCTTCAATTTCAGTTTTGATTTTAGTTAATGCTTTATTAATTTCTTCATATGTTGAAATATTCATCTCACTTACAATAAATCTAATGTCATAATCATTTAACTCTTTTTCTTTATAATCATCGGATGCCATACTACCAACCAAAAAAATCGATAAAATGTTGGAATTTTGTTCTAATTTAGTAATATTTTTTTTAATAATTTTATCAATTTCTTGTTTCATAATTTCTCCATTAATTATTTTTTAGTGTTTTAGTCTTAACATTGCCAGAAAGACTATTGCCAAATTTCTCTTCAGCATTCTTTCTTGATAGTACTCTATTCTGTTCATATATTTTATTTACCTTTTCAGTATCATAAATTATCTTTTCTTCATCCAATATAGAATATATTAAGTCGAATGGAATACCATGTGTCTCATATAGTTTAAAGATAATTTTAGCATCCATTGCATCTAGATGTTCATTCTTTAATACTTCGACAGCCTTATATACTTTTTTCTGGCCAGCCAATAGGATGTTTTGAAATTTTTTTGCTTCATCTATTATTAATTTGGTAACTCTGTCATTTTCAGTATATGGATAATCTTTTTTTAATAGATTTACAGTCTCATTTACTAATTCAACAATAAAATCCTCTTGTTTCTCAATATCTAATTTATGAACTGATATTATCATTCTTCTTATTAATCTTCTTAAGACATATCCTCTATCTTTATTAGTTGGATATATTTTATCATTTTCCGAAGATATCATTACTATTGCTCTAATATGATCAGCAATTATACGCATATCTTTTTTATAGTTATCATATTCTTTCTTAGAATGCTTTTCTATAACGTCAATTAAGGGCCTAAATAAACTTGAGCGATAATTATCATTTTCGCCTTCTAGAATTGATGTCATTCTTTCAACGCCCATACCGGTATCGATGTATTTTTTTCCTAGTTTAATTAATCTCATTTCATCATTTCGATTATACTGAATAAAAACATTATTCCATATTTCTACCCAATTATCATCATTTGGATCAAAAATGTTTGGAACCGGTTCATTGCTACGCCAATAAAATATTTCCGTATCAGTTCCGCAAGGACCTTTTTCATTAACTGATGGCCACCAATTGTCATCATATCCAAGATACGCTATTCGCTCTTTTGCTATACCCAATTCTTTCCATTTATTTGCCGTTTCTTCATCTCTTGCAATGGATTCATCACCAGCAAATACAGTTACCGCTAAACGGTTGGGGTCAAGTTTTAATTCTTTTGTTAAAAATTCATAACTGAATTCGATAACTTCATTTTTAAAATAGTCGTTAATGCTCCAGTTACCTAACATTTCAAAAAATGTGTGGTGATATGAATCACCAATATTTTGAATGTCTGTTAATCTTAAGCATTTTTGATAGTTTGTTAAACGGCTACATATTGGATGGTCTTCTTCGTTTACCATATATGGAACCAGTTGTTGAATTCCTGCCGATGTAAATAAGGTTGTATTATTATCTGGAATTAGCGATGCAGCAGGCAATATTTTATGATTTTTTCGCTTAAAAAATGCTACATATTTCTCTTTTAAATCCATATTTCCCCCTGTTAGTAATTCGTTCATTGACTATTACCATACATTATTTACTATTAATTGTCAATATTCACCTTTTATTAAATTCTCTAATTTTTTTCTTAGCATAACTTGTTTTAGCTATTTCTATCCAATCTTCTCTTGGCCCAAAAGATAATTCATCAGTAATAATTCTTACTCTATCTTTACTATGTAATACATAATTTATAGGAACATATTCATTGTTGACAATGGCAGCAACCATTGTATTACCAACATCGGTGTGTATTTTATAAGCAAAATCAATAGGCGTTGATCCTTTAGGTAATTCAATAATGTCTCCTTTTGAAGTATATACATATACTTTATCAGTAAATAATTCTCTCTTGACTTGACCAATAAATTCTTGATTATCACCAAACATTGAATTCATTTCAGTTAAAGAATGGAAGAATTGATATTTTTCTCTTAAATCTTTTTGCATAACATTTCTAGCTTCACCTTTATTGATGTCCCAATAAGCTGTTAAACCAAAGGAGGCAATTTTATCCATATCAAATGTCCTTATTTGCGTTTGAACTAATCTATTGTCTGGGGCAAAGACTGTCGTGTGAAGTGAAGAATACATATTTGTTTTGGGATTAGATATGTAATCTTTGAATTTATCATTGATTGGATGATACTCTTTATGTACTAAATATAATGCTTGATAACAATTTTCTACTTCATCAACCATGATTTTTAAGGCAAGTAGATCATGAATATCTGATATTTTATTACCTTCATTTAATCTCTTATATATACCATAAATATTTTTGGTACGAATTTTTATTTCATTAGGAATATTTCTATCATCTAATAGCCTTTTTATTTTAGTTAGCATTTCATTTAAACATTCAGAACTATCAAGTTCTATTTTTTGCTTTCTTTCTTCAAGGCTTTTATACATATCTGGTTTTAAATATCTAAGTGACAAGTCTTCAAGTTCACTCTTTATACGATACGCCCCAATGTAATAAGCAAGCGGAACAAATATTTCCATAGTTTCTAAGGCATTTTCTTTTTGTTTGAAACTATTTTTATACTCTAGGGTACGCATATTATGAAGTCTATCAGCAAGTTTTACAATAATGATTCTGACATCTGAAGTAATGCCCGTAATTATTTTTCTAGTATTGGCAAAATTTTGCTCTTCCTTCGATGAGAAATTCATTTTAGCAAGTTTGGTTACACCATCAACAAGATTAGCAACATTCTTATTAAATAATTCAGCAATTTCCTCTTTGGTAGCATTTGTGTCTTCAATGACATCGTGTAAAAGTCCTGCACATACTGTGTCTCTATCGGCATGCATTTCAGCAAGAATATAGGCAACATTTAGTGGATGAGTAATATATGGTTCTCCACTTTGCCGATATTGCCCTTTGTGCATTTCAAAGGCATAATCATAAGCCTTTTTTATAATGTCTACTTCATCTGGATTATAATTTTTTACAACCTCGAGCAAATCATCAATAGTCATATTTAACACCTCCCCAATATAACAAAAAACGGCGGTCTGACTACCTACATAGTCAAATCACCGTTTAAGTCCATTTTATCAACAAGGCATAAGCAAATAAGGTATGCAAAATTATCTTTTTTTGCAAAGCTTGAGTCATAGTTTAAATATAAATTATAAATACTATTCCTCATCATATTTACCCCCGCCTTTTTGAATAATTTTTATATACTTTACCACTATTTTTTTATAAAGTCAAGGGCTTTTATATTTTTTTATTTTAATTCATCTAATCTGTTATAAATGATAGCAAGATTATTTATTTTAATATCGCCACTAATAGTTTGTTCTTCAAAAACATATTCTGGTAAGTTTAACATTGCTTTAATCTTTTTAGATGCATTTGGAGTAATTGGAGCAATCATATTGGCAATATTAGCCATCATATAAGTACAGGTATATGTTGTATCATTGAAAGCATCAATATCTTCTTTTACTTGATTCCAAGGTTCCTTGCTGTCATAGTATTTATTAGCTAATGAAATATATTCAAAAATCTCTGCGGTAGCATTTCTAATTTCAGCTTTTTCAAAATAGTCACCAATTTTTTCAAAGGCTTTTTTAGTTTCCTCAATAATAGTTTTATCAATATTAGCTTCTTTAATAAGGCCATCAAATTTCTTATTAATAAATGATAAATTTCGATTTACAAAATTACCTAGCATACCAACTAAAAACTTATTATGAGTTGCAATTATATCTTCGATTGAACAACTCATATCATTAGTTTCTGGTCCTTTAAATGAGAAATAGAATCTCAAGGTATCACTATCAAAACTTTCTAAAAGTTCATTAACAGTAATTAAATTGCCTTTTGACTTACTCATTTTTTCTTGGTTTAAATTAACATATGCTGATGATACGATATAATCTGGTAAACGATAGTTAGTTTTAGCAGCTAAAATTAGGGCTGGATAGATTGTCGTATGAAATGGAATATTATCTTTTCCATGAACATAGTACGTTTTTAGATTAGGATTGTCATTTGATAATACTTTTTCAAAATCAAGTCCTCTTTCATCACATACTTTTTTAGCTACGGATAAATAACCTAATACGGCTTCAATCCATACATATACTCTTTTGTCTTCGTATCCAGGAACTGGTACTGGTACACCCCAATCAAGTTGCCTTGTAGCAGCTCTATCGACAAGCCCCAAATTGATAAATTTTTGGGCTTCACCAACGGCATTTTTACGCCATCTATTTTTGTTATCATCAATTAGTTTTTGTAATTCTTTTTGAAAAACTGGTAATTTAAAATATAAGTGTTTATTCTTCTTTAATGTTGTTTCATTACCACAAGCCTTACAATGCTTATTTAATACTTCAGTACTATTTAGGGATGAGCCACAAACATCACATTGATCCCCAGTACTTTCACCACCACAACGTGGACAAGTTCCAATTATTTCTCTATCTGATAGGAAAGTCTTGCAATTCTCACAATAATCTTGTAATTCTTCTTTTTCATAAATATAGCCATTATCCATCATCTTTTTAAAGAAATCCATAACAAATTCTTTGTGATGATCATACATTGTGGCAGAATATAAATCATATTCAAAACCAGCATTAGTAAATGATTTTACAAATTCATTGTGATAGTATTCAGCGATTTCTTTTGGTGTTTTATTTTCTTTTTTTGCTCTTTCAGTAATTGGTGTGCCATGACAGTCTGAGCCTGATACGTACATGACATTATCGCCTTTTCCTCTAAAATATTTAGCTAAAACATCACCTGGTAATAAGGCTGCAAAATGCCCGATATGTAAAAAGTAATTGGCATATGGCCATGCGCCACCAATTAAAATATCTCTTTTTCCCATAATATCATCTCTTTTCCTTGTTAAAGATTTTAACACAAATGTTTAAAAATATCAATAAATATATATATTTATTATTTGTTATTTTCTAAGTATTCAACTAATTTTTTATATGAATCTATACTCCAAAATGCCCATCTTTCTTTATCTGGAAAACAAGCTAGGACTTTATCTTCACCATCAGGAATAAATATATGGTCATATGTCCAACCATATTCACCATCCATTTCTTCAGCAATCGTACCTTTAGTTATGCCCTCAAAAACGATTGGTTCAGATCCTGGTACACAATAAGCTAATGATTCTTTAAAATAAGCTTCTCTATCTTCGATGCCATCCATTAATTTAAGAATGCCTTCAGCCCCCAAGGTATCATCTACATAGTGTGTGTATGCTCCCGGAAAGCCATTTAGACTTTTGACAAATAAGCCAGTATCATTTTTCAATACGGGTACGCCTAGTTTTTCAGCGGCCCATTTGGCAGAATACTTAGCAACGTCAGTAACATCATCAGCTTGAATCTCTGGTGTTTCCATTTTAATGTTGTCAATTTCATAACCAAGGGGCTCTACAGCTTGTTTAGCACTGGCTATTTTAGCCCAATTGCCTGTTACATAGGTAATTTTATTCATAATACTCTCCTTATTTAATTATTTCATATATTAATTTTTCATCTTTGATTTTTTTATCTGATATTTTAAAGATTGAATTATCAATATCAGTTATTTCTTTATTCGTATACAAAGTCATAATAGTATCAAATTCATTTACATAATCATTTAAATTTTTACTTACAATAATACCAGCACTATAATCAAGTGTATCTTCTTTGTTTTTTCTGCCAGCACCTAGGGACATTGATAATAAGCCTAATTTATAGGCATCGATATCTGCTAGATATCCTTTTGTTTTCGATTTTATTTCATAAGTATTGCTTGCTTTTGGCAATTCATCAATATTACCATGTTGGTATTTTACTAATTCAAGGAACTTATTATAAGCACTCTCATTATCTAAATTAGTTAATACTTTTTCTTTTGCTTCTTCATAAGTAATATTTAAACCAAGTGATACCATATGGCTAGATAGTTCTATGCATAAATCTCTTAGGTGCCCTTCTTTATGATTTTTTAAGATGTCTATTGCCTCTCCTACTTCCAAGGCATTGCCAATATTATTTCCAAGAGGAATATCCATATTAGTAAGGACACAAATTACTTCGATATTATTTTCTTTACCAATATCAATCATCAGTTTAGATAATCTCCTGGCAGCATTTATGTTCTTTATTAGTGCTCCCTTGCCTACCTTGACATCTAAGACTAGTTTTTTAGCTCCTAAAGCAATCTTTTTACTCATAATAGAGGATGCAATTAACGGAATTGATTCAACAGTTCCGGTAACATCTCTTAAGGCATAGATTTTTTTATCGGCAAGTGCCACATTTTCTGTTTGACTAGTAATGGCTACACCTATTTCATTTACTTGATTTAAAAATTCATCCTCTGTCAAATTGACAGTAAAGCCAGGGATTGATTCTAATTTGTCAATTGTACCTCCGGTATGACCTAGACCTCTGCCACTCATCTTTGCTACTTTGACACCACAAGAAGCCACTAATGGAGCAACAATCAAAGTAGTTTTATCACCTACGCCGCCTGTAGAATGCTTGTCAACAACATTATCTCCTAGACTGGTTAAGTCTAATTTTTCACCAGAATCCGCCATATATTTTGTAAGTGCATAGATTTCATCATTTTCCATATCATTAATGACTATTGCCATTAATAAAGAGGACATTTGATAATCTTTGATTTCACCATTTAAGTAGCCATCAATTATATATTTAATTTCTTCATCAGTTAATTTTTGGCATTTTCTTTTTTTGTTAATAATATCAATTACATTCATATTACCACCTTTATTCTTCTTTGTATGATGATGAGAATAAGTCTTTATCCTCATTATTATTATCTTCCAAAGACTCAATCTTTGGTAAGTCTTCTTTGCTAGATAAACCAAAATAATCTAAAAACTCATCAGTTGTTTTATATAAAATTGGGTGTCCTGGTTTGTCACTTCTACCACACTCTTTGATTAATCCTTTGGCAAGTAATCTACGAACAACATATGTTGAATCAACACCTCTTATTTCATCGACATCAAGTCTTGTTAATGGTTCATTATAAGCAATTATTGCTAATGTTTCTAATGCTTGATTAGATAAAATATTGTTTCTTGGGTTTTCAAGTAATTTTTTAAAGTATTCTTTATGTTCTTCTTTGGTTGTTAATTTAAAGGAATTCCCAAGATAATTAATTCTTAAGCCACGATCCTCATCAATATAATCTTGTTTTAACGATAAAATTAATTCTTTAGCTTCATCAGGAGTAATTTCTAGGATATCTGATACTTGATCGATAGTTAGGCCTAAATCTCCTTGGACATATAGTAAACCTTCGATTATGCCTTTCATTATTTCACCTTCAATTCAATAGTAATATCTTTAAAATTAGCATCTTGTTTGATAGTTACTTCTTTTTCTTTGGTCATTTCTAATATTGATAAGAAGGTAACGACGATAAAACCAGTTGTTTTTTCTTCGAAAAGATCGGTAAATAATACTTTTTTCTTTTCTTTTAGGATATTACGAATACTTTTTTTGCGTTCTTTAACGCTGTATTCTTTATTAGTTATTTTAGTGGTGATTGGTTTTTCACGATCAAGACGTTCTAAAAATTTTTTGAAAGCCTCAACCAAATCATCAACTGAGGTATCATTATTATTTATGATTAAGCCATCAACATAATTACTTACTCTTTCAGGTGCTTTAACATAAATATTTTGGCGCTCTAATTCCATATCTTTAAAAGTATCAATCATATTTTTATATTTTTCATATTCAAGAAGTTTATTGATTAAATTTTCTCTAGATACTTCTTCCTCTTCTTCTTCGCTAGTTTCATCTTCACTTGGTGGAAGCAATGATTTAGATTTTATTTCCATTAGTTCCGCAGCCATTACTAAATATGAGGCAGCAACATTGATATTTAATTCTTCCATTTTATTGATATAATCAAGGTACTGTTTAGTAATTTCATTTATTTCAATATCCTGAATATTAATATTTGATTCTTTGATTAAATGTAGAAGTAAATCTAATGGTCCTTCAAATTCATTTATTTTGATACTGTAATCCATAATAACACCTACTTTAATTATAGCAAAAATAAGGGTTTAAGTAAACTAAAAACATCTAATTATTTAGATGTTTTCTTTTGACATATAGGGCAATAATAAGTGCCTCTTGTATTAACTACAGTTTTAATTATTTTTGTTTTGCATATTGGGCATGGCATATCTTTTTTACCATGGACTAATAGTTCTTGTTGAAATAATCCTGTAATACCATCTACTGAAGCATATGTATGAATGGTAGTACCACCTTTTTCAATAGCTTTAGATAGAACTGTTTTTGTATTTTCAATGATATCTATTAAATTTTTCTTAGTTAAATCAGAGCCATTTGTTTCGGGATTTATTTTAGATAAAAAGAGAATCTCATCAGCATAGATGTTGCCAATGCCTGTTATTATTCCTTGATCTAGAAGAAGTGTTTTTATAGGTTTCTTCTTATTTAATTTTTCTTTTAGATATTTAGTTGTTAAATCTTTATCCCAAGGCTCTTTTCCTAATTTAGCTAATGGGCTATTATTTAATTCATCTTTTTTGACAAGATACATTTTTCCAAATTTACGGGTATCATTATATCTTAATTCTTTATTATTATCCATAGTAAAGATTACATGATCATGCTTGGATAATTGTTCAGTTTTATCTTTAATAAAGTACTTACCTTCCATTCTTAAGTGACTTATTAGGTAATAATCATCTAGGATAAATTTTAAAAATTTCCCTCTTCTTTCAATATCATTAATGGTTTGATTCTTTATTTCATTAATAAATTTTTCTTTATCAGGATAGGCAATGATACCATTCCAGTAAACTTTAGAATCAGTTATTTTTCTTCCTTTTACCTTTTTAATAAGACCATTTTTAACAGTTTCTACTTCAGGTAATTCTGGCATGTTACCACTTCCTTATTTTGCATCATACCAATTGGCACCAGTAGAAATATCAGCCACTAGGGGAACAGATAATTTAATGGTGTTTTCCATGATATTTTTAACAATTTCTTTTACTTTTACTAATTCATCTTTTTTTACATTAAAGATTAATTCATCGTGTACTTGAAGAAGCATTGTGCTTTGCAATTTTTCTTTTATAAAGGCTTCATCTATTTCAACCATAGCTTTTTTTAAAATGTCGGCACTACTTCCTTGAATTGGAGTGTTTAGGGCCATTCGCTCACCCATACTTCTTTGCATATAATTTGAACTTGATAATTCTTCAATTTCTCTTTTTCTATTCATAATGGTTAAAACATAGCCATTTTGATGGGCTTCAGCAATTTCTTTATTCATATAATCTTTGATACCCGGATATGTTTCAAAGTATGTTTCAATAAACTTTTTAGCTTCTTTAGGGCTAATACCAACATCTTCGGCTAAGCCAAATGGGCTAATACCATATAAAATACCAAAATTAACAGCTTTAGCTTGACGACGCATGTTCTTGGTTACATCGGCTTCATTAACTTTAAAGATATCCATAGCGGTTTTAGTGTGAATATCCATATTATTTTTAAAGGCATTAATAAGTTCTTCTACTCCAGATAAATGAGCAAATATGCGTAATTCAATTTGAGAATAATCGGATGATAAGATTAATGAATCACTTTCTGGAATAAAGGCTTTTCTAATTAATTTACCAAATTCATTTCTCACAGGAATGTTTTGAAGATTTGGTTCAATTGATGATAATCTACCAGTTCTTGTTATTGCTTGTGTATAAATAGTATGAATCTTACCATCTGAGGAAACCGCGTTAAGTATACCTTCAAGGTATGTAGTATATAGTTTATTTAGAAGACGATATTCTAATATTAATCTAATGATTGGGTACTCTATGAGTTTACCTAGAGTATTGGCATCAGTAACATAGCCAGTTTTATTCTTTTTAGCGTGTGGTAGTTTTAATTCATCAAATAAAATTTCACCCAATTGTTTAGGGCTAGCTATGTTAAATTCTCTACCTGCCAAATCATATATTTTCTTGCTAATAATTCTGACGAATACCTCCTCTG
>CAZLQU010000010.1:0-21592 GCA_964561805.1 uncultured Muribaculaceae bacterium | reverse complement strand
CTAGCTTTAGAAAGGGTGCCACTTCTAGCAGTCTCAGTTTTAAATCTTTTTAAGGCAAACTCTAAGTTATTATTTTTAACGATTGTAGACATTATTTATCCCTCCCTTCAACATGACAACTAGATTATATCAAAAAAATCCAAGATATTCAACAAAAATCGATAATTTTTTCAATTATCGATATTTATTTTCTTTTGCTAAATCTCTTGCAATATCTTTTTCTTTTAAAGTTTCTTTTTTATCATAAGTATGTTTACCCTTACATACTCCTAGTGATACTTTTGCCAAGCCATTTTTAAAATATATTTTTAAGGGAATTAAGGTATAACCTTCTAAGGTGACTTTATTATTTAATTTTAGAATCTCTTTTTTATGTAGTAATAGTTTTCTAGTTCTTGTTTCTTCATGATTAAAGATATTACCTTGTTCATATGGAGCAATATGAGCATTTAAAAGATATGCTTCATTATTTTTAATAATGGCATAACTATCTTTAATGTTACATTTGCCATTTCTAATTGATTTTATTTCGGTACCGGATAAGGCAATGCCAGCTTCTAAGGTATCCTCGATAAAATAATTGTGACTAGCTTGTCTATTTACGATTTCCATAAAATCATCCTTTCTATGAAACTAATGGAACGGTATTTATTCTTTCATCATCACTAGCGATTATTTTAGCATATGTGTTATAGACATCAGTATATCCATATAAATGATCTTTAATAGCTTCATTTGAGAATGGAATTATTTTAAAATAACGCCATCCAGTATAATATGTATAGATTAATTCATTATTAATATTATCAATTTTAATATCAATTTTACCATTATCATCAGTTTTAGTAATTGTTAGTGAACTCATTAAACCAACCATACATTTATAGTAAGTACAAGTTCCTTGGTTTTGATACTGCGCACTGATAAAGTTACCTAATGAATAAAAGACAATTGTATCATCAATCCATTCAACTGGTTGTATTACATGTGGATGGGTACCAATAATAATATCGACACCATTATCTGCTAAAAACTTTGCCATATCCTTTTCATAGTTAGTTGGTGTATGAGTATATTCAATACCCCAATGCATAGCAACAATTAAAACATCAACTTCATCACGAATTGCTTCGATATCTTTTTTTACTGTTTCTTTGTAGTTTTGATATTTACTATCATTATCAGGATTACCAATGTTATCAATATCTGTTGGCCATACGTTGACTAAATAGTCATTTGCAACTGGCATGCCGTTAGTACCATAGGTATAATTTAACATAGCATATTTAATATTATTTATTTCTAATACTTTAGTTTCAATTTCTTTCTTTTCTTCACTGGAACTATAGCTTCCAACTGCCCAAACACCATCTTGTTTATTCCAATATTCACGTGAAGATAAGATAGCTTGTTTACCACGATCTGCCGTATGATTGGTAGCTAAACTTACTAAGTTAAAACCAGCATCAATCATTGCATCCCCTACTTCTTGTGGAGAATTAAAGGTTGGATAATCAGATAATCCTAAACTAGTACCACCAAGAATTGTTTCTTGGTTATAATAAGCAAGATCATAACCAGTTACTTTTTCTTTGATAAGTTCAATTTGGGGTTTAAAATCATAACCACTCCAGCCCGCTAATCTATTGGCATCATTATAGACACTGCTATGGATTAGGGCATCCCCTACCATAATTAAATTAGCAGTATATACTTTTGGTGGTAATTTTTCTTTTTCTTTTGGTTTGTCTGGTTCTATTGGTTTATTATTTTTAAATATTTTAGGTCCATAAACAATACCTAGAGCAATAACTCCTAAAACTATTATGGCAATAATTAGAGGTATTATTTTTAACTTCTTTTTTCTTCTTTTTCTCATACTTCATCCTTCCTTAACTACCAAGTGGTAAGGTTTTTATTCGCTTATCATCACTAGCAATTATTTTGGCATAATCATTATATACATTTTCATAATCATCCAAGTAATCTTTGATAATTTTATTTGAAAATGGAATGACTAAATAATCATGGTAATTTTTATGATATGTATAAATTAAGTCATTTTCTATGTTATCAATTTTAATTGTTACATCATCACCATCAATAGTTTTTGTAATGGTTAGGTTACTAAGTAAGCCAATATTACATTTATAATTGGTACAGCTTTCACTATTTTGTGCTGATATAAAGTTACCTAATGAATAAAAGACAATTGTATCATCAATCCATTCAACAGGTTCTATGACATGTGGATGGGTACCAATAATAATATCTACGCCGTTATCAGCTAAAAACTTAGCTGTTCTTTTTACTAGATCAGTTGGTGTATGGGTATATTCAATTCCCCAATGCATAGCAACAATTAAAACATCTACTTGATCACGTAAGGTGTTAATATCTTCCTTTACTTTTTCATTGTAACTATCATTATCTGCTAAATCTGTCCAAAGATTAATTAAATAATCTTTACCACTAGGAACGGGAATTCCATTGGTGCCATAGTCATAATTTAGTATACCATATTTGATATGATTTTTTTCAAAAACTTGACTTTCTAGTTCTTTTTTTTGTTCACTTGATTTATAAGAACCAAAAGCATAGACATCTTTGTGATTATCCCAATAGTCGCGAGAAAGCAATATTGCTTTTTCACCTCTATCTAATGTATGATTAGTGGCTAAACTTACTAAGTTAAAACCGGCATCAATCATTGCATCTCCTAATTCTTGTGGCGAATTAAAACTAGGATAAGTAGATAAACCAATACTTGTTCCACCTAGAATTGTTTCCTGGTTATAATAAGCAAGATCATAGCCATTTACTTTTTCTTTAATTAATTTTAAATATGGTTTAAAATCATATTCACCATCTTTGTAGGCATCATTATAAAGTCTATCATGAATTAAGGCATCACCAGCCATAATTAGTTTAAGTTCATATTCTTCTTTTTGAGGTTCGATTATTTCTGGTTCTATTTGTTTATTATTTTTTTCCTTTAAGTTTACAATTACGATACCAGTAAGGCCAATAACTATAAGTAATAATAGAAAGATTGTTATCTTTTTTAATTTACGCTTTTTTCGCATGTTCATCCTCATTAACTAGGTTAAAATCTACTTGAGATGTTTCTTTGTTTGCAGCTATAACAGTAACTGTTACGCTATCACCATACATATACATCTTCTTGGAATTTTTACCAACAATTGCACTTAAATCACGATTATAAATATAGTAATCACCGCCTAAAGAATCTAATCTTACTAGGCCTTCGACTGTATTATCTAGTTCGACGAAGAAACCAAAATCGGTAACACCACTGATTACTCCGTTGTATGTTTCCCCGATATGGCCTTCCATATATTCGGCTTTCTTCATTTTTTCAACATCGCGTTCACAATCTATAGCATCTTGTTCTTTTTTAGATGATTGATTACTAATATCAAATAATCTACTTTGCCAATAGGCAACAGTTTTGCTATTGTTATGTTCGGTATATTCTTTTACTAATCTATGGAGTGTTAGGTCAGGATATCTTCTTATTGGGCTAGTAAAATGAGCATATCTTTTACTAGCGATACCATAGTGTCCAATATTAACATCAGAGTATTTGGCTTTTGACATTGTTTGAATAGCAAAAGTACTTAGTATGGCTTCTTCAGGTTTACCTTTAAATAGTTTTAGCATACGTTGATAATCAGTATTTTTAAACTTATTAATATCTGCTTTAATGTTATAACCTTTACGATTTAAGAACTTAATAAAGATTTCTAGTTTTTCTTTATTTGGTTTATCATGAACACGATAAATACCTGGTACTTTCATATCTTCAATATAACCAGCAACTGTCTCATTGGCAGCAATCATAAAGTTTTCAATTAATTTTTCACCAGTTCTTTGTTCACGTAATTTAATTTCAGTTGGATGACATGCTTCATCCACTAATATTTTAGCTTCTGGACGATCAAACTCTAAGTAACCATGATTAACCATTTTCTTTCTTAAAATATTTGATAATTCATTCATTAATTTTAAGTCTTTAACAAATGGTTCATATCCTTCAGGTACTTTATTATTTTCTAAGATTTCATTGACACAAGTATAAGTCATTTGTTTTCTACTTTTAATGACTGATTTAAAAATCTTATATTTAATAACATAACCTTTACTGTTAATATTCATAACACAAGAAAGGGCTAATCTATCGACATCAGGGTTTAAGCTACATATACCATTTGATAATTTATGAGGAAGCATTGGAATTACTCTATCGACTAGGTAAACACTAGTTCCTCTTTCATAGGCATCTTTATCAATAGTTTCATCTTTTTTTACATAATGAGAAACATCGGCAATATGGACACCTAATTCATAGACATCAGGACTTATTTTTTTGATACTTATGGCATCATCTATATCTTTGGTGTCATCACCATCGATAGTAAAAATAGTTTCATTACGAAGATCAATTCTATTTTCATATTCAGATGGTAAGACTTCACTAGGAATATTTTCGACAGCATTAATTACTTCATCTGAGAATGTTGGATCAAATTCATATTGATAAACAAATGATAAAATGTCGACACCAACATCATTTTTATGGCCAATTATTTTAACAATTTCGCCGACATATTCACGACCTACGGTATTAGGCTTTACTAATACTTTGTGGCCTGGAACAGCCCCTTTTAACATTTCTTTAGGAACGGGTAAATCTTTATATTCACCTTTATCTGGTTTAACAAAATAAAGGCCTTTTTCTTCATATAAAAGTCCGACAATAATGGAATCATCTCTTTTAAGAATACGAATTATTCTTCCTTCGTGACTGTTTTTTCCGGTAAGTTCAACGACAACAATATCATTGTTTCTACCATCCATTAAATTAGTTCCACTAATAAAAACATTTTCTTCATTGAATTCTGGATTTAAAATTACAAAGCCATATCCTTTAGGATTGACAATTAATTTTCCTGTTTTAAAATTAGTATTCTCTATAGGAGTATATCTTTTTTTCTTTTCACTATAATATATTTTTCCTTCTTCGCACAACTTATTTAATACATTTTCAAGATTGGCATATTCGTCAATACCTTTTAAACCTAAAAAGTCATTAATTTCTATTGATGACAAAGAAGTATTTTTCTTGTTTCTTAGTATTTTTAATATTTCTTCTTCCATTACTTTTTATCCTTCCTACCCTATATAATATTATATCAAAGATAATGATGATTGTAAATTAATATTCTTTTTTTATATAAAATGCGTGAATATTTTTTATTTATATGGTATGATAATGGTATGAAAGGAGTATTATTGTATGTATGATTATGGTTATGGTAGCAATGATAAGCTAATATCTTCACTTGGAAATACTGCCGCAAGAGGAATTGGTATGACTGTTTGGGTTATTATCGCATTGATTGCTGCTTTAGTTGGTTGCTTCCTTGTTTATTTTATGTTTGTAAAAAAGGATGACAAACTTAAAAATCCAAAACTTGAATGGTTAAGAGGCTTCTTACGTTTTGATAAGATGCTTATTGAACCAATTTTGAAGATTGCGTATATTTTTGCTGCTATCTTTATTACACTAGCACCACTTGCTTTCTTAGCACTTGGATTTGTCGGATTCCTTAGTTGCCTTATGACTATCGTTTTCGGTAATCTTGGAGCAAGACTATGTTATGAAGCAATGATGATGGGTGTAATGATTTGGAAGAACACTACAGAAATCAACAAAAAAATGAAATAATACTTAAAAAAGATCTCATTTAGAGATCTTTTTTGTTTTCTTTAAGACACCAATATATGGTAAATTACGATATTTTTGATCATAGTCAAGACCATATCCAATTACAAATAAATCATCGACAATAAAGCCAGCATATGTAGGATCTATAGGAACAACCCTTCTTACTTTTTTATCTAATAAGGTGCATATTTCTAAAGTGCTGGGTTTCATGTCGGCGATATACTTATTTAAAAACGCAAGGGTGTGGCCAGTATCGACGATATCTTCAATAATAACAACATGCTTATCTTTAATATTATCTTCACTAATTGATAGATTTAGTTCTATTTTACCAGTTGTTTCGGTGCCATGATAACTAGATACTCTTAAGAATTCCATTCTGGCATCGCCCTTATAATTTTTAAGTAAATCGCAAGCAAAAAAAACGGCACCTTTTAAAGTACAAATAAATACAACTTCCTCATCACCATATTTTTGATATAATTCGTTAGCTAAAGTTTTTACTCTTTCGTTAATTTTTTCTTCATCAAACAATACTTCAATATTTTCCATATAATCCTCCACTACTATATAATATATATTAACTTAAAAATGATATTATTGCAAGCAAAATGATTTTTTTTATTGTATGAAGTTTCCCTCATCTATATGCACGATAAGACAAAAACGACTTTTTTTGCAAGTCGTTTTGCTTTATACTCGAAAAGTTCGAGTTTCCTATCTTATTGGTACCAGCCAAGGGACTTGAACCCTCACGTCACTAGTGACAATAGATTTTGAGTCTATCGCGTCTACCATTCCGCCAGGCTGGCCTCACGTATTTAATTATATAATAATTTATAAAAAAAATAAAGTACTTTTAATACTTTATTTCGTTTCAGATTTCTTTGGCATGCATAGTGCACAAATTAAATATGCTAGAACACCAGTACCATAAGCAAATGCTAGTACTGCCCAAGCAACTCTTACAATTGTAGGATCAATATCAAAATATTCAGCGATGCCACCACAAACACCAAACAATTTAGCATCATTGCCTTCGGTTCTATATAGTCTTTTCTTATCTTTTTTCTCCATCTTTCTTCACCACCTAAATTATAACACGATATTTAGTTTTTATCAATAAAATTTGAAATTAGTTTAATTATGTTATCAGTGTTACTAACATATTTTTTTGGTTTAAAGGTAATACTTTTCTTTAATACTTTTCCTAAATCGTCATTTTCATATAATGGTAATATGTAGCCCGCATCAGAAAATCTTTTAATAATTTGAACTTGATGATCATTCATATGTTCTTTGTATTTGTATAATCTTGGGGCAGCAATTACTTTTTTATTATTTTTTAAACCGGTTAGAATTGAACCAACACCGCCATGGGTAATTAATAAGTCACATTGTTTAATATATTTATCAAAGTCATCTTTATCTAATAAATCAAATATTTCCATATTTTTTGAGTTATATTTAGTAAATCCAGCTTGGACAATTACTTTCTCTTTTATATTACCTTTTTCTATTTCTTTATCAATTGTTTCAAGTAATCTTTTAAAAGTTTTATCTTGAGTTCCTAGTGTTACAAATATCATTAGAATATCCAACCTCCATATATAGCATTGGGATATAATTTTAACATACTTTCCCACTGTACGATAAATAAATCGGCAAATTTATAGACAATTGATCCGGTTCTTGATTTGGATTCACTATTAGCAAATGTTTCAATATAAATAATTTTACTACCAAATATGTGACCGATTAAGCACATTGGGCCAGATGTGTGTGCGCCTGTTGAGATAATATACTTCGGTCTAATTTTTAAATATAAGATAAATGATTTAATGGTATTATACATTAATTTAAATGGATAACTTATTTTTCTTGCTAAGGTTGTATAACTGCCATATACTAAAAAGTTTACTTTTCCTGGGAATTTATTTTTTAGTGATAAATTCGATTTTGTTTTTTCAGTAATAATGTGATAATCATATTTATCAAACATTGGCTTTAGTTGCATTAATTCTTCTAAGTGACCACCAGTTGAAGCAATAAACAATACTTTCTTTTTCATATCAATCTCCTACCTTATTTCATTAAAACAACGATTTAGTTCTCCGATTGTCGTATAATTAACAACGACAAAGCGAGGGATTTTCATTTTATCGCCACCAGGTTCTGCTAATTTATATGGTCCGTAACTTGCTCTTACTTCACCAATAAAAGCCATTGTAAAGCCTGCTTCTTTTAGCAAGTTTTCGGAGTAACTATTATATTCATAAAATGGATAACAAAATGCAGTTGAACCGTTTAGGACTTCCCTACTTTTCTTTAAGTCATCTAAAATTTTATCTTTATCTAAACATTTGATAGCGCCACCTTGGCCTCCAGGACATTTACCACCATCGTGCATGTTATGAGTATGAGAGTGAAACTCAATATATTCATTCTTGTAGTAGTCTTTAGGATTATACCAAGATGTAACTAAGAAGAATGTGGCATACATTTTATATTCGCCTAATAAGTCAACGGCATGTTTTGTCCAACCACCATCATCAAAAGTAATTAAGACACTTTTAGGAAGTTGTAATTTTTTATCCATATATAATTCTAATTCATGCATTTTAATCGGCCAAATATCATTTTCCTTAAAGTACTCTAATTCACGTTTAAACTGCGATTTACTAACGCATATTTCTTCGTTACATTTGCTACGTTCAGTTGCATCGTTTTCATCATAAATAAAGTGATAATTTAAAACTGCTACGCCATTTGAATTATGTTTGTCAGTATTTTTATGGTCATATGTTTCTATTTCATCATCTTTTTTAATGTACATTAATCTTTCATTATAAATGACACCATACATATCATCATCTTTGATAATAATTGGTAAATCGACACCTTTATTTAGGGTATATATTAAATTACCTTCGGCATCATAAAATGATACTTTATCACTTGTTTTAATATTACTATTAAAGGGAATATATTTTTGATAGCGTTTATCAATTTCTGTCAATTTATCAATTTTATCGACATCTTTGTAATTAACATAGGTATCTTCTAAATCTTTAATTTTAAAATTAATTGTTTCATAAGTAATTTCAAAATCTTCAAGAGTTAATTCAACACCTTCACCTATTTTACCTATTTTATTGTTTTTACTATCATATAGATTTGTTTCTTTATTGGTTTTTACATATTCATTATAGTGTTTTTTAATATCATTTTTTAAAGCTATTTGGTTTTCTTTTTCTTTTTTAGCCAAATACTTAGTAACTCCAAAATATGCTCCACCAATTAATAATAATAACAAAACAATAATGATAATAATTCCTGATAATTTTAAACGATATTTATGGTGTTTTTTTATTTTGTGCATCTTATCACCTACTTATTTTAAAATATTTAACCATTTGTTTTTGACTTTATCTGGTAAATAATTCTTTGCATATTCGATACTTTTATTAGACAAGGCTGTTAATTCTTTATTATTATCTAATAAATTTATAATCTCTTTAGCCATGTTTGACTTATCACGATTAGTGATTAAAATACCACGACTTTGCTTTAATAATTCTTTGGCACCATCGGCACTATCAAAGGCGATACATGGAATACCATAACTCATGGCTTCAAGTAAAACTAGGCCGAATGACTCAGTGTGAGAAGTCATTACATATAATTTAGCCTGAACTAAATATTTTGCCATTTCATTTTTAGGAATGAACCCTGTAAATATAATATTATTAGTTAATGATAATTCTTTTACTTTATGTATTAATTCTGGTTTTAAAGAGCCATCTCCCATTAAATATAATTTAATATTAGGAATATCTTTTTTAACAAGATTAACAATATCAATAAGATCTTCAAATCCTTTTTCCCATTCCATTCTTCCTATAGATACGATAATGTTTTTATCAAGGCTTGTCCTTTCTTTAGGTAAACTATCGATAATATTGGGAATAAAAACACATTTAGGACGTACTAATCTTTCATAAAATTTTGTTAGTGAATCTGACACTAATACAAAATAATCAAAATTTTTGACTGATGTTACTAATTTATTAATATACTTCTGGTTATTATTATGATAATTATGTTCAGTGGCTATTTTGATTATATTCTTTTTAGCGTAAGTACCTACTAATTTATTATGAAAATCACGAGTTGTAATAATATATTTACTATCTATTTTTTTAATTGCTTTAATATTTAAGTAGTATTTTAAGAATAAAATCTTTATACTTTTTAGTCCTTCAGATAGTATTTTTAAAATATTATGTTCTTTTAATGCTTCTTTAAAAACTAATTTGTTAGGGCCATAATCAAGTAAATAAGTTATCTTAATTTTATCACTGAATGGAAATGGTGGCTTAGGAGTTACTTTATATGTCGAAACAATATTAATTTTATAATCATTTTCAAGCATTTTACATAATGAAGAAATATATTGTTCAATACCTCCATATCCTAAATGAAGCGATAATATTGTTATCTCATTATTCATTGACATAATATCCTCCTTATTGGGTCTTTAATGGTTTTATGGCATTTAATTTTATTAAATACATTATGAGCACTAGATAAATTGATACCGCAGGTGCACTTAAAACGTGCCCAGCAAACGATGATATACCTAATTCAAGTAGTAACAAAATCAAATATAACCAAAACTCCGGTGTTGTTTTAATTTTTTCTTTTATCATACGAATAAACAAATAGATAAGTGGCATAAAGTAAAGAATGAAACCAATGATACCATAATGAATAACTATATCCAAATAATCAATTTCAATTAATTTTTTTTCTACATCATAATTAATTGATTTACGATGACACCAACTAAGTCCAAATAATTTATCACTAAACCTACTGTCAGAATAAACACTATAATTTTTTAAGAAAAAAGTTTCACGACCATTTAAACTTAATTTTACAATTTTGGCCACTTTTTTATTTTTAATCAAATCTTCAATTTTTTCATACTTATATTGTCTTTCAACGGTATCATCAGGTTCTTCGATTGTATCCATTTGTCCAGCTAGATTTGATAATGCTGGTGAAAAATTACAAATAATAATTAAAATGGTTATTAAAATAATTGGCAATTTAAATCGTTCTTTCTTTTCTTTTATAATAAAAACTAAAGCTACTAGAATAGTTACAATAATCATCCCTAAATAACTTACCTTCGTGCCAATTAAAGCAATAGATAATAATAATGGTATTACAAGTAATACTTTAATTTTTTTATGATTATCAAGTAAAAACAACATACTTGAAAGTAGTAAAATGCTTATTGCTCCTGTCTCATTTGCTGAATAAAACCAACCATTTTTTCCTTTTACATTATTCCAACGGTAAGAATTAAAACTAGTATTAGTGATATATGGAATAAGTAATAATAACATATACATAAAACTATTAATCAATAGAATTTTATATATTATTTCTTTTGGCATGTTATAGTCTTCAAAGATATTAAATACACCCATAATCATTACTGGAAAATACAAATAATGAAGGGCATAAGTCAATTCAAAAACTATATTATGTACATTTAATATTTCAATTTTTGTTGCAAAATATACTATCCCAAATAATGCTAAAGCAAGCGAATATATTATTGATGGAAGACGATATTTTGATTTACTAAAAAAGAAAACATAGATAATGCTAAAGACCATTGTCAAGCCTTTAACAATCATTCCTAATGATAAATTAATATTTGCAAAACGTGCAATTAATGATGTAACGACATCAATAATTGGTAAAATTATAAAATATAAATAAATTATTTTTTGTTTTTTATTCATGATGACTCCTTCTATGTATCTAATTATAATTTCTTTTTAATTATAAATATTAGTTTTACTATCCAATATTTGTTTTTATTGATCAATTTATAAATTATTTTTCGATTATTAGATAATAATGGCAAATATTCATTTTTTTCAAAATTTTCAAAGTTTTTTGAAACATAATTTTTCATTTTATTAATAGTTTCAATTTTAATTTTTTTATTTGTCTTAGCATTGATTACTCTAACAATCGCCGAAATATAAATATTGTCGATAGCTAAATATTCAATAATATTGTGGTTCTTTTTTTCGTTCTTTATTTCATCAAAGGCATCTATAATCTCTAAATTTCTTTCAATATTTGAATTATTCATCGTTGATCCTTCACGATATAAATAATAGTATAATGGTTCATCGACATAATCTACTTTTTTAGCCAGCGATAATGCTTTAACGGTAAAGTCTAAATCCTCATACCATTTCTTACTTCTAAAAGTTAGTTTTTGAACTAATGATTTTTTATATATTTTATTCCAAACAGCTAATTTCCCAAAATAAGCATTATCATGTTTATCTTCGATGACATAATTATTTAATTCAATTATTTCTCTATTAGAATTTTCAAAGACAACATAATTGCCACAAATGGCAATATCTAAATCTTTGCTTTTGGCTTTTTGATATAGTTTTTCGTACATATCGATACTTACATAATCATCAGAATCAACATAGCCAATATATTCACCAGTAGCCTTTTCTAAGCCATAATTTCTAGCTGATCCTTGTCCACCATTTTCTTTTATATACGATTTGACAATATTAGGATATTTCTTCACATATTTATCAATTATTTTTTGTGAATTGTCAGGGCTACCATCGTTGACAACGATTATTTCAATATCTGATAATGTTTGTTTTACTAAACTATCAAGGCATTTTGCAATATATTTTTCAACATTATAAACAGGAATTATTATACTTACTTTTTTCATATTTACCTCTTCACATTCAAAAAATTATTTTTTGCCATATCAGCTTTTAAGGCATTAAATTCTTTTTCAATTATTGCTAATTCTTTGGAGATTACTGTTTTATCGATTGTATCTTTCAAGTTATATAGTTCCCTTTTATCCGTTTTTAAATCATATATACTTATAATTTTACCATCGGTAAAATCTTTATGTAAATTTAAGTTCATAACCACTAGGTAATTATTGTTGCGGATTCCTAACATAAAATCGCGTAAATTATAATCAGGACATCCACCACAAACATTCTCCAATAAGACATATTCTCTTGCGTTGTTTTTTAATATTGATATACCGTCATATTCATTCGGTATTTTGATATTATTTAAATCTAGGATGGTAGCAGGAATATCTTTAGTATTATAAAATCCCTTAATTACTTGATGTTTTATTTCTTTGCTCCATATGACAAATGGCATATTATAATTTTCACGATGTGCGTTGTTGACATAATTAGAACGATATGGATCAAATGAATATGATGATCCATGATCAGCGCAAATGAAAATATTAACATCATCTAACATTTTATTTTCATCAAGAAAATTATATAATCTTTTTAAACACAAATCGGCATATCTCAATGAAATATCATATGACATACTGCCTTTATATCCTTTAGGTATATGTTTAAGATAATCTTCAATTAAACTAAATTCTTCATCTAATTTGTGAAAATCATTTGTATCATATGTATAATATATTTCAGGACTATGGCAATCGTCAACATGTAAATATGCAAAATACGGTTTATTATTTTTTCTTTTTAATAACCAATTTTCAAAATGATTAAATGTTGCATCCATACTTGGAGCAGCCTTTCTTGTCTTTGGATCATCTTTTATTTTACCTATTAAAAAGCGATTATATATAGCATTGATATATGCTTTAATTAAACCACGATATTCATTTTTGGGAATAAGTACTAGACGATTATTAAGCAAATTATTAATAAAATTTTTTAAACGAACCTTTTTAATAATCTTATTATAGCGTTTATATAATTTTTGTTTTTCTTCATCGGTTAAACGCTTTGTCAATTCGTATGTATGAATTTTAAATAACTCATGGTCTTTTCCTTTTTCTAGTAATTCTTTAATATAGTTTAATTTATTTTTTTTAAATTTATTAAATTTTTTATTCACTAATTCTAAATTTTTATTTGCATCAGTTGTATCAATATATTTATAAATGAACGATGTTACTTGTGTATTATCTCTTAAGGACGTTAAAAAATTCATCCATTCATTAAAATTGTCTTCGACTAAATCAATAATAACATTTAATGTTTTATCATCAAGCCCGGTATTCTTATATTGTTTACTATAAAAATCTAGACGATATGACCACAATGTAGAAAAATTGTAGCAAATATTGTCATATTCCTCTGTTAATCCTTGATAAGAATATGATGGATATACAAGTGGTTGTACACAATTACAAAATGTTTCATAACCACTATTTTTAAATGTTTCCATTATTGTTTCTTTGCCATATAATTTTCTAATATAACTACCTTTTTTTAAAGTATCTATGCCACATAGTAATGATACCAATGCGGCTTCTGTATAAGGTGCTTCTGAATACATATTCTCACATGTTAATCCTTCACTTCTTAATTTGTTCAAAAAAGGCATAGTATCAGGATGATTAGTAGAAGCAATCGTTTTGTCATAGTATAATGAATCGATGACAATAAAGATATTGTTTTTAGCCATTTGTATTACTCCTTCCTTTAATGAGCCATTTAAATCTTTCAAAGAAACTTATTTCTTTGATTAAGAAGAAATAAAGTGTAATAATTATTAAATTAATTCCAAAGGCACTAACACCTAATAAAAACCATTCAAATAAATTACTTACTATAATATTTTTGGTAATAAAATATAATAATCCATAACTTAGTATACCAACAAATAATAATTTGCTTGAATGACGATAATATTTTATTTTATCATTTTTAAAATAGTTATTATTTAAGATTTGAGGATATAATGCAAATTCCCCGATAATATATGAAATTACAGTTGCTAGAATAACTCCTTCAATACCAATTTTAAATAATAATACTAATGATAAGGAAATATTGATAATGCTTTGTAAAAATAAACATTTTTTAAGTTTATCAAAATATCCTAAAGCCTCAAAATACACTTCCAAAGGAATATCAATTACTTTAAAATATAAAATAATTACAATACAAGCACTACCTAAATAAGATAATGTATAGGCATTGCCATAAAAAATACGTACAAAGTCAGTTATGACAAGTAATAATGGAATACAAACAACATTTGCTATGTAAAAGCACATTGCATTATATTCATAAAATACTTCTCGGGCTTTATTCTTTTCAGTAACTAGTAAATTACCAACACTAGCTAATGATGAACTGCCAATCTTTCTTACAATATTTTGGATTGAGTTAATAATGTAATTATATGATGTATAGATAACAACACTTGCGGCACTAATATATTTTGATATTAAAATAACATCGATATTATTAAAGATTATAGACGTAATTTTTTGAGCTAATAAATTCTTTGTTTCTTTTTTAAACTCATTATCTGGATTGACATTTTTAAATGATAATTGTGGATAGTCTTTCTTTGTAATTAGTAAAATTATGATGTTTTGGATGATTGAAATAACAATGGCTAAAATCATTAAAGACAATAGTTTTAAATTCATTAGTAGTAATACTATTTCAAGTAATCCTTTCATAATTATTGAAGAATATACAACTATATGTACTTTATATAGATTTTGTCTTGCTTCCAAAATTACTTTTTGTGGTGTTACAAAATAGTTAATTCCACTGGCAACAATAAACATAATAAAACAAACTTGAATATACCAAAATGGTAATGAATAATCCTTTAAAAAGAAATCAATCTTAAATGATAAAATTATTCCTATTGCCACAATAATTATTGCTATCTTATTATAAAAATTGCGACCGCCTTTTAATATTTCATTAATTTTCTTATCATTATTATCAGATACGGGCTTATATAAGCAATATAATAAACTACTTGTAAGTCCTGCATCAACTAATGAAATATATGAAAATATTTGGGTAAATAATTGATATATACCTGTAGTTTCATCACCCAACTGAGCTAAAAAGACTTTAATTTTAATTAATCCTACCAAGGCAACTAAAGTTGTTAATATTGTACTAATAATCAAATTCCTAGCTGCTTTTTGTGTTCGCATTATATCACCTTCATTATTTTAATTTAATCTCGCCAATAGATTTCTGTAACATGTCTAGCTACTCTATCTTTTTCTGGTGGTAATTGCATATAATCACCATACATTGTTCTTAAAACTTCATCATAATCTGTCAGAATCATTGCTTCAATATTTTCAAATTTTACTTTTTGATACTTTTGAAAATCAACTGTTTTCATAATTTCTTTGTTAAAGCCATATTCTGGCCAATTAATTAAAACATAATCCGTTTTCTTTTTGCTTCGACATAATCTCATATGTTTTTTTCTAAAGTAATTAACGCCAATAATTCGTGCAAAAATAACGATTAGTTTGCTTTTTAAACGCTTAATATTTTTGGGGTCTAACATTGCTCTTGAAAAAAGTGTTTGAATAAATATTAAATATTTATAATGTAATTTTCTAATTAATTTATTGTTTGAAACATAGTCATATCTGAATATATCAACATATACCCCGTAATTATCAATTGTCTTGATACCCTTTTCAAACATTGTCGTCCTACTATCAACTAACTTAGCAAATGGATAGTAATACTTGGGATTCCTTTCTGGATCCAACAATATATATCGATCATTTTTTTTAGACAGTGCATTCATTAATTTATCATATTCTTCTGGTAATAAAGCAATATCGATATCATCATCCCATGGAATTATTCCTTTATGTCTAATAGCCCCTATTAATGAGCCACAGATGAGTGAATACTTAATATCATTTTTCTTACAGATATCATCAATATATTTCAGTATCTCAACTAAAATCTTTTTTTGTTCAACTAATTCTATTTTTTTCATTTAAATACTCCCACTTTAAATTATATAATAATTATTATTTATCTTCGTGATATGTTTTATAAAAATCACTAGCTATTATTTTTTGATTGATATCAATTTTTTGATTTACTTTTTCTGATATTTCTTTAACATATTCACTTTCGTCGATATTTTTTGAATAATTTTGTCCATCATACCATGAATAATCATTAAAATAGACAAAATTTTCATGTTGTTTACTAAATATATCAGTACCCATATATAATTTTGGATTATAGTCTATTCCAAACATATTAAATAATGTTTCTGGAATATCTGCTGTATCAGTAATTATATCAATGTCTTTGTGTTCAATATCTTTGCTCCAGATAATTAATGGTGTTTTTTGGATCATATTGCTGTCTTCGGTTCCTTTTATTTGCTGAATATCACTATATCCATAACTATAATGATCAGCAAATAAGACAATTACTGTATTATCTAGATATCCATCATCAGAAAGACGTTTCATTAATAAATTAACAAAATCATCTGTCTCTTTTGCTAAAGATTTAAGACAAGTCATTTCTGAATGATCACTATCTTTGGGCATTAATTCTTCACATATTGGATTATTTGTATATGGTACATGTGCTGAATAAGTTGTAATAAATGTAAAGAATTTATTATCATTGACAATTAGGTTATAACTATTGTCGTTCTTAGCAATTACTGTATCATGATCAAAGTGATCGTTGAATCCCATATCGTACAATGGATAATGTTCATTAAAACCAAGTCCGACATGAAAGTCATGGCGATTATAAAAGGCCCCACTATTCATATGCATTGAATTAACTACATAATCATTATTTTTAAGTAATGCTGGTAAGCTATAGTCATAATTATTATAACTATAATTATATATAGCTTTATCATTGGTAACCGCATATAAACCAGTAATTGCTGCAAATTCGCTATTAATAGTCATACCACTACCAAAAAATGGGGCATATCGATTAGTAAAATTTAATCCTTCTTTTGATAATTTATATAAAGTGGGCATTGTATCTTCAGTTATTAACCAATTATCAATGCTTTCTAACATTATTATAATTAGATTCTTATCTTTAAAAATGCCGGTATATGCGTTTTCTTCAGTTGTTATATCAACGTTATTCAAATACGTATTAATATCTTCAATCTGCTTTTTATTATTTCTAAAGAAATGATTCTTTGTATATAAATATATATCTCTAAAAATATATTCATATACACCACTTGCCATAATGCTTCGATTCTTATTACCATAAGTATTATACACATTTCTAGGTACTTTCCAAGCATCCCACGCCGTTTCTGATACCGGTTTACCCAATTTATAAATTGCACTTACACGAAGAATAACAAAAATAATAAATATTAGTATTATTTTTTTCTTTTTATTTGTTACCTTTAGTAACTCTTTTCTTTTCGACAAAACTAAAACCGTAATCATAGCTACTAAAGATAGTAAAACCACAATAATTACCTTGGCATTTATATATGTAATAGCATATGATAAATAATCATTTGCTTCACCTACAGAAAACAAACTAACTAGTGAAAATACATTGCCAAGTATTTGAAAATGAACAATTTGAGCCACAAAATAAATGTTGGCCAAAATCGTTAGTATAATATATATTGCTTTTGCTTTCTTATTACATATCAAACATAGTAATAAGAAAATGACAACATAACTCAAGGAAAATGCTAATGGCGAAAATGATTTAACACTAACAAATCCAATGTGCTCACGTACTAAATATCTTAGACCAACATCTAATATTAAAAATGTAAAAATTATTCCTAAATAAACGAGTATCTGATTTATTTTTTCTTTTTTATCCATACCTTTTCACCACTAACCTTTACTATAATAATTATAGCATAAAAAAACAAAGAAAAAAAGATAAAATATTTATCTTTTTTAAACATCATAAGTTTTATCAATTGCTTTTAGTTCATTAAAGGTATCAATTTCAATAATATCACCTTCATAACATTCTCTTACGGCAATTTGATAATTCTTTTTACAAACATCTAAGATTACTTGTTCCCAGTATTTTTCTTTTCCGCCTGGTGAATTATATACTAAATCTATATCTTTTTCTATTTTTTTAGCATCTTCAGAATTGTAGTAAGAGATACCATACATCTGATAGCAATTATAGCCTCCGACTTTTTCTTTAGTAATGATACCATTTTTGGTTTCAATGCACCAGTCATCAGTAACCGATACATATTTACCTAAGAAATTACTTTGATATTCATATTTTCTAATTAAATCGGGATTATATAGATATAAATCTGATTCAAGAACATATGCATTTGCAAATTTATCTCTTACTAGGTATGCTGATGAAATGTTATTGGCTTCATTATATTTATGATTAACAATAAATTTGATATTGGGATACTTTTTTAAGAGTACTTCAAATTGTTCATAAAGGTAACCAGTGACAATAATAATTTCTTCAATACCAACTTTAACACAAGCATCTAGCATTGTTTCAATAATTCTTTTGCCATTTACTAGAACTAATGGTTTTGGAGTATTTAAAGTAATAGGTACCATTCTTGATCCAAAACCCGCTGCTAAAAAGATTGCTCTTTTTACTCTATATGGTTCAAGTATTTCTAAACCAAGTTTAGTAATGGTATTATCTTCACCAATATACTTATTTTTAAGTAGGTCGCTAATTATTTTATTTACTGTTCCTAAAGATAATTTAGTTAATTCTGATATCTTTCTTTGAGATAATTTTTCTTTAGTTTTTTCAATTGTTGTTAAAACTAAAAATTCATTATATGTTATGTTCATACATCTCTCTCCTATGCTCTTTACGATTAATTAAATAAACGCTTCCTTTGACAATTACATTGAATGCTAAGATAACTAATGAAACAATGGCTGCTTCACCTAACATTAAATTACCTTCATATTGGTTAATCATTAATGATAATGGCATTGTATTTGTATTAAATAAGAATGCTACAGCAGAAATGGTTATCATTGAATTGACAAAGAAATAAGCAAACATTTCTCTTATCGTTTTTTTAGTACATGGAATAATAACATCTAAGATGATTCTCCATGGTTTGATATGACAAGTTTTAGCTACGACTTCATAGTTAGGATTTACTTTTTGCAATGCATTATAAGCCATTAAGTAAGGACTAGCTATAAAGTGAACAATATTGACAATTATTAAAATTATATAGGTATTATAAATAAAACTATTATGGAATGCTATCGTATAGGAAAGTCCCAAAACAATTCCAGGGATAGCCAATGAAACGATTGTTAAAACGTGGGCTATCTTTGAAATATTACCTTTAATTCTAGCGGTATAATATGCTGTTATATAAGCTATAATGGTCCCAATTATTGATACAAGCACAGCTATTAATAAGGAATTAAAGACATACATTCCTAAATTATTACTTAAAACGTATTCAATATGCTTTAGTGAAAATACTCTGTTTAGGGTAAAATTATCGATAAAGGCATAAAAGATAAATGAGCCTACTATCAAAAAGATAAAAGTAATAATTAAATAGACAAAAATTGTTAAAATAATATCTCTTGTTCTATTTTTTGTAATTTTAAAATCTTTACTAAATTCACCAAATGAATAGTCTTTACTAAAATTATCAAAGATGAATGATACAAATGCAGGAATAAGCAAGAATAAGCCAATCATTGTACCTCTTGAAAAATCAAGTAAACCAATAACTTCTTTATATAAGAAAACTGGCAAAGTTATAAACTTACCACCAACTGCAAGAGGTACACCATAATCCGTAAAGATTAAGGTAAATACAGCAAAGATTGATGATAATAATGGTTTTTTCATATAACACATGGTAACATTTTTAAATGTTTCCCATTTGTTCATATTTAATACTTTTGCAGAATCATACATTGTATTGTCAATATAATTAAAGCCATCATCTAGCATTAAGAATGCTACGGGAAATGAATACAATATAGATCCTAAAATAATTCCTGATTTACCAATAATATTAAAGCCAAAGAATGATGAAATAATACCATTAGCACCAAATAGATTAATTAGTCCTAAACCATGCGAAATTGAAGGAATTAGCATTGGTAAGGTCAAAAATACTTTTAAGATAGCGCGATGTTCAATATTAGTTCTATTTAAGGTGTAAGCAAGTAAATATGCAATACCAACCGATAAGATGGTAGCACTACTTGTTACTAATAATGAATTATTAAAAGCATTCTTAAAGGCATCAGATGCTAGTAATTCAGGAAATGTAGCCCACTCTACTTTAATTAGCATTATTAAAAGTGGATAAAATATTGCAATAATTAAGAAAAGGAAAATCAAAAGACTAAGATGACTACGCTTTTTCATTACAAATCAATTCCTGTACATTTTTCAATTGATGATACTTTTTCAATCAAGTGATTAGTAACAAATTTTCTAACATATTCATTTGCTGGATAGTTATAAATCTTATTTGGAGTATCAATTTGCTCGATATTCCCTTCACGCATAACCATAACTCTATCAGATAGTGAGAAAGCTTCTTCTTGGTCATGAGTGATATAAATCATCGTTGTTTTAAATCTCTTTTGAATTTCTTTTAACTCTTTTCTTAGTCCTAAACGATTATCAGCATCTATTCCTTCAGATTGTACCATGTCAGCCCGGTATCCGGCATATTCCGAACCTCCGATAACCTACAGATCAGTATCCCTATTATAGACCAAATATTCCGTATGCGTAAGGGCTTGACAGGGCGGAGGGGAAAGACTATTATTGAATCAGAGGATATCATCACACAACAGGGGGGCGGTTTCATGCGAACAGCCACAGCTCGGCAGCATGATCAAGGGGCAGGTATTCGACGGCTTTCTGCTGGTGCGTCAGGCCCAGTAGCACATTGAAAACGCAGGATTTGCATGGTATAATTATCATGTATATCTATGCG